>JBKPAF010000035.1:0-99457 GCA_046726275.1 Actinomycetota bacterium
CGCGGCGATGCTGGCCGCTCCGATCGTGCTCGTGGTGTCGGCGCTGATCATTGGGAAGGCGAAGCGACCGATCCGGAGTGCGGCGCTATTCGTGCTCGGCGCCGTCCTCCTCGACGTGGTCTTTGCAGGTGTCCTCCTTACCCTCTACAGGGCGGGGGGGCTTGGACTCGGGCAGCGGCGAGGCGTCGGCGTGGATCGACACGATCCTCGGCATCCTGTTCCTGTTGCTCGGACTCAAGGCAACCGTCACCCGGGAGGCGCCGGAGGAGCAGGAAGCCCAGCGGGCGCGAGTGGAGAAGCTCGCGACAGCGCGCCCCATCGGCCTGATGCTGGGCGGGATTGTTGTGCAGATCATCAACGCGGACGCCCTCATTGTGTTCGCGAGTGGCCTGAAGGAGATCGCTACCACGAATCCTTTCCCCTCGGTGTTCTTCACGATCCTGGTCGTGATCGCGGTCTTCCTGTTCATCATGCTGATTCCGTATCACCTGCCGATCGAGCTCTATGCGGTCTCGCCGCAGAGGGCCGGGAGCACCATGCGCGCAATGAGCGCATGGCTGCTCGACCACAGCCGGACGCTCGAGATCGTGGTGGGCTTCGGATTCGGCGCGATCTTCCTCTGGAAAGGGTTGGCCGTCCTCATCGGATGAAGGGCCTCACCCGCCTGTCTCAATCACCCGGGTGAACGTTCGCCTCGGGGGAAGACCGAGACAGGAAGAGGCGTCCACCATTCGTCCGCCTGGCTGGTGGGAGGTGGGGCAGTGGAGAGCGCGATCGGCGACATCCTGCCCTGCTTCTGCTCGTGCTGGGCGTCGCGCTCATCGGTAAGGGGATCAGTGGTCTGACCAGTTGAGCGGAGACGGTTCAGGATCGGGCACATCCAGGCGCCGAGCCGAGGAAGCTCGGGAACGTTCCCGAGAGCTCCGGCGCCGGCTGGGCGAGCGTCTCGAAGTGGAGCGGACCCACCGGCAGTGGGTGGGCTTGTTCTTCGAGTTCGCGGAACGGGACCAGCGCCACGCTGCGACCCTGCTGGCGGGGGGGCTGGCGTTTCGTCTGTTCCTCTGGCTCGTCTCGTTCAGCCTTGTCGCAGTCTCGGTCTTGGGGCTGTTCGCCGACGTCGGTGGGGAATCTCCGGAGTCGGTGGCTCGAAGCGCGGGTCTCTCGGCCGCCCTGGTCGCCACCGTCGCCCGGGCAACCGCCCAGTCGGATCAGGCCTTGATCGTCCTGCTGCTGATCGGGACCTGGGGAACGCTCTGGGCTGCCCGGGGGGTGACGAAGAGTCTGCGGATCGTGCATCAGATCATCTGGCAGGTCCGGGTGCCCTGGACGGGAGGGCTCATCAAACTGCCGGCGATCTTCTCCGGAGTGATGGCAGTGCTGATTTTCGTGCATGTCGCCGCTCAGCCCCTGTACGCCGGCCCGTGGCCGGCCGACCTGCTCGTCTATCTCGGACTCATTGCGCTCGTCTCCGCAGCGGCACTGTGGGGATCCCTGAATCTTCCTCGGCCCGCGCAGACTCCCGTAGCCGCCCTGCTCCCCGGCGCCGTGCTCATCGGAGCTGGCTTCGAGCTGCTCCGGCTCTTCGCCGCGCTGTATCTGGTTCGGCGTCTCGAAAACGTCAACGATCTGTACGGATCTCTTGGGATCGCCGTGGTCATGCTCACTTGGCTCTATCTGATCGCCAGGTTGATGGTCGCCGGACCGATGCTCAACGCCACGCTGTGGGGTCGGCGGGCCGCCTCTGCCGGATCACCCGGGTGAAACCGCCTCGCGGGTGAAGACCATGTCGGCGGCCGATCGGCAAGATTTGGCTGCCGACCCCAGAGGAAAGGAGAGGGTGAATGGCCACCTTCACGATCTGGAAGTTCAACACGGCCCAAGGAGCCGAACGGGCGCTCTACACGCTGGAGCAGCTGCAGAAGGAGGAGCTGATCCAGATCGTGGACGCGGCCGTCGTCACCTGGCCGGCAGGGAAGAAGAAGCCCAAGACGCGGCAGCTTCATGACTTGACCGGCGCCGGAGCATTGGGAGGCGCCTTCTGGGGCATGCTGTTCGGACTGATCTTCTTCGTCCCGCTCCTGGGAATGGCCGTCGGGGCGGCGACCGGAGCCCTATCGGGGTCCTTGGCCGACGTGGGGATCGACGATGACTTCATCAAGCAGGTCCGCGAGACCATCACCCCGGGGACGTCCGCTCTCTTCGTGATGACGTCCGGAGCCGTTCAGGACAAGGTGAAGGACGCATTCGAAGGAACGAAGGCGGAGCTGCTGCACACCAACCTCAGCGCGGAGGAGGAAGCGAAGCTGCGAGAGGTGTTCGCTGAGGAGTAGAGCGAAGAGGAGATCCTGGTCCCGTAGCCCGAAAGAGGCGGGTGAAGGCCGCACTGCCCGCTGCACATAATTGCGGCACAGATGGCTGAAGCTTTCTCCCCGCGTGCGGTCGTGCTCGTTGAAGGAGTCAGCGACCAACTCGCGGTCGAAGCGTTGGCGGCACGGCGCGGTCGGAATCTCGACGCCGAAGACGTCGTGATCGTCCCGATGGGAGGTTCGAAGAACATCCGGGTCTTCCTGGATCGGTTCGGGCCTTCGGGGCTGGACGTGAGACTCGCCGGGCTCTACGACGCGGCGGAGGAGGGCGACTTCCGGCGTGGCCTCGAGCGCGCCGGCTTCGGCTCCGCTCTCACGCGCGCGGACATGGAAGCGCACGGGTTCTACGTGTGCGTGGCGGACCTGGAGGACGAGTTGATCCGTTCCCTCGGAGCCCTCGCTGTTCAAGGTCTCGTCGAGGCCCAGGGCGAGATCGGGTCGTTTCGCACCTTCTTGAAGCAGCCTGCTCAGCAGGGAAAGAGCAAGGAACAGCAACTCAGGCGCTTCCTTGGCACGCGCGGCGGCCGGAAGATCCGGTACGCACCCCTGCTCGTGGGGGCGCTTGACCTCACTCGCGTGCCCCGACCGCTGGATCTTCTTCTGGCCCGTGTCTGACTACCGGACAAGGAGGTTCGATGGGCAAGTTCCGATTCCAACTATCCGTCTCGCTGGACGGGTACATCGCCGGTCCTGACCAGAGCGAGGACAACCCGCTCGGTGCCGGGGGCGAGGCTCTCCACCAGTGGGTCGTGCCGCTGGAGACTTGGCGCAGGCAGCACGGGCTGGAGGGAGGCGAGGTCAACGCCAGCACATCGGTGGTGGAGGAGGCCCGGTCCAACGTCGGCGCGACCATCATGGGGCGGAACATGTTCGGAGGAGGGCCAGGTCCGTGGCGGAAGGATCCACCGTGGAACGGATGGTGGGGAGACAACCCTCCCTTCCACACGCCGGTGTTCGTGCTCACCCACCACCCGCGTGAACCCCTGGAGATGGATGGAGGGACGACCTTCGTCTTCGTCACCGATGGCATCGATTCCGCGCTCGACCAGGGGAAGCGGACTGCGGGGAGCCAGGACGTGCTTCTCGGCGGGGGCGCCAGCGCCGCGCAGCAGTACCTGGTGGCTGGTCTGATCGACGAGTTCGAGCTCGACATCGTCCCGGTCCTTCTCGGCGACGGCGAGCGACTGCTCGAGAACGTCGGCAACCTGGAGGTCGAACAGGTCCGCGCGATCGAGGCACCGGGCGTCACGCACATCAAGTACCGCGTGATCAAGTAGGCGAGGGTCAAGAGCTCACGATTGGCCTAGGGTTTCCTTACAGTCTCCGGCAGTCCCCCTAACCCTTCCCTCCGTATGTTCCCCAGGTGGTGTCATCGGATTCGCGAAAAGGAGGGGAACAAGCGATGAAACGTTTCCTTTGGATCAGACTCGTCCTCACGGGGTTGGCTGTGCTTCTCTTGATGCCGTTTACCGGGGCAGCCATCGCCCTGCCGGGGCCGAGTGATCGGGATACCTTCCAGCTCACCGACGAGCCGGGGAACTGGTTCAGGAGCGATCGCACCGGCACTCCGGTGACAAGCGTCAGGGTGGGCGGCCGGGTCGACTTCGAGGTCGGCGCCCGCACGTTGACCCGTCACACTGCCACCATCCTGTCCAAGCCGCCGGGTTCCTCGGTCAACCTCGACCAGGACCACCCGTTCCGGGGCAAGGTCAGCACCGAGTTCGACCGCCCCGGCGCCTTCCTCTTCGTCTGCAAGGTTCACCCGTACATGCTCGGGGCGGTGGCGGTGCCGGACGCGAACGGCCGCGTGCCGGACGTGACCGCACAGCAGCTGCCGTTCATCGGCCACCTGGGCCAGCAGACGCTGCCGGTGGACACCGTCGTGTCGGTGCTCACCAGCATCGCCCCCACGGACGCGGACAAGCGGGCGAAGTGGGACATCTTCGCGCCGGCAGAGGGGTTCAAGCCGCAAATCCCAGGCGTCGGCGAGGTCTGGGTCAACAGTCAGTTCGAGAAGGTCCCGGGCCAGGCCACTGACGGCGATCCCAAGCCGGGGACCATTACCGTCGTCGATGCCGGGACGTTTACCGTCGAGCGGGAGATCAACGGTCTCGACCCCGACGCCCAGGGCTGGGACAACCCCCACAACATGTGGGCCAACGACGCGTTGGACGTCGTCTACAACGGGAACTGGTTCGGCAAGTCGATCAACAAGATCGACCGTGCGTCAGGGGACATCCTCACGACCGAGGTCGTGGGCGAAGCCCCGACCCACATCGTCACCAACCCCAACCGCAACTTCCAGTCGTTCGGCCTGCTGTACTGCCCGATCTCCGCCGACGAGAACCTGGTGCGGGTGCAGGACCGGAGCCGGACCGATCTGCACATCATCGACTCCCGGCCGACGGGCGCCTCGCACAACCACCCCCACGGGCATTGGCTCACCGGGGATGGGCGGCTGACGATCGTGCCGAACGTGTTCAAGGGGCTGGGCTTCAACGGCTCCGTTTCGATCATGGACGCTCAGACCAACTCGGTCCTGCGGGAGATCCGATGGGCTCCGACGGGGAATGCCTCGGCCCTTGTCCTTCCGGTGGCCGCTGGAGCGAATCGCACCAAGGCCTATGTCTCCAGCATCGCGAGCGGGCAGGTCAGCGTGATCAACCTGGCCACTCGGGCGATCGTCAAGAACGTCCCCGTGACCTTCACGCCGAACGGAAAGCAGGGCCCGCAGTTCTCGGTCTTCGACACGCTGCAGGCACCCATCCAGGTGCCGGTCAGCCCGAACGGGAGATTCGCGGCCGCCGCGGTCCTGTCGCTTACGACCGTGCCCCGCCCGCCCACGGGCTCAGCGGATCATGTCGCGATCATCGACACGACGACCGACACCGTGGTGGCCAACCTGGCCACGCCCGCCGGCACCCACGGGGCACACTGGGGCGCCAAGAAGGGCGGTGGGTACTACCTGTTCGTGACCAACCAGAACTCGAACGCCCTGACGGTCATCGATCCTGACCCGAACAATGACGGCAGCGCCGCCGACGCGAAGGTCGTCGGCCGCATCATCCTCGCGAACGGGAGCGTAGGCGCCGGGGTCACCGACGGCACCGGAGGTCAGGGCCTGAAGCCGCTGCCGAACATGTACAACGGCTGGATCCAGAACACGGTGGCACTGTCCGGCACGGGCCGGCTGTCGCCGGAGGTCGAGGGCTGGATCGCCCAGCTCACTCCCGAGCAGAAGAACCCGACTGGATAACGCAGGACCTGGGTGAGACACAGGGGCCTCCTCCTCGGCTCCCGCTGGCGCCGAGGGGAGGCCTCGACTTGGCCGATATGAGCAGACTCATCTTCCGAATCTCCTTCACTTGATGCCCCTCCCATCCGACAATCCAGGTGATGCGGTGGGGGGTTCTCTCAGGTGTGCGGATCCGCGCGCTCATCGTGGCGGTCGGAATCGGTCTGGTCGGCCTGATTCCCATCCGCCACGCTCCAGCCGAGATCCCCGGAGCGGCCAGTCTGTCCGTATCGCCTTCCCGGGTCGTCTTCGGGGAACCTGCTCATTTCTCGGGCTGGGTGGAGGCCGGGTCCGACTGCTCCGCCGGTCGGGCCGTACATCTCCTCCGTCGACACGCCGACACCGACCCCTGGGAGGCCGTCGCCTCCACGACCTCCGGCCCCGAGGGCGAGTTCGCGTTCGAGCTCTCGCCTCCGCACACGGCCAGCTACGAGGCTATGGTTTCGGCGACGGAGGGAGACGTTGCCTGCGCGGAGATCACCTCGCCGGTCGTTTCCGCGGCCGTCGCGACATCGGTGATGCAGACGCCAGCCTCGAGCTCCGTCGCGGCCGGAGAATGCGCCACCTTGTTCGTGACCGTCTCGCCGGACAAGACGGGCCAGACGGTGTGGATCCAGCGCCGGCGCGCGGGGAAGTGGCAGAGGATCTTGACCGTACCGCTGGGAGAGGGTTCGGTGGTGGTGGCCCGTCCCTGCTTCGTCTGGGGAGACCTCGGAACGGTGGAGGTCCGAGCCCGGTGGCCAAACCAGGACGGGTTCAACGAGACCGGAACCAGCGCCCCGATCGCCCTCCAGATCGTCAAGGCGAGATGGATGCGTCGCATCGACAGTCTGACCGCGGGTCTGCGCATGAGCGTGTCGGTCCGCGAGGGCGGCGCCTACCTGTATCAGCGACGGGACCAGGTCGTTCGGGTACCGGCGTCGAACGAGAAGCTCCTCCTGTCGATGGCGTTGCTGGATCGGTTCGGGCCCGCGTACCGGATGCCCACCCGGGCGATGGCCCGCGCCGTCCAAGATGGAGTCGTCCGAGGCGACGTGTGGATCCTGGGGAGCGGTGACCCCACCGTGAACCGGGTCCGGCTCAGGCATCTGGCCCGTAGCATCCGGGACGCCGGCGTCCGCAGGATCCGAGGGTCCGTCCTCGGGAGCACGCGGTACTTCGCCCGGGATTGGTGGGCTCCGGGGTGGAAGGAAGATTTCCCCCGCGAGGAGGTCCCGCTCCCTACGGCCCTGAGCTTCCGGGGGAACGAGGCTCACGGGAGGCACGTCGCTGACCCCGAGCGCCGCGCCGCGGCGTACCTCACGGGGGCCCTGAGACGGCTGGGCGTGCGCGTGGCCGGGAAGCCCGGGTGGGGGCGTTCCCCGGATGGCCTGGTCGAGATCGGGCGGGTCGAGTCGGTGACGATGGCCGGCCTCCTCCGGGTGATGAACGTGTACTCCTCCAACTTCTACGCCGAGGTCCTGGGCAAGCGGCTGGGCGTGGCCGTCCGGGGAGCTCCCGGGACCATCGCCAAGGGCGCGGCGACCACGACCGCCTGGGCCGACGTGCACGGCGTTCACGTGACCGCCCAGGACGGCTCGGGCCTTTCCTACTGGAATGCCGCGACGGCGAGCGGCCTGGCACGGCTGATCGGGGAGGCCGAGGAACAGCCGTGGGGCGTGAACCTCCGGCTGTCCCTCCCCGCCGCCGGTCAAGGAACCCTGAGGCACCGCCTCGAAGGTCTGTGGGTCCGAGCGAAGACCGGAACCCTCCGCGGGATCTCCGCCCTATCGGGGTGGGTCTGGCTCGACCACCGGCAGGCTTGGGCCGAGTTCTCCATCCTGTCCTCGGGCGTGTCGATCTCGACCGCCAAGGCCATCGAGGACAAGGTGGTCCGGGTCCTCGCCGAGCGGGGCCGATAGGCTCCCGCGGTCCCTCAGGGCTTCACGGTCTCGCGAAGATCAGCCAGCCGCGCTTTCCAGAACGCCCTCATCTCGACGACCGCGTCGGCGTCGGGCAGCTTCTCGTGCTGGACGGTGACCGTGGTCTTGTTTCGGTCCTTCGGATCGAAGTAGGCGACCACCCGAGAATCTCCGCCGCGGAAGTCGAAGCGGATGTCCCTGTCCTTCCGACTGGTTCGGACCTCGAGCAGCCCTCGCTCGAGCCACCCGTTTCGCCGCGGCGCCTGGGCAAAGGCCCTATACAGCTTTCCGACGCCGATGGGGAACGTCTTCGACACCGAGACCTGGAAGAAGCCCGTCAGGGTCTGGTGCTTGGCACGAATGCCCCGGGAGCGCTCGTAGCCCACCGTGATCGCCTGAGCCCACCACCCGGGCACGGCGTACTCCTCCATGAGGTGACTGGCGATATCTCCGTGCTTGCGATCCTTCGCACCCCAGGCATCGAGGATGCGAAACCACTCCCTCCAGCCCTTTCCAGTCTTCTCTTTGAGGTTGGCGTTGGTCTGGGGGAGGTCCTTGGCGCGGAATTCCTCGGGTGTCGCGACGACGTGGCGACGAGCAGCCGTGTAACGCTCACCGGTCTTGGCCATACGGGAACGGATGGCTCGCTTCTGGGCCTTGTTCTCGGTCATCGGTACCCTCCTTCGGGCCGCGGACCGCGGGACTCACGCTCCCTCGGCCACCGACCCAAGGGTCCAGGCTGACCGGAACATCCCCGAGGCGGAGCCCCTTTGCCCCATCGGGCCGGTGGCGTGAGCACCGGGTGTGGGGTTCGGCGTGGGAATCGCCGTACCAGCAACTATACATCGCAGGTCCGGAACGATGCCCATCCTGAAGGTTCGCGACCGGAGCTCGACGACGTCATCGCGTGGGGGCCGTGCCGCAGGTGAGGTTCGCTCCGGTGGCGGTCATGGCGCTGGCCCCATCCGAGGCCATGAACGCCGCCACGTTGGCCACCTCGGCCAGGGACGTCAGCCGGTTCAGCATCGTCTTGCCCTGGAGCCAGGCGATGAGCTCGTCTCGGCTCAGGCCTTCTCGACCGGGGCCATAGTCTGGAAAGACGTCGAGGTCCTGCGAGATGGCCTCCGGTATACCCGTCGTCTGCAGCCACACCACGCGGATACCGAGGGGACCGAGCTCGCACGCCCACTGCCGACAGAGACTCTCGATGGCATCGAAGGCGACCGCGGTTCCTCCGACGTTGGGAATCGCCATGCGCGCGGTCGTCGCGGTGATGGCCAGGAGCACGCCCGATCCCTGCTCCACCATGTGCCGGGCGGCGGCTCGTGCGGTCAGGAACTGGGCCCTCATGGCCGTCGTGATCGGCCGGGCGAAGTCCTCGAACGGCATCTTCAGGAGCGGCAGGCCGTGAACGTCCCCATGACCGATCGGGTTGAACGAAACATCGATGCCCCCCGATTTCGCGACCACCTCGTCCGCGTGCTTGTCGACGGCCTCCTCGTCCAGGGCGTCTACCGCCGCTGTTTCGGCGGCTCCTCCCGCGGCAGCGATCTCTTCGGCCACCTCGTCCAGCGCAGCGAGGGTGCGACCGGCGAGGAACACCTTCGCCCCCTCGCGGGCGAACGCTCGGGCCACTGCGGAACCCACCCTTCCAGCGCCTCCGTAGATCACCGCGTTTTTGTTCTCGAGAAGCACCTCTCCCTCCTCTCGGTCACGTTTGCTCTGACCGGCCATGGTAGACACACGGGGGCGACGCCAGGACGCGCTACATTGCAGAGCACCTATGGCTGAGCTGCCGTCCGGGACAGTCACCTTCCTCTTTACCGATATCGAGGGCTCCACCCGTCTTCTCCAGGAGCTCGGCGATCGGTACGCCGTCGTTCGGGATCAGCATGCGGCGATCGTTCGCGCAGCCATCGCGCAGTGCGACGGGGTCGAGGTGAGCACTCAGGGAGACTCGTTCTTCGTAGCCTTCCAGAGCCCAGTGGAGGCCGTCTCCGCCGCCGTGAGCGCTCAGCGGGGCCTGGCCGACCACGACTGGTCCCCGAAGGAGCGGCTGCGGGTCCGAATGGGCCTCCATACGGGGGAGGGAGTCCTGAGCGGCGACGACTATGTCGGCATCGACGTGAATCGGGCCGCGCGAATCTCCGACGCGGCCCACGGCGGGCAGGTCATCCTCTCCGACGCCACACGAGGGCTGGTGGCGCGTCACCTTCCCGAGGGGGTGTCCCTTCGGGACCTCGGAGAACACCGGTTGAAGGACATCCTTCAGCCCGAGCACCTCTACGACCTCGTGATCGAGGGGCTCCGGGACGACTTCCCGCCCCCCCGGACCCTGGACGCGAGGCCGAACAACCTCCCACCGCAGCTGACCTCCTTCGTTGGGCGGGAGGAGGAGATCGCGGAGGTCAAGGGGCTGCTCGGGACGACCCGTCTCCTGACACTCACCGGAGCAGGGGGAACGGGGAAGACTCGCCTCGCGCTCCAAGTCGCCGGAGATACCCTCACGGAATACAGGGAGGGGGCGTTCTTCGTGGATCTGTCGTCGGTGACCGACCCGGCCCTGGTGGCCTCCGCAGTCGCCCAGGCCCTGCGGGTTCCGGAAATGGCCGGACACTCGATCCTCGAGGCCTTGCAGAGCCACCTCCGTGACAAGGAGCTCCTTCTGGTCCTCGACAACTTCGAACAGGTGGCCGAGGCCGCCCCGATGATCGAGAGCCTCCTGACAGCAGCCCCCGAGCTGAAGGCGGTGGTCACCTCCCGCGTCGTCCTTTCCCTCCGCGGCGAACAGGAGTACATGGTGCCGCCGCTGGAACCGGCCGATCCCGCGCGCCTCCCTGATCTCCCCACGTTTCGGCAGATCGAAGCGGTCCTGCTGTTCACCCAGCGCGCCCTGGCCGCGAACCCCCGGTTCGAGGTGACCGAAGCCAACGCGCCGGCCGTGGCCGAGATCACCTCCCGACTTGATGGCTTGCCACTGGCCATCGAGCTCGCGGCGACCCGTACGAAGGTCCTGACGCCCGAGCAGATGGTGCCCCGGCTGGAGAGTCGCCTCTCCATCCTTACGTCCGGCGTCCGTACGCTGCCCCAGCGCCAACGAACCCTGCGGGGGGCCATCGCGTGGAGCTACGACCTCCTTGACGAAGCAGAGCAGCGTCTCTTCTCCCGGCTGTCGGTCTTCGCCGGGGGCTGGACGCTCGAGTCTGCAGAGGCGGTGTGCGACCCGGGAGAACTCGGTCTGGACTCTCTGGACGGGCTCACGTCTCTCGTGGACAAGTCGCTGATCCGTGGGGACGAGTCGGAGAGGGGCCTCCTGCGGTTCACCATGCTCGAGACCATTCGTGAGTTCGGCTTGGAGCAACTTGCGGCTGGAGGCGACCTCGACGTCGTGCTCCGCCGCCATGCCGACCATTACCTCGGCCTGGCCCTCGAGGCGGAACCCCACCTCACGGGTGAGGAGCAGGGCGAATGGCTGGACCGGTGTGACCAGGAACACGCGAACATCCGAGCGGGCCTTCGGTGGGCCATCGAGGAGGGTGAGGCCGACCGGGCCCAGGACGCCGCCGGTGCCCTGTGGAGGTTCTGGCAGCAGCGCGGACACCTGGCTGAGGCCAAGGCCTGGTTCGATGAGATCCTGGCCATGCCATCTGGACAGGGGAACACCAGGGCGCGGGCCAGGGCCCTCATCGGAGCGGGAGGGGTTGCCTGGTGGCAACAGGACCGCGAGGCCGCGGGCCATTTCTACGAGAAAGCCGTGGTCGTCGAACGGGCCATCGGAGAGCCGCTCCACATCGCGGAGGCCCTCTACAACTTGTCGTTCGTGGTCGCAGGCGAGGACTTCGAGGCTGCCATGCGCCTGCTCGACGAGAGTCTCTCCCTGTTCCGCGAGGCCGGGGACGAGCGTGGCGTCGCCCAGGTCCTGACGATGCTCGTCATGCGGGACGCGGAGGCCGGACGGTGGGAACAGGTGGTGGAGAGCCTCGAGGAGATCACGGGCATCTGGCACCGGGTGGGGGACCGCCTCCACCTCTCCTTCGACCTGGTGTGGCTGGCATTCGCCTACGGCCGTGTCGGTCGGAGGGCAGAGGCCTGGTCCACGGCCCTCGAAGCCTTGGAGCTGTTCCAGGAAGCGGACAACGCCACAGGAGTCGGCATCGCCTTCACGGATCTGGCGTTTCTGGCCACCTGGGAGGGGCGTCACGAGGACGCGGTGAGGCTTGCCGCGGCCTCTGAGTCGCTTCGCGAACGGGTCGGGGGGCCGCCAGGAGGCATCGGCGGGATCCTGGTGGGGGACCCGGCGGCCGAAGCCCGGGCTCAACTTCCCGAGGAGATCGGCCAGAGGGCCTGGGAGGAGGGCCGCGGCATGAGCGTGGAAGAAGCCGCGGCGCTCGCCCGGCGTGAATCCTCCCGCTGAGGGTTCTCCTCCCCAGTCCTACGATGGGGTCCATGTCGGAGGAGTCGATCGTCCTGAGGGTCGGGGAGGAGCGGGCGGTCGGGTTGGCTCCGCACGGTGGACCCGCCGACTGGACCAGCACGGTCGAAGGGATGGCCTCGGCCGTAGACGTTCGCAAGATGTGGACGTCGCGCCCGTACCAGGAAGACGAGGAGGATCCGTCAGAGATCCCGCCTCGCCGCCTGGTGTTCATGATCAGAGCCGTGGCTCCCGGGGAGGCGACGGTGGTTTTCCGCGCTGGCGCAGGAGACGAGCACAGAGTGAACGTGCGTGTCGACCCATGAGCAGACCATTTGGCCTGCTCAACTCCGGCATAATGCGCCCGGGGAACCAAGGGAAGGGGGAGACATGCCTTCGATCACCGGAACCGTTCGCACGGCCAACGGGCCGGCGGACGGCGCGTACGTCCAGCTCACCAACCTGGACGGGGACTTCCAGGGCGAAGTACGGACCGACGCCGAGGGGAAGTTCGTCCTCCACCCCGTTGCCGGGCGGTGGCGCCTGGTGTCATGGTGGCCGGGTCACGGCCGGACCGAGCAGGAGGTCGAGGTTGGGAACGACGACATCAACGTCGACCTGACGCTGTCCTGACGCCAGTTAGGGGGCAATCAGGCACGCCGTCTTGACATATCGAGAGCACGAACGGGAGAATTCCGGCCACGGTCCCCCCGAACCGCCTGGCGGCTCACGATGGAGGGGGCCTTGTCCCAGGGGAGGGGGAACCGAATGAAAGTCCGCTCCATGCTCGCGGCGGCACTGGCCGTCCTCATGATCTCGTCGGTCTACGGCTTTGCGGGGGCAGCCCCGCAATCGGACGCGCAATCCAAGGCCCGGATCGAGCGCGCCCTTCAGAAGAGCCGTTTCATGAAACGCGCAGAGCGTGGGCTACCGAAGAACTTCGTACCGGCGGTGGCAGCGGCCAAACGTCTCGGCCGGTACTACGTGGAGATGAAGGCTTCCAGCGTAGCCGACCGGATTCGCTCGAGTAGGATCTCGGGCACCCAGCAAACCCAGGCCAGGGCGCTTGCGCTCCAGTCTCAGGAAGCGGCGATCCGTCAGGCGCAGTCGCTGGGCGGCCGGATCATCTTCCGCTACGGCACGCTGGTGAACGCTTTCTCGGCTAGGCTCTCCGCCACCGCGGCCAGGGCTCTGGCCCAGCGACCGGATGTCGCCTCGGTCCAGCCGGTAGGCATCGTCAAGCTGCAGAACTCGACCAGCGTCCCCTTCATCGGGGCACCGCAGGTGTGGAACACTTTCGGCGCGCGGGGACAGGGCTTGCGCTTGGCCCTGGTCGATACCGGGATCGACTACACGCACAAGGACTTCGGGGGGTCCGGCGACCCCGCCGACTTCGAGAACAACGATCCGAACTTCATCGAGCCGGGCAGCTTCCCCACGAAGAAGGTGATCGGCGGATACGACTTCGTGGGCTCGAACTACGACGTCCTGGACGACGACCCTTCCAATGACATCCCTCGCCCGGACTTCGACCCGCTCGACCGGGACGGCCACGGGACCCACACCGGCGGCACCTGCTGCGGGAACGGAGTCGCGGGGAAGGTCGGCCCCGGAGTCGCTCCCGCCGTGAAGATCCTCGCCTACAAGGTCTGGGACGTCGGCAACTCGACCGACGACGTCCTGGTGGCCGCGTACGAGCGGGCCGTCGACCCCAACCAGGACGGCAACGTGAAGGATCGGGCCAACGTCCTGTCCTTCTCCGGAGGCGTCAGCTACGGGACGCTGAACTCCCTCGAGGCCAAAGCCGCGCAGAGGGTGGTCGACGTAGGGACGGTGTTCGTCGCCTCCGCGGGGAACGAGGGGAACCAGCCGGTAGGAGGCTCGGCGTACATCACCGGCACACCGGCGACCGCTCGTGGCGTGATCGGTGTGGCCGCTTCCATCGACGAGTTCCTCGCCCTTCAGCTCGAGATCAACAGCTCCTCCGCACCGATCACCCTGCCGGACAACGGGATCATGGTTCACCAGGACTGGTCCGCTGACCTGCCTCCAGGAGGCTTAACTAGCGATCTGTCCGACGCGAACGAGTGGGATCCGGTCGCCGACCCCGACAACCCGAGCCCGGGGGACCGTCAGTTCTGTGACCCGATCGGCGCTGATCTGAGCGGCAGGGTCGTGCTCGTATACAAGGGAGCCACGGGTGCCGGCGACTGTGGTGGGTCCACCAAGGTGTTCAATGCACAGGAGGCGGGTGCCACCGCGGTGATCCTGGTCTCCCTGTTCGGCGGGCTTCCGTTCGGGCTCGGCTCCAGCGGCGAGACGATCACCATCCCCGCAGTGATGATCACGCTGGCTGATGGCACGGCGATCCTCGATGTGCTGAGTCCTCCTCCGCGGCCTCCATTCAACACGGGAAGCGTGAATGCGACTCTGCACGAGGATCCTGCGCCGATCCCCGGATTCGACGACGCGATGACCGACTTCACCTCGGAGGGTCCGGCTCGGCTGACCTCCGACCTCAAGCCCGACGTGTCCGCGCCGGGGTTCAACATCACATCGGCAGCTGTCGGCACTGGTGACGAGGGGGCCGATCTGTCCGGGACCTCGATGGCGGCTCCGCATGTCTCGGGGGCGGCGGTCCTGCTCCGCCAGCTCCACCCGACGTGGTCGCCGGCCAAGATCAAGGCCCAGGTGATGAACCAGGCGACCCGGAACATGAAGAACAACGACCTGTCCACGCCGGTCTCGGCCACGATCATGGGGTCGGGCCGGATCCAGGTATTCGAGTCCGCGAAGGCTCGCTCCCTGGTGGAGCCGGGCAGCCTTTCGTTCGGTCTGCGACAGCTCCCGGCGGTCCAGTCGAGCGTCAGAAGGCTCAAGGTCTCGAACTACGACAACGTGGGGCACTTCTACACGGTGACAGGAGTGGATCGATACTTCGACTTCGACCCGGCCCTCACCACGATCCAGGTCTCCCTGAACGGATCCAGCTTCGGCTCCTCGAGGAGCTTCTCCTTGGGAGCGCACAAGAGCCGGACCGTGTGGGTCAGGCTGACGTTCGACCCCAGCGTGATCTCGCCGGCCGAGCAGGAGTTCGGCTGGTTCTATTTCCACCCCAACATGGATGGCAGCATCAGAATCAGGCAGAAGGGACCGGGGCCCGAAGACCTGCTCCAAGTGCCATGGCACGTGGCGCCGCTGTCGGCCTCAGAGGACAGCCTGTCGGAGGACTTCCTCGACCTGACGGCCGGTCCGGCGACCATGGACCTGATCTCCGCCGGCGCCGGGCAGCCACACGGTGATCTGTACCTGCTGGGGGCCACCGACTCGGTCAACAGCACCGGCGAAGAAGACGTCGTGGCCATCGGTGCGCGCTCGTTCACCGGTGACACGATCGACGGTGTTCCGGAGGGGCTCCCGACCGGCACCGATCCGCTGGCCGACATCACGTGGGTTCAGTTCCTGACGGCGGATGACGAGCCGACCGAGCCGATCGAGATCGGCGTGCAGGAGGCTTCGGTCCACAACACGACGGAGACCCTCGAGATCGACGTCAAGGTGGACACGGGGGCCGACGGCGTGTTCGCGGATCCGGAGCTCCAGGCCGACTACCTCATCGTCAAGCTGACAGGGGCCGGTGGCTTCGTGTGCGTGTTCGACCTATCCCTGCCGGATCCATTCGACGAATGCACGCACACGTACTTCGCCGACTACAGCAACTACAACGCCAACGTGGTCGGCCTGGTGGTGGACGCTTCGGCGATCGGGCTGTCGGACGGCACGCCTACGTTCTCCTACCAGGTGACGGCGTGCACCGGCCGGTTCTCGGGCGACGTTCCCGGGCAGTTCTGTGACACCGCCGGGGACTTCGACCCGGACACAGGAACCTACACGGCGTTCCTCAACACGACAGACCCGGCCCTGGACATCTCTCCCTTGGTGTGCAAGGGCTTCTGGGATGACGGGGCCTGCGACGGCGGGATCACGGTCGCCGCCGGTTCGGGCGAGGATCCCACGATCCTGGCGCTGTTCCCGAACAACGCCGCGTCGCGGGAGGCGACGCTGGTGGAGACCGACACACCGTAGGCGTCGGCTGAAGCGGCATCATCGAGAGGGGGCGGCCATTCGGCCGCCCCCTCGCTCATTGCGCTGTCGACGGCGACCGGGTAGTTCGGCACTACGGAAGGACCAGCGAGGCCGGCGAGGACTGGGCAATGGGCTCGGGTGAGGCGGCCGCCCGGTCCGGGATCCAGAACTCGACGGTGGTTCCGCCACCCGGAAAGCTGCGCACCGTGCACCATCCGCCCGCCATTTCGGCTCTCTCTCGCATGAAGGAAAGGCCCAGGTGGCCCGGCGCGGCCACCATGTCGGGCTGACTGAACCCCGCGCCGTCATCCTGGATGTGCATCAGGAACCCGCCCTTGCGGTCCTCCATGAGGATCCTCACCCTGGTTGCCGACGCATGCTTCCGTACGTTGGCCAGGACCTCCTGGGCGATCCGGTACATGATGACCCGCGGGTCACCCGGCGGCTCCTTGCGCAGCCGATTGTCCACGGTGACCTCCAGGTCACCGTCCAGGCTCGACACGTACTGAACCAGGGCGGGCTCGAGCCCGCTGCGATCGAGGACCACGGGGCGGAGGTCGAACAGCAATCCCCGCAGAGCTTCCGTGGAGCTTTCGACGGCCCGCGCGATCATGTCGGCGTGCCGGATCTGGGCCGGGTCGGTGAGGCGCTTCCGCAAGAGCTGCATCCTCATCCCGGCGTTCACGATCTGCTGAACCGGTCCGTCGTGGATATCGCCGGCGATCCGTCGCCGTTCCTCCTCCTCGGCGTTGACCAGCCGGGAGAGGAGCAGCTGGCGCTGGTGGTCGGTCAGCCGCAGGTCTCGGAGGGCCTCGCTCAGCTCGTGCGTCCGCTCCTCCACCTTGATCTCGAGGGAGAGATTGCTCGCCATGAGCTGGGCCTGGAGGGTGCGGTTCTCCTCCAATTTCTTGTTGACCTCGTCGAGCAACCAGCCATTGTGGATGGCGAGCGCCGCGTGCGAGGCGGCCTGCTCGACCATGGAGACCACCCACCCTTCGATCCGGTCTTCTCTGCCCGAATGCTCCAGCACCAGGATCCCCAGGCGATACCCGTGGTCGAGGAAGAGCGGCACGATCAGGAGGTTCCGGCCGCCGGGGAACAGGACGGCCACTCGGCCGTCGACCTCCGGGTCGACCTCACGGACGAGGATGGTCTCTCGGTGGTTCCAGGCCCGTTCCATGACGGGGTCCAGGCCAGCGGCTACCTCCGGCGCGCCCCCCGGGCCCCGATAGGCCATCAGGGTGAGATCGTCAGAGAGCGCCGACGCGAGCACCGCACCGCGGGTGAAGCCCATCCCCTCGCACAGCCGGTCCAGGAGGATGTGAGGGACCTCCGAGACGGTATCGGTCCGGTCGATCTCTTCGATCGTGGTCGCCACCTGCTCGAGCCCGGCCTTTTGTCTCCGAACCTGTCGTTCGTTCAGAGCAGAGAAGGTTGCGGTCCCTAGGGCCACCACCCAGAGCCCCGCCACGCTGAGCATCGAGACCAGCTCGAAGTCTTCGCCCCGGCCGGGAAGGGCTGAGACCAGGGTCTCCTTCACCGCGAGAAGGCCGGCGCTCTGGGCGTAGAAGGCTGTGAAGAACAACAGGGAGTGCCACGCGGCCAGCTTCAGTCCCGTTCGATAGGAGCCCAGCAGGGCGACGGCCACGATATGCAGGTAGATCAAGAAGCGGAGCGGACTGGTCACGCCTCCCGTGGCGTACATAACCCACGCGAGGTAGAGCCCATCGATCAACAGGGTCGCCCCGATCACCGGAAGAAGGTCGCTCCGCCGGAGGCGTCGCGCTAGCTCGGGCCCCACGAGGAGCAGCGTCACATAGCTCGCGCTGATGGCGAGGAGCGAGAAGAGGCTCACCCCGATGATCCGGGGAGCGAGAACGCCGGCGCCCACCGTGACGAAGACGAAGCCCGCCCGCATGGCGCGGAGGTACGCCATACGCTCGGTGAGCGAGACCAGCTCGCTGGGCCTCTGCCGGACCGAAGTCGTGGCGGAGACGCCCATCACTCGAACCTCATGACCTCCGGACGGACGGGAGCCAGGGCGAGCTTCGGATCCTTCCGATCCAGATAGTTCTGGAGCATGGCGAACGCGATGACGATCAGGGCGAGGGCCAGAGGGAACCCGAGTTGCCTGGCGGTCTCCAGCGCCAGGCCGCCGATCCGGCCGAGGACGCCGGGCTCGTGCCGCCGGGCTACGGGAGTGGAACGGACAGGGCCTGCGTCCGGCGAGGCCGCTTCGGAGACCACGAACGCGGGGGTTCCAGGGATTCCAGGAGCTGGCGCATCCCTACCGGGCGCTACCGGAGGCTCGGTCCGGGGGCCCCCGCCTCCTCCTCCTCCACCACCCCCCGGATCCTTCCCAGGATCCACTAGGCGGTCGATGGTGGTCGTGACCCGATCGACCATGTCGTCGACTCGGTCCCGTGCCGAGTTGACCGCGTCGTCGACGGGGCCGGGGACGGAAGGCGCCGAAGGAGGCTGGAGCTGTTCGTCCGCGATGCACTGGGGATCGGTGGGCGGACAGGCCGCCTGGGCCACGGGGGTACTCAGCAGGAAGAGCATTCCCGCGACCACCATCGTCACGGAGAGCACGAGCCGGATCGACCTGAGAAGGGAACGCCTCGGAATGCAGCTCACCGGGATCACCCTTTCGGTGTCTCTTCCTGCGTGCTTCCCCTGTTGGAACGTACCGTGGAAGAGGTATCGACTACGGTGCTCGATCAGTGAACCGGCCAAAGGTACCCAGACTCATTCACCAACCGGGCGCGCCGGACAGCCGAACGTCCTAGCACTCGCGACCTTCCGCGAGGCGATATGTGGAAGGGTCGAAGGCCGACCCGACCTCACTCAACGACCCGCAGCCCGGCATTGACCAGGCGAGCTGCGACCGAGTCGATCCGGCCGACGAACCCCCGCCGGCGCTTCGAGGCCCCCCCGATCCCCGCCGCCTCGACGAGCCGTCGAAGGTCGTCGACGTAGCCGGGTGTGGAGAACCGGGCCCCCTTGCTGTCGGCTTCGTACCCGTGTTGGGACTTCCAGTACTCCATCACGATCTGGGCCTGGCTCTCCTTGCTGAAGCTCGTGAGCAGCGTCGCTCGGTTGACGCCGTCGAATCCCCCGAAGTCGTACGGATCTCGGCCTCGGAGCCTCCCGATCTGCTCGACCAGCCCTTTCAGGAGCTGGGCCTGTCCGGTCTGGTGTTCCCAGACATGTCCCAGCTCGTGGATGAGGGTGGATTGGTGCGGCAGGTCGTCGGGGTTTCGAGCGCGCTTGAAACGGATCGTGTTGTTGCACGTCCATCCGGTCCCCGCCGGACCAAACACCCACCGGCTCTCCCGGACCCGGACCTTCGCGAGATCCAGCGACGGACCGAAGAAGGCTCCGGCCTCCTCCAGCCAGACGTCCACAGGGCACACCGTGACCGAGGACTGCCAGGTTTCGTCGCCGCTCCTGGCCGTGATCGTGTAGGCACCTCCGGACGGAAAGACGGTGACGAAGCTGCGCCCCCTGCCGCCCGCCGGCTCCCCACCACCCGACCACTCGATCTCCCCCTCCGATCCGGGTGGGACGGGAACGATCTCGAAGGCGAAAGGCTCACCCGGAAGGCCTGCCTCGCGCCTGGCCCGGCCTTGCATCGTCTACAGGCCCATGACGGCGCCCTCGCACCGAGGGTCCGTCGCTCCCGCGTACCCGTGGTCCTCGACGAGGACGGCGTGGGCGTGGCCCATGGTGTGGTCGTACTCTCCGGTGACGGAGATCCGGTGTCCCCGCCCTCGGAGGTCGTCGACCCACCCGGCGCCGAACCGCGACTCGGCAACGACCGTCCAATCCTCCGGCGAGATGACCCACCGAGGGGCGTCGATGGCCTGCTTGAGATCCTGTCCGTCGTCGATGATCCTCGTGAGCAATTGGAGGTGGGTCTGGGCTTGTCCGTCCCCTCCCATCGACCCGAAGACCAGCCACGGGCGACCGTCTCGCAGGGCCATGGCAGGGATCAAGGTGTGCAGGGTGCGCTTGCGGGGTCCGATCGCGTTCACGTGGCCTGGGTCCAAGGAAAAGAACGCACCTCGGTTCTGGAGGTTGATCCCCCAGTCTGGGATGGTCAGGCCGGATCCGAACCCCATGTAGTTCGACTGGATCAAGCTCACGCACATCCCGTCCGCGTCGGCGGCGCAGAGGTAGGCGGTTCCTCCCACCGCGGCGCGTCCGGGTTGTGGGACATGGGCGCGTCTGGGGTCGAGGCCCTGGGTGCGGTTCGAGATCCAGTCGTCGGCGATGAGGTCTTCCACGGGCACCCTCATGTCGTGGGGATCCGTGACGTAGGCGTCACGGTCGGCGAGAGATAGCTTCATCGCTTCCATGAGCAGGTGGTGACGTTCGGCCCCGTCGGGGGGGAGCCCGCCAAATGTCTCGACGATGCGCAGGGCCTCGAGCACGGCGATGCCCTGTGTGTTGGGCGGCAGCTCCAGCACCTCGACTCCGCCGTATTCGACGGAGATCGGATCCACCCACTCGCCTTGATGCTCGGCGAGGTCCTGCTCCGAGAGGAGGCCACCCTCGGCGGTGACCTGATCGACGAGTGCCTGGCCGATCTGGCCGCGGTAGAGCGCGTCGGGGCCATCGGTGCTCAACATATCGATGGTTCGAGCCAGGCCCGGCTGTTGAAGGAGGTCGCCAGCCCTGGCCCGGCCGTAGACGGCCATCCACTCGGGGGAGTCGGCGAAACGCTCCTTCGCCCGGGCGATGCTGGCTTCGGCTGCTTCAGACGGGACGAACCCTTCATGGGCGTATCTGCGGGCCTGGCGGACCAGATCTCCGAACCAGAGGGTTCCGAACCGCTCCAAGAGGGCGAACCACGCCTCGATCGCTCCAGGTACGGTCACGGGAAGGGGACCAAAGGTGGGCATACGATCGGCCCCCGCGGCCCTGCGGACGGACTCGGGAGTGGCGCCTGCGGGGGCTCGCCCAGAGCCGTTGTAGGCGAAGACTGAGCCGTCCTTCCACACGATCGCGAACAGGTCCCCCCCGTAGCCACACAGGTACGGGGTGACGACCCCCAGCGTCAGGTTCGTGGCGATCGCCGCGTCGAGCGCGTTCCCCCCGGAAGCGAGCACGGCAAGACCGGCCGACGAGGCCAGATAGTGTGGCGATGCCACGCACGCCGTCGGGAACCGCTTCGCTTCCATCGCAACATAGGTTCCCGAAGTGGCCGCCCCTATCCGGCTGGAGGCGGAGGAGGCGGAACGACGGGCGGTTCATCTCCCGGAGGCGGCGGGGGCTGGAGGGACGGACCTCCTGCCGTGCTTGCCGTCGACACCGTGGGCGCGCCGTCCTCCAGCGAGAAGGGAGGATATTCGTCTCGAAGCAGGCCGGCGTAGGCGTAGACGCGGAGCGTCCACCTCGAGTACCCGACCAGGAAGCTGCGAAGACCCGCCGGGTACCTCCCCGTGAACAGGACGGCGAAGAAGGCCACGATGGCGACGAAGAGCGCCCCGATGCCCACGAAGATGAGCACGATGTAGTGGGGGATCGCCAGGAGCCACCATTTGACGAGGACGAGCCACCGATTGAGCTCCTGCGGGTACTCAATGCTCAGAGCAGCGGGGTCGATGCCGTCGTCCTCGGGACTCGCCGTGAAGCTGAACGGCGGGTAGGACTCACGCATCCACAGGACGTAGGTGGTCACTCGCCAGCCGTAACGGCGGGTCATGACGATCATGTTGAAGAGCGACTCGGGGATCCGCTTGGTGAACAGGATGGTGAAGAAGATGATGATGGTGAGCACTCCTCGGAGGATCCGAAGGGCGTACAGGACCAGGTAATGCGGGATGGCCAGGAACCAGTGAACCAGAGGGCGCCAGTTTTTTACCTCCAGCGGCGCGTCGATTCCCAGCCGGGCCGGATACGAGACGTTCGCCATCCCCCTCACCTCCGGCGGCAATCCTTTCACATGCCCGATCGGCGATCCAAGCCGAGCCGGCGCCGGTTTCGGCACCGCCATCCTGTGGCAAGCTAGACGGCCGTGAGCGAGGAAGGAAGCGACGTCGAACCCTCCGGGGGAGTGCGGGGGCTCGATCGGCTCCTGGAGCTCCAGGACCTCGACCTCGCCATCTCCAGGCTCGAGGGCAGGAGACTGGAGCTGGAGGGAGGGGACGAGCTTCGAACGGCGCGGAGCCTGGTCACGGAGGCAGAGGCCCGGGTCGGGGAGCTCCGGCTGGCACTGGACTCGGTCGCGAACGAGCAGCGCCGGCTCGAGAACGACGTCGAATCCATCCAGCGCAAGATCGACGCCGAGCGGGGTCGTCTCTACGACGGCAGCGTGGCCAACGCGAAGGAGCTCCAGTCCATCGAGGCGGAGGTGGAGAGCCTCAGGGGGCGCAAGTCACGGTTGGAGGACGAGCTGCTCGATCAGATGGAACGGCGCGAGGACATGGAGGCCCGGCTGCAGCCCCTCGAGGCTGAAGCGGCCGAAGCCAATTCACGGCTCGCGGAGATCGAAGAGGGCTCGGCCCGTGAGTTCGTCCAGTTGGAGAAGGCACTGGGCGAGCACCGAGCGGAGCGGGAGGCCATGCTCCCGCAGTTCGATCAGGATGTCCTGGGCCTGTACGAGGAGCTCCGCCAGCTGAAGAAGGGGATCGGGGCCGCCGCTCTGGTCGACGGAGTGTGCCAGGCCTGCCATCAGAAGCTCTCGCCGATGTACCTGGACCGGCTGAAGCGAGAGCAAGGCATCCGGAGGTGCGAGTACTGCCGAAGGATCCTGATCGTCGACTGATCGTCTACTGCGACGGGGCGGCCCGAGGAAACCCGGGTCCCGCGGGCGTCGGGGTACTCGTCACCGACGAAGCAGGCCGGGAGCTCGCCCGTGTGGCGAAGGGGTTGGGTGTGGCGACCAACAACGTGGCCGAGTACCAGGCCGTGCTCGAGGGTCTGAAGGCCGCGGCCGACCTGGGTGCCATGGACGTCCTGGTCCGGTCGGACAGCCGGCTGCTGGTCGAACAACTCTCGGGCCGGTTCCGGGTGAAGAACCCCACGCTGATCCGCCTGCACGGGGAGGTTCGATCCCGGATGAAGGACTTCGCCCAGGTCGCCTTCGAGCACGTTCCTCGCGAGCTCAACAGCCAGGCCGACCACCTCGCCAATCGGGGAGTCGACGAGTGGCTGGCCGGTCCAGGACGCGACGTCGTCCCGATGGAGCCGGCGCCGGAGCTGTTCGACTAGGAGGAGCTCCCCGGGCTCCTATACTTGGTGGTGGAGGAGTCGGCCGGGCGGCCGCGGGCGAAGCTGTTTCTCGCTCGAGGAAAGTCCGGACTCCACAGGGCAGGGTGCTGGGTAACACCCAGGCGGGGTGACCCGCGGAAAGTGCCACAGAGACAGACCGCCCACCGGTCGAGGCCGTGCTCGGTACCGACGGTCTCGAACGAGGGCAAGGGTGAAACGGTGAGGTAAGAGCTCACCAGCGGCCGGGTGACCGGCCGGCTGGGCAAACCCCACCCGGAGCAAGGCCGAGCAGGGAGCGGGTGGCCCGCCCGAAGCTCCCGGGTAGGCTGCACGAGGGCCGCGGCGACGCGGCTCCCAGAGAGATGGCCGCCGGTCGGTGCGCCGGGTGACCGGCTTCCGACACAGAATCCGGCTTACAGGCCGGCTCCTCCACTACTCTCCGGCCGGCAGCAGTTCCAGGATGTCCGTCACCTCGTCGTCCGGAGGCGGAGCCACGTCGACGGCGAGGCCGAACTCCGACAGGTGTGTGGTGAAGACCAACCGACCCCTGCCCGAGTCTCGAGCGGGATACTCATACCGAACCTGTCGAACGAGGCCATCGTCGTCGATCCACACCTCCGTGGGAAGTCTGGTGGTGCCCAGTTCCGTCTCGAGCTCACTCCTCGACGCCTTCACCCGCTCCCGCATCTCCGCCGGGGCCCGCTGGGCGGCCAGATCCAGGTCGATCACACCGCGATACCTGGTGGTCGGGACTCCTGCGAGGTTGGCCTCGCCGACTCTTCGGAAGTCCCCCTGGGCGCCCCGTAGGAAGTTGATGACCTGCGATGGATCGTTCTGCCCCGTGGTCAGCGATCGAAGCTGGTCGGATCCGGGCGGAAGGCTCAGCACGTCCATCCGGATCCATTCGGTGGGGCTCTGGAGAACCCGGGTGAGGAAGGGGACGTTCAGGTAGTAGACGGCTTCGTCCTTGACGAGAGTGGTCGTCTGGGTGCTTTCCCCCGCGCCTTCCTCCCCGAGGAGCGCGAGCGGGAAGTCCATCTGGGTGCGGTAGCGCCTCCCCGAGAGCTCTGCCTCCGACTCACCTGACATGGTCAGTCCCTCGCTCACGCCCGGGAATCCCTCGAAGCGTGCGTCGAAGGACAGGCGGGCGCTCCGCTGCTGGGCGGTTCGGTCGGCCACCACGGTGAGGTCGGCGGAGGACATCCGGTCTGCGCCGATGGCGAGGCCTCCTCCACACGCTGCGACGACCAGGGCGAGGAGGGTGAGGAGGGTGACGAGAGCGGGGAACCGGGGCCGTGGCACGGTTCGAGGGTACTCGCCGCCTCGGTGGTAGGCGAGGCCTTCTTGGGCGGAAAGCTCGGTAGTCTCAGGGCCCGTGAAGATCAGGACCGCCGTCGTCACGCTGGCCGTCTCCGTGGCCGTGGCCTGCTCGTCGAGCCCGAGCGACCTCCGCTACGCGAGGGCGTGGGGACCGATGCCGGCGATCTCCGGCCCGACCCTGACCGGAAGCCGGCTCGATCGAGCGGACTACGCGGGCAAGGTCGTTGTCGTGAATTTCTGGAACCAGGACTGCCCTCCATGCCGCAGGGAGATGCCGCTGCTGCAGTCGGAGGCCCTTCGGCTCAGAGACAGGGGCGTGGCCGTCATCGGGGCCCTGTATGTCGGCGGCAACTGGCCGAACGATCCCGATGCGGCGCGGGATTTCCTCGCGCGACTTGGCATCACCTATCCGAACGTGCTCGATACGTCCTCGGACCTTGCCAGTAGGTTCGGCATCGCCGGCATCCCCTCCACCATCGTGGTCGATCGATCTGGCGAGATGCGTTTCCGCGTCCTGGGCCGGCTTCGAGCGGGGAACCTCGACGAACTCCTCGGGAAGCTCGAGGCAGAGTGAAGCCTCGTCGTTAGAGCGAGGCGACCGCGCGGGCCAGCTGCCTGCCCGCGTGATACGAGGACCGAACCAGCGGGCCGGCTTCGACGTGAGCGAAGCCCATCTCCTTGCCCAGCGTGGCGTGGTCGGCGAACTCCTCCGGCGTGACCCAACGATCCACGGGGAGATGAAATCTGGTTGGTTGCAGGTACTGACCCAGTGTGAGGAGGTCACAGCCCGCATCGATCAGGTCTGCCATGGCTTCGGCGACTTCTTCGGGCCGTTCGCCCATCCCGAGGATGAGGTTCGACTTGGTGATCCCCGCGGGGCGGAGCGCCTTCGACAGCCGGAGGACCCCGAGTGAACGGTCATAGTCGAAGGCCGGCCGGATCCTCGAGTGGAGCCGTCGAACGGTTTCGAGATTGTGGGCGAAGACGTCCGGCTCTGATCGGATCACCGTAGCGATGGCCTCCGGATCGCCCTTGAAGTCCGGAGGGAGCAGCTCGACCTTGCAGCCCGGCACGGTGGCCCGCACGGCGGCCACGCACTGGGCCCACACGCTCGCGCCTCCGTCGGGAAGATCATCCCGGGCCACGCCCGTGATCACGACGTAGCGCAGCCCCATGGCAGCCACTGCTTGGGCGATGCGCTCGGGTTCCTTCTCGTCCGGGGCGTCGGGCTTCGCCGTCCGCACGTCGCAGAAGCCACACCTGCGCGTGCAACGCTCGCCGAGCACGAGGAACGTGGCCTCGCGCTCCTCCCAGCACTCGTAGATGTTCGGGCAGCCAGCTTCCTCGCACACGGTATGGAGGGATTGTGTGCGCATGATGCGCTTGAGCTCCGCGTAGTTTGGACCGGTCCTGGCCTTGACCCTCAGCCAGTCGGGCCTGCGCCCGGCAGGCCTGGCCGTCTGGGCGCATCCCATCGAGTGAGCCTGGTGCGTCTGGGCGAGGAGGTTGTCGTAGCCCGTGACAGCACCGTCGTGGGGCTCACCGTTGCCGTTGGTTCCGACGATCGGCAGATACAGACGCCGCTTGTGCGGGTTGTGCTCGTGCCTGGGCATCCCGGCCAGTCTAGCTGGGAACGCGGAAACGCCCTTTCCCTTCCTCCTCGAGCCAGGGGATCCGCAGCTGCCTCGCTTCGCTCGTTTGCTGCTACTCCCCTGGACCCCTTCAGAACTTGGCGAGCTCCTTGAGCCGCTCGTAGATCTTCTCGGTGTCCGGGAGGAAGAAGTGCTCGAGGGGCGTGGAATACGGCATGGCGGGGACATCCGGGCCGCCGATCCGCACTACGGGGGCATCGAGGTCGAACATCAGCTCCTCGGCGATGGCCGCGGAGATCTCCGCGCCGGCCCCGAAGGTCCGATTGTCCTCGTAGATGACCAGGGCCTTCCCGGTCTTGCGGACCGACTCGAAGATCGTCTCCTTGTCGAGCGGGGCGATGGTTCGCACGTCGACAACTTCCGTGGAAAACCCCTCCTCTTCCTCGAGACGATTGGCCGCCTCGAGTGCCTGGTGGAGCATCAAGCCGTAAGCAACCACGGTGAGGTCCTCGCCCTCCCGCTTGACGTCGGCCTTGCCCAGGGGGACCTCGTACGGCTCGTCGGGGACCTCTCCCTTGATCAGCCGGTACGTCTTCTTGTGTTCCAGGAACAGAACCGGGTCGGGGTCATCGATCGCGGCCAGGAGCATCCCCTTCACGTCGTAGGGGGTCGACGGCACGACCACCTTGAGGCCGGGGACGTGTCCATAGAACGCCTCGATGCTCTGGGAGTGATACAGGGCTCCGTGGACCCCCCCACCGTACGGAGCCCGCACCACCATCGGGCAGCTCCAGTCCCCCGCCGACCGATACCGGATCCTGGCGGCTTCACTGACCAGCTGATCGAAGGCCGGGTGGATGAAGTCCGCGAACTGGATCTCGGCGACCGGGAGCACACCGTGCATGGCCATGCCGATGGCGCACCCCACGATCGAGGATTCGGCCAGGGGCGTATCGATGACGCGCTGCTCCCCGAACTCCTCGAGGAACCCGGCCGTCGCCCGGAACACTCCGCCCCGCGCGCCGACGTCCTCGCCCATGATCAGCACGCGATCGTCAGCCTTCATGGCTTCCCACAGGGTGTCGTGAATGGTCTGAATGACGTTCTTCTCGGTCATGGGCTGTCGCCTCCGACCGGAGGCTCGCCGGGGATGGCCTCGGTTCCCGTCGTATCCAATGCCCCGCCTGGCGTGGCCTGTCCCTCAGGCCCATTCCGGTTCCCGTTCAGCATCGCGAATCCCATGCGCTCTCCCGGATGGGCGAACACGTGGTCCAACGCCGTCTCCGGAGCGGGATCGGGAGCGTTCCACGCGGCGTCGACTTCCGCGTCGACCTCTCCTTTGACGTCCGCTCGCAGCTTCTCGAGCCCGTCGTCGTCGATCAGACCCTGTTCCTTCAGGTAGTTCCCGAACACGATGATCGAGTCGTTGCGCTTGGCCTCCTCGACCTCCTCGCGACTGCGGTACGTGCGGTCGTCGTCATCGGACGTATGAGGGTGGAAGCGATAGGTCTTCATCTCGATGAGCGTGGGGCCGCCACCGCCGCGCGCCTTGTCCACCGCCCGCTTGGAAGCCTCATAGCAGGCCAGGACGTCGTTCCCCTCGACGATGACTCCCTCGAAGCCGTAGCCCTCGGCCCGCACGGCCACGTCCTTGACGGCCATCTGTTTGGAGAGCGGCACGCTGATGGCGTACTTGTTGTTCTCGCAGTACCACACGATGGGCAACTTGTGGATGCCGGAGAAGTTCAGCCCCTCGTGCCAGTCGCCCTCGCTGGTGGCCCCGTCCCCGAACCAGCACCCCACCACCGCGTCCTCGCCCCGGTACTTCATCGCGTAGGCAATCCCTGCCGCGTGGGGGATCTGGGTGGCGATGGGGGAGGACCCCGTGACGATGCCGAGTCGCCGGGAGCTCCAGTGCGCCGGCATCTGGCGCCCTCCGGATGAGGGGTCGTCCCTCTTGCCGAACACCCCGAGGAAGACGTCCCGAGCCGTCATCCCCGCGACGAGACAGACCCCCATGTCTCGGTAATAGGGGAGGAAGACGTCCTTCCCCTTCTCGTACGGCCACGTGGAGCCGATCTGGCAGCCCTCGTGCCCGGAGACGGGGACCACGAAGGGGGCCTTGCCCTGGCGGTTGAGGCGGAATTGGGCCTCGTCGCAGAGGCGGGCGGTCAGCATGGTGCGGTACATGTCCAGGAGATCCTGGTCGGATAGGCCGAGCGACTTGTGGCGTTTCCCTGCCTGCTGTTTGGTCCGTGCGGCCAACGCCCATCCTCCCACGGTGCCGGTGGAGGCGATTCTAACCCAGTGCCTGTGGCGGCCCCTTTTCGCGAAGCGGGGGCGATCCCATACAGTTGTCGCTGCATGCGGGCGGAACGAGATCGAGAGGCCTCGGTCGAGGACACGGTGACCGCGCTGGTCGCCGGGCTTCGGCCCGATGCGGACATCCAGGTCAGGCGAGATGCGCGGCTGATCGACCTGGGGCTCGACTCGCTGGCGTGCGCGGACCTCGCGGTGGCCCTGGAGCATCAGTTCGGGGTGCGGCTCGCGGACAACGACGTCACCGGTCATTCCACCGTCGCGGAGGTCACTGCTACCGTCCGACAGGAGATGCCGGCGCGGCGGAGGATCCCGGAGGGGCTGGGTGGACATCAGCGGCTGGTCACGAAGCTTGTCGGGCCCGTGCTCCGCTGGTTCCTCCGCATGCAGGTGACGGGGGAGGAGCACGTCCCACCAACGGGGCCCGTGATCATGGCGGCCAACCATCGCAGCTTTTGGGACATCCCGGTCCATGTGATCGCGAGCCCGCGACCAGTGCTCTTCATGGCCAAACAGGAGCTGTACAGGGGACCCGTCACCAGGTGGATGTTCCGCACGCTCGGTGGGTTCCCCGTGCGACGGGAGACCGCGGATATCCGGGCCATCGACACGGCGCTGGCGCTCCTGGAACAGGATGAGGTCGTCGGGGTCTATCCCGAAGGCACCCGAAGCCGGACGGGCGAGATGCTTCCCTTCCTGAAGGGCGCCGCGTGGCTCGCGCTTCGCACCGGAGCGCCGATCGTCCCGTGCGGGCTGAAGGGCACGGAACGGAGGAGGACCGGGACGCGGTGGCCTCTGCGCCGGCAGGTCCGGGTGACCTTCGGGGTCCCTTTGTCGGTCGATGCCGAGGTCGATCCCCGGGTCCGTCGGGAGAGGGCGGAGGTCCTCACCGAAGAGCTCCTGGACGCCATCCGGAAGCTGTTGGCATAAGGAGCGAGCCGGCACCTTCGCTCGGTTCTCGCTCGTTCCGGGGTCATTCGTCCCTACTCGGGTACTCTTGAGTTGTGAACGGTGTGAGCGAGAACGTCATCGACGTCACCGACCAGACCTTTGCGACAGCCGTCCTGGACGAGTCTCGGTCCCGGCCGGTCGTGGTCGACTTCTGGGCGGCATGGTGCCAGCCCTGCCGGATGATCGGCCCGGTACTGGAGCGACTGGCCGAGGAGCACAGGGGACAGTTCATCCTGGCCAAGCTGGACGTCGACGCGAACCCTCAGGCTTCCTCTACCTACGGCATCCAGAGCATCCCCGCCGTCAAGGCCTTTCGAGATGGGCAGCCGGTCGCTGAGTTCATCGGGGCTCTGCCGGAGGCATCGATCCGGCAATGGCTCCAGGGGATCCTCCCTTCCGAGGCGGACGCACTGGCGGAGAAGGGCTCGGAGGCCGAACGCGTGAAACGGGTCGACGAGGCCGAACGTCTGTACCTCCAGGCCCTCGCGCTCGAGCCCAACCATCGAAGCGCCGCCCTGGGCCTCGGCGGTGTCCTGGCCATGAAGGGCGAGGTGGAAGAGGCGAGAGAGATCCTGTCGCGGCTCCGCCCGGACCCCGAGGCGGAGCGGCTCCTCGCCGCGATCGAGGTGTCCGAGTGGGCTTCGCCGAACGGAGACTCCCCCCTGGCCAGAGCGGAAGAGGCGGCCGCCGAGGGGCGATTCCAGGAGGCGCTCGAGGTGTTCCTGGCGGCGGTGCAGAACGGAACCGACGAGGAGAAGCAGCGTGCCCGGGACGCCATGCTGAAGGTCTTCGCCGTCCTCGGTGAGGACGATCGGTTGACGACCGAATACCGACGCAAGCTCGCCACAGCCCTCTTCTAGCACCTCGCAATCCAGGCCGGCCCGTTGCCCGTAAGACAGTTGAACTCACGGACGCCCCCGGATCCAAGGACATATGAACAGGCTCGGGTCCTTCGGCCGTGTGCTGGCGATCGCCATCGCCGCGCTCGCAGTCCCCGTCCCCGCGGGTGTTCCTCCCGCCAATCGTCCGCCCCTGCCCGGTTTCGCCCATTGGTTCGATACGTGGACCGGCTACGAGTCCGGCCGCTTCCTTCGGGCAGTCGCTTCCGCGGATTTCAACGCCGACGGATACGTCGATGTGGCCTGGGCGAGGAACGACTTCTTCAACAATGCCATGAACGTGCAGCTCAACCTGGGCAGGGGGACGATGGGGCAGTCGACGGCCTATCCGTCTCGTTCCCAGTCCAACGACATCGCGGTCGGCAACCTGGATGGTGATACCGATGCCGATCTCGTAGTGGTCAGCCAGGGCGACGACCTCGCCAACACCGTCATCGATCTGTACATCAACAACGGCGGGAGCTTCGTCCGGAGGACCACGGTCGGAGGACTCGGCCCGACCAAGGTCGTCCTCAGCGACCTGGATGGGGATTCAGACCTCGATCTCGTCACCTCGAACTACTGGAGTGCCGGCGGCACCATCAGCGTGCTGTTCAACACGGGTGGCGGAACCTTCGGCCCACAGACTCAGTATCCCGTGGGATTCCGCCCCAACGGCCTGGCCGCGCTGGACCTGGAAGGCGACGGGGATCGCGATCTGGCCGTGGCCAGGCGGGATGGCCCAAGCGCCAAGATCCACCTCTTCCTCAACAACGGCGCTGGAGCCTTCTCACCTGCCCCCGCCGTGACTTTGAACGTTCCGGCCGATGATCCCGTCCTGGTCTCCGGCGACTGGGACCGGGACGGCGACCGGGACCTGGCAGCCGCTGGGGGCGGCACCGACCAGGTCGTGGTCCTCTTGAATCAGGGGATCGGAAACTTCACTCAGCATCCGCACGAGGCGGGATTCTCTTCCTACAACCTGCGAGCTGGCGACGTGGACGCGGACGGCGACCTCGATCTGGTGAGCGCGACTCCCGGAGACGAGGTCAGCAGCGTGACCATGCTCCGGAACGCAGGGAACGGCCTGTTCGGTGCGCCCGTACGCATCGAATCCGGCAACCAGCCCCAGGATGCCATCGTCGCGGACTTCAACCGCGACGGCCTCCCGGATCTCGCGGTGGCGAACCGGGTCACCGACACCGGCGCGATCCATCCCCAACGGCCCGACGGTTCCTTCGCCAACGCCACGCTCTTCGACAACGACTCCTTCCTCCCTCTGGCGGTGGCCAGTGCGGACTTCGACGGCGACGGCGACGTGGACATGGCCGAGTCGGGCGCCGAGGTCCACGTGATGAAGAACCAGGGGAGTGGGAGCTTCGTCCTGTCGAGTACCATCCCTTCGGGCGGAGGGCTGGTGCACGGGATCACGGCCTCGGACCTGAACGGGGACGGAAAGCCGGATCTCCTGTGGGCGCCCGACGCCGAGCCCCACCCCTACGTCTACACGCTCAACAACGGCGACGGATCCTTCGGCCCAATCGTCGTGAGGAACATCCAGACCTGCGGGACGGGAGATGCCACGACCGCGGACGTGGACGACGACGGCGACCAGGATGTCCTCGTGGCCAACAACCGCAGCGCTCCGAGCGAATTCTGCGAGCGGATAAGTCGCACCGTCCGGGTGGCGCTGAACGACGGCGACGCCAACTTCGCGCCCGACTACGGGGTTGAGGTCTTCCCGACTCCCCAGATGGCGATCGGGGCGGATCTCGACGAGGACGGACGCACTGACCTGATCGCGACTTCGGAGCAGATCTCGGTCGCCCGAGGCCTGGGCGGTGGCCAGTTCGCCGTGCACGTGGACTTCGATGCTCGGGGGACGGAACTCATGTCGGCCGATCCGGACGAGGACGCTGACGTCGACGTGCTGACATCGGATGGGAGCACGGCCACGGCATACGTGCTGCTCAACGACGGGAGCGGCGATCTCTCACAGATCACGGCCTATCCGGGCGAGGAGATCTCAGGTATGGCGAACAGCTTCGCGGTGATCGCTGCCGACCTGGACCAGACCGGAACGCTGGACCTGGTCGTGGCCAACCCGTCGGGCAACAACGTCGCTGTTCACCTCGGGCATGGGGATGGCACGTTCGAAGCGGTGCAGATCCGGTTCGGTACCCATGGCTGCATGACCGATGTGAACGCCGCCGACTACAACCGGGACGGGCGGATGGATCTGGGGGGACCGGCGTGCGTGGGAAGCTCTTTCGTGACCCCTCGGGGCGTACAGGTACTCCTCAACCGACGGATCCCCGGACGATTGGGGAAGTGACGGGCCTGGCCCGCGGTTTAGGCGGGTCAGGGTAGCGAGATCGGCGAGGGCCTGTCGGGTTCGATCCCGTACCGCTTGATGGCGTCGGCCACCTTCTCCGGCTTCAGCTCGCCCATGTCCGCCAGGGCCGACAGCGTGGCCAGGACGATGTGTTCCGCGTCGATCTCGAAGAACCGGCGAAGCTCCTCTCGGGTGTCGGATCGACCGAACCCGTCAGTGCCCAGCGACACGAATGGCTGGTGGATCCACCGGGCGACCTGGTCCGGCACGGACTTCATGGAGTCGCTGACGGCGACGACCGGACCCTCGTGGCCGTTCAGGAGCTCGGTAACGTACGCCTCGCGCTTCGGCTTCCCGGGGTGGAGCCGGTTCCATCGCTCGGCCTCCAGGGCGTCGGCGCGAAGCTGCTGGTAGGAGGTGGCGCTCCACACCGCGGCCGACACGTCCCACTGCTCGGCCAGGATCTCCTGCGCCCGAAGGGCCTGAACCACCATGGGCCCGGAACCGAAGATCTGTGCCTGATGGCGCCGCTCGCCGGTGCCCTCGCTGAAGCGGTACAGGCCGCGGACGATGCCCTGCTCGATGCCCGCCGGCATCGGTGGCTGCGGGTAGTTCTCGTTGTACAGCGCGAGGTAGTAGATGACGTCTCTGTGGTCGCCGTACATGCGCTTCAGCCCGTCCTTGACGATGCTCGCGACCTCGTAGGCGAACGCGGGGTCGTAGGCGAGACATGCCGGGTTGGTCGAGGCCAGGAGAAGGGAGTGTCCGTCCTGGTGCTGGAGGCCCTCGCCGTTCAGAGTGGTCCGCCCGTGGGTCGCCCCGAGGAGGAATCCCCGAGCGCGCTGGTCGGCCGCCGACCAGATCAGGTCGCCGATCCGCTGAAAACCGAACATCGAATAGAAGCTGAAGAACGGGACCATCGGTTCCTCGTGCGACGCGTAGGACGTGCCGGCGGCGGTGAACGAGGCCATGGATCCCGCCTCGGTGATGCCCTCTTCCAGGATCTGCCCGTCCTTGGCCTCGACGTAGGCCAGCAGGTGGGCCGCGTCGACGGGCTCGTAGAGCTGTCCGTGCGGCGCATAGATCTTGAACTGGGGAAACAGCGACTCCATCCCGAAGGTCCGGGCCTCGTCGGGGATGATGGGGACGATCCGCTTGCCGACCGTCGGGTCCTTCATGAGATCGCGGAGCAGCCGGACGAAGGCCATCGTCGTGGACACCGGGAGCTTCGAGCCCTCGGCGAACGCCTCCCAGACCTCCTTCTTCGGCTGGCCCACGTCCTTCCGGGCGAATCGACGCTCGGGGATCACCCCGCCCAGGGCATCGCGCCGGGCCAGCATGTACCGGATCTCCTCGGAATCGGTTCCCGGGTGGTAATAGGGAGGCTCCCCGCTCTCCAGCTCCTTGTCGGGGATGGGAAGCTCCAGCCGGTCCTTGAAGACCTTCAGCTCCTCCACCGAGAGCTTCTTCATCTGGTGGGTGACGTTTCGAGCCTCGAACGCCCCGGGCAGCGCCCACCCCTTGACCGTCTTGGCGAGGATCACCGTGGGCGCGCCGGTCAGCTCGACGGCCGTCGCGTAGGCCGCGTAGAGCTTGCGGTAGTCGTGCCCGCCTCGTCGGAGCCGTTGCAGATCCTCGTCCGACAAGTGGGCGACGAGCTCCTTCAGCCGCGGGTCCGGCCCGAAGAAGTGCTCGCGGATGTATGCCCCCGACTCCACGGCATATTTCTGGAACTCCCCGTCGAGCGTGGTGTCCATCTTGTGGACGAGGATCCCGTCGGTGTCGCGGGCCAGGAGCTCGTCCCATTCGCGGCCCCAGATCACCTTGATGACATGCCAGCCGGCCCCCCGGAAGATCGACTCGAGCTCTTGGATGATCTTGCCGTTGCCCCGGACCGGGCCGTCCAGGCGCTGGAGGTTGCAGTTGACCACGAAGATCAGGTTGTCCAGGCCCTCCCTGGCAGCGAGAGACAGTGCCGCCATGGACTCGGGCTCGTCCATCTCGCCGTCGCCCGGGAAGGCCCACACGCGTTGCTTCGAGGTGTCCTTGACCCCGCGGTTGTGGAGGTACCGGTTGAACCGGGCCTGGTAGATGGCCACCAGTGGGGAAAGGCCCATCGAGACGGTGGGGTACTCCCAGAACTCGGGCATGAGGCGCGGATGGGGGTAGGAGGAGAGACCGGGGTAGAGCGCCTCCTGACGGAACCGGTCGAGCTTGCCCGCGTCCCACCTCCCTTCGAGGAACGTCCGGGCGTACATGCCGGGCGCGGCGTGTCCCTGTACGTAGATGTGGTCCCCCCCGCCGGGAGACTTCCTGCCGCGAAAGAAGTGGTTGAAGCCCACCTCGTACAGCGAGGCCGCCGAGGCGTAGGTGGAGATGTGCCCGCCGATCCCCTCGAGGTGCTTGTTGGCCCTGGACACCATGACGGCCGCGTTCCACCGCACCAGCCGGCGGATGTGTCGCTCAAGATCCTCGTTCCCCGGGAAGTAGGGTTCCTCCTCCGGCGGGATGGTGTTGATGTAGTGAGTCGAGACCATGGAGGGGACGCCGATGCGCCGGGATCGGGCGTGCTGGAGGATCCGGTGCATGAGGAAGGCTGCCCGGGCCGGAGAGGTCTCGATGAGGTCGTCGAGTGCCTGGATCCACTCGGCCGTCTCGTCCGGGTCGATGTCGGGCAGCTGGTCCTTGAACGCGTCGAACTCCCGCACTCCCTACCTCCGCGCGCTTCTGCTCTCACAAGGCTAGGCCCTCTGGGGGGGATCGGCCAGCTAGCAAAGCGCCTGACAAGAGTTTCGGGCGGTTCGGGAGGCAGGTTCAGGTCAGGCCGGCAGGGACGCGAGGCTCGGGCTGCCCATCGCCGGGTCGGGAAGGGCGCGAGGCTGAAGCGACAGGTCGAAGACGTCCTCGAAGCGAGCCGCCACGACCGGCGCCATCTTCTCGATCGTGATGGGCCGTCCGGCCAGCTCGGAGAGCGACGTCACGCCCTGGTCGGTGAGTCCGCAGGGGACGATGGCGTCGTACCACGCCAGGTCCGTGGTGCAGTTGAGGGCGAACCCATGGAGCGTGACGCGGGCACGACTCACTCTCACCCCGATCGCGCAGACCTTGCTGTCGCCGGCCCAGACCCCCGCGTTCGCGGGATTCCTTCCGAGACCCGGTATCCCTGCGTCGGCTCCAGCCCAGATGACCACCTCTTCGAGCTTGCGAACGTAGGCCGCGACGTCCCTGCCGGGACCGAGGTCGACGATCGGATACCCGACCAGCTGTCCCGGCCCGTGGAAGGTGACGCTTCCGCCGCGATCCACTATGTGAAACTCGGCCCCGGCCGCCCGCATGGCGTCCTCCGCCCAGACGAGGTGGGTCGGGTCCCAGCGCTTTCCCGCCGTGTAGACCGGGGGGTGCTCGAGCAGGATCAGCGTGTCGGGGATCTCATCGCGGAACCTCCGCTCGGCCAGATCGTGCATCAGGTCATAGACCTGGCCGTAGGGCACCAGGCCGGCCGGCTCAATCAGCCAAGCTGATTCAGCTGCCACGAGCCGACAGGCCGACCTCAGGACCGAAGTCCCAGGTCTCGAGGTTCTGCTTGACGCGCCCCAGGAACTGCGCGGCCGTAGCGCCGTCGATGATCCGATGGTCCCAGGACATCGACAGGTACACCATGTGCCGGATGGCGATGGCATCGTCGATCACCACCGGCCGCTTCTCGATGGCGTCGAAGGCCAGGATGGCGCACTGCGGCGGGTTGATGATCGGCACGCTGATGATCGACCCGAACGGTCCCGGGTTCGTGATGGTGAACGTTCCGCCCTGGACGTCGTCTGGGACGAGCTTCTTGTTCCTCGCCCGAGTGGCGATGTCGTTGATGGCCCGGGAGAGCCCGACGATGTTCATAGTGTCGGCGCCCTTCACCACCGGGACGATCAGGCCGTCCTCCAGAGCGACCGCGATCCCCAGGTTCACGTAGTGCTTCCGGACGAGCTGGTCTTCTCTGAGCTCTGAGTTCACGTCGGGGAAGGCCAGCAACGCCTCGCACACGGCCCGGGCGACGAACGGCGTGAAGGTGAGGTTCATCCCCTCGCGTTGGCGAAAGGACTCCTTCGCTGCCTCTCGGGTTCGGTAGACGCTCTCCATGTTGACGTCGACCAGGTTCCAGGCCCGGGCTGTGGTCTGCATGGAGGCGACCATGTTGCGGGCGATGGCCTGTCGCATCCGGCTGAGCGGGATCGCTTCCTCTCTGGCCTCCGCGGCGCTGCGAGGGGCGGGTGCGGCCTCACGGGTGGGCGCGGGCTGAGGCACGGCCTCCAGGCGGGCGGCCGCCGGCGGACGCGCGGGTTCGCCTCCGCCTGACTCGAGGTACGCCATCACGTCCTTCTTGGTGATGCGACCCCCCGTTCCCGACCCCGATACCTGGGCGAGGTCGATCTGGTTCTCCTCCGCGAGCCGCCGAACGAGGGGAGAGAGGATCTGGCTTCGAGGGCCACCGCCGGAAGCCTCGGCCGCAGCGCGGGCTGGAGCCCGGGCCTCCGTCTCTTCTGCCGGCCCGCGGGCGGGCTCCTCCTTGGCGGGCTCTGCCCGGGGTCGTTGCTCGTCCGGCTTGGGCTCCTGGCTCTCCTTCTGTTCGGCTTCCTCGGCCGCGCGTTCCGCTTCCTCCGGCTCGTCCTCGGCCTTCGGAACCGGCTCGGCTTCGGCCGCGGCCTTGGCGGGCGCGGCGCTTCCCTGGCCGTCGGTCTCGATCATGGCCAGCTCGGTCCCCACCTGGACGGTTTCCCCCTCCGGCACCTTGATCTCGACGAGCGTGCCCGCGATCGGCGAGGGGACCTCGGTGTCCACCTTGTCCGTGGAGATCTCGAACAGGGGCTCGTCCCGTTCGATCTCCTCGCCCTCTTTCTTCAGCCACTTTGTGATCGTTCCCTCGACGACGGTCTCGCCGAGCTGCGGCATGGTTACCGGGGTGGCCACGTCATGACCTCCTTTTCGTCGACGGAACCCTCACATGGTGTGCAACGGCTTGCCCGTGAGCGAGAGGAAGGCCTCGCCGATTCCCTCGGACAGGGTCGGATGCGGATGGATCAACCGCGCAACGTCTTCCGGCCACGCTTCCCAGTTGTAGATGAGGGTGGCCTCGGCCACCAGCTCGGTGACGTGCGGCCCCACCATGTGAACGCCGAGCACGGGGCCGTCCTTCTCGGCCACCACCTTCACGATGCCTCCCTCGCCCACGATGTTGGCCTTGGCCAGCACCTGGAAGTTGAACTTCGTGGTGACCACTTCGTGGCCCCGCTCCTTGGCCTGGGCTTCGGTCAGTCCAACCGAGGAGATCTCCGGGGCGGAGAACGTGACCCGGGGGATCCCCGCGTAGTCGATCTCCGGGGCCTCCTGGCCGGCGATGCGCTCGGCCACGGCGATCCCCTCCAGGAACGAGGAGTGGGCGAGCTGGAGGGGAGTTGCGGCGACGTCTCCTACCGCCCACACGTGGGGGGCCGCCGTTTGCAGCGCGGAGTCCACCTTGACGTAGCCCCGGTCGAGTTGGACCCCGGCCTCCTCGTATCCCAGCCCGTCACTGATCGGTCCGCGCCCCACGGCCACCAGGCAGAGCTCGGCGTTCACCGTCTGGGCATCCTTCCCCTCGGCCTGGTAGGTAACCTCCACGTGGTCGCCGGCGTCCTTGACTTCCTGGACCTTCACCCCGGGAAAGGCGGCGATCCCGCGCTTCTTGAAGGCCCTGGCCGCCTCCTTCGAGATGTCCTCGTCCTCCAGCGGGGCGACGCGAGGGAGCGCCTCCAGGACGGTCACGTCGGTGCCGAACGCGTTGTACACGGTGGCGAACTCCAGGCCGATGGCCCCCGCCCCGATGATCACCATCGACTCGGGCACGTGATCGAGCACCAACGCCTGATCGCTCGTGATGACCCTCTCGGAGATCTCCATTCCGGGAAGCAGTCGCGGATACGAGCCCGTGGCGAGCACGACGTCGGGAGCGGAGACCGTTCGCCCATCGACCTCGACGGATGGGCCACCGGCGAGCTTCCCGGTGCCCTGGATAACGTCGATCTTTCGAGCCTTGATCAGCCCCGTCAGCCCGGAGACCTTCTTGTCCACGACGTGCTGCTCGGTCTCGATGACCTTTCCCCAGTCGGCCTGGCCGGAGGCCTTGATGCCCCACTCCTCGGACCGGTTGATGTGATCCATGACCGAGGCGGATTCGAGCAGGGCCTTGGATGGGATGCACCCGCGGAGCAGACAGGTGCCTCCCAGGCGGTCGGCCTTCTCGACCAGGGCGACCCTCTTCCCGAGGACGGCGGCCCGCAGAGCCGTGGCGTAACCGCCTGTCCCCGAGCCCAGCACGACCAGGTCGTAGGTGTCCTCCGGCACGGCGAATCCTTTCTCTCCCGTGAAACCGACGGCTCTCGCGTCGAAATGAGCTCTCGGCGGCCGTACAGGCATACTACCGCCGGTGGAGATGACCGAATGATGGATCCCGATGGCCACACACTGCGGACTCCGTTGGAATCAGAGCACCGATCGCTCGGTGCCCACATGGCGCCGTTCGCTGGCTGGCTCATGCCCATCGAGTACGCGGGCACCCTCGCCGAGCATCGGGCGGTTCGGGAGAAGGTCGGGCTGTTCGACCTGACCCATCTGGGCAAGGTGATGGTGGAGGGGAACGATGCTCTGAACCTCCTTCAGCGGGTGTTCACCAACGACCTCCCTCGTGTGGAGGTCGGTGGGGCGCAGTACAACATGCTGCTGAACGAGCGCGGAGGGATCGTCGACGACCTCATCGTCTACCGGATCGGTACTCACCGGTACCTGGTCGTCCCCAACGCGGCGAACACCGAGACGGTGCACCGGGTGCTGCTCGAACGAGCCGCTCCGGGGGTCGACGTGGTTCTTCGGGCAGACCTGTGCCTCCTGGCCCCGCAGGGTCCAAGCTCCTTCGATGTCTTGGCCGAGGTGTTCCCGGCTGCGACGTCACTGGAGTACATGCACGGTGAGGAGATGACCTATCGCGATCACCCGGTGGTCGTCTCCCGATCCGGCTACACGGGGGAACCGGGGTTCGAGCTGTTCGTTCCGGAGACCCTCGCGGTGGACCTCTGGCGCGAGCTGCTCCGGCTGGGCGGTCCGATGGGCATCCAGCCCATCGGACTCGGGGCCCGAGACACGCTGCGCCTGGAGATGGGGTACCCCCTGCACGGCAGCGACATCTCCGAGGAACGGACGCCGCTCGAGGCCGGGCTCTCCTGGGCGGTGTCGTTCGACAAGGGCTTCATCGGACGGGAGGCGCTGGTCCGGCAGAAGGAGGAAGGGATTCCGTCCAGGCTGTGGGGCCTGAGGATGAAGGACCGGCCGATCCCGAGACCGCACTATCGCGTTCTCGTGGGCGACGAACAGGTGGGGGAGACCACCAGCGGGACCTTCTCTCCCAGCCTGAAGGTGGGGATCGCGATGGCCTATCTCTCTCCGCGCGAACGCTTCAAGCCCGGCGATGAGGTCGAGGTGGATGTGCGCGGGAAGCGAGGAACGGCCGAGGTGGTAAAGCCGCCCTTCGTTCGGTCCTCCCCGAGGTAGCTCACCTCCCGGTGGCTGGCAGCTCGTCGCGGATGGCCCGCACCCATTCGTCCACCTCCTCCGTGTACACGGCGTTGGAACGGGTGAGGTACGTGGCCACTGCTGTCCGGGGGTTCGGCAGGCCCGAGGAGTACTTGTCCGGCGGCTTCACGAAATAGAAGAACAGGACCTCCGGGATTCCCGGCGTGTGGACGCGGAGCTCGATCACCGGACTGTGCCGCGGCCGGCTGACCTTTTCGATGTGGGCTCCGGCGATGACCGTCTCGCCGAGGAGCTCCATGGCCGTCCCGGCGAGCTCCGGCCGGAAGATCAACCGGGTGGATTCGAGGATCAAGGTCCCCCGCACTCCACCCTGGCCGGTTGACCGATGCACCATCCATACGGTCGACGGCTCCGGCGCCATGCAGTCAACCATAGCTCGGGTTGGCCCGTAGGTCTCGCGCAGGTGAGCTGCGGGTGCCCTGGCCGGTACCCGCGGCCCCCACTTACGTTTCGGATCGGTCTCTATTTGCCTGAGGGCGGAGGTGCGCCTTCCTGGAAAGGCCACCCTTGGATGGAGCCATCGACCAGCTCACAGTTCTCGACGTCGCTGTTCGCCCACTCTGTAGCGATGGAGGCGACTCGGTCCTTCTGCTGGTCGTGCTCGGGCACGTCGTACCGCGAGTAGATCATGGAGGGTGCCCCCCGGCGGATGGTAGCTGCCGATGGTGAAGATGAATGCGCCGTCCGCGTTCTGGGCGATGTCGACTCGAGTCGGCGGCCGTTCGTGGGACGGGGGTGGCTCCGGAACTTGCCAAGCCCGGGGGTTGCAGAGCTTCCCCGGAGGGAGGAAGTGCACCGCCGCCGGCACCCCAGCGTCCTCGAGCTTCTGCTCGAGACCATCGGCGTCCTCGATGGAGTTGATCTGGACGGTCACGGATCCATCCTGGTTCTCCGTGACGGCATACGCCGGGCTGCGACCGTTCTCCCCCCCGAGGGCCGGGAGCACGATGGCGAGCATCAGAGCCAGAGCCGCAGCGATTCCGATCAAAGCGGAAACGCGCCGCTTCACGTTGGAGCGGCGCAGGGCGGCACGCGAAGCCAGCCTCGAATGCGCGGGCACGCCCGATTGCGCCACCACGACGCGCTTGAGCTCGGTGAGCAACCGCTCCTCGAATCCCTTCCGGGGACGCTGGTCCTGGGTCATGGGGATGCCTCCTTCATGGCGATCCGTTTGGGCAGATCCATCAGCCCAGCTATGGGCTGAGCGAGCTGGTTGCGGAGCAGCTGCCGGGCCCTGTGCAAGCGGAGGCGGGCGGCAGCCTGGCTCACACCGATCAGCCTGGCGGCGTCACGGACGGCGAGGCCATCCAGGGCCACCAGCTCGAACAGGTCGCGGTCCTCGTTGGACAGCCGGCCCATCGCCTCGTAGAGCCGGCGTGCTCGGGCCTCGGCGTCGATCCGCTCCACAGATCGGCGAGATCGTCGGCGTCGACGAGGGCTCGTCCCGAGATCCGGCTCGCAGCCGCCAGGTGCGGATCGTCGACCCGGCGGACAACGAACCGCTGCACCGCATCCACGTGCCGGAGATAGAACCCCTCGAACGCGACCGGGTCGGACGCGATCTGCGCCACGTCGCCGTTGGCCGATGGACCTTTCACCGCAAGCCTCCTCGTGCTCCTGCTGGCACTCTTTCTTGGGCGAAGAGGCCCGATGCGTTACGGCTGGGGACAGCGGGGGCCGGCGATGAGAGGTCTTGGCCTGCTACTGACCGGCGAGGTATCCGAGGAACAGGGCCTCGGCGAGGCAGGACTTCTCCAGGTCACCCAAGTCGACGCTCTCGTCCTCTGAGTGGGCGTTGCACTTGGGATCGGCGGCTCCGGTGAGCATCAGAGTCGCCTGTGGGAACTGCCGTGCGAACTCCGCGACGAACGGGATGGAACCCCCCGCTCCCATCAGGACGGGCTCCCTGCCGAAGGCATCGGTCATGGCCCGGCGCATGGCCTCGTAGGCGGCCCCCTCCGCGTCGATCGCGAACGGTGAGCCCGAGGCCTCCTGGGTGATCTTCACCTCTGCCCCCCAGGGCACGTTCGACTCCAGGTGCTTGACCAGCGCGGCCATGGCGTCCTCGGGGTCCTGGCCCGGGGGGATGCGCATGCTCACCTTCGCCCGGGCGAACGGGACGAGCTGGTTTGAAGCTTCGGGCGTCCGGGGCGCATCGAGACCCAGTACCGAGATGGCCGGCTTCGTCCACATCCGCTCGGTCAGGTTGCCGTCTCCGATGAGCCTGACCCCGGGCCGAACGCCAGCCCATTCCCTCAGCTCATTCTCCGATAGGTCCAGTGGGTCCGCCGGCCCGGAGGCCAGTCCCGCCACGGCCACGTTGCCCTTGTCGTCGTGGAGGGAGGCAAGGGTCCGACAGAGCGAGGTCAAGGCGTCGGGGATGGCGCCGCCGTACTCACCGCTGTGGACGGCGTGATCGAGCGTCCGGACCTCGACGAAGCAGGCCACGATCCCGCGGAGAGAGATGGTCAACGCCGGCTCGCCCGTCCTCCAGTTCCCGGAGTCGGCCAGGATGACCGCGTCGGCCTTGAGGAGATCGCCGTAGTTCGAGAGGAACGCGCCCAGGTGTTCCGAGCTGGATTCTTCCTCGCCCTCGACGAACACCGTGACGCCGACGGGAGGTCGTCCGTCCCACGCCCGCATGGCCGCCGCGTGCATCACGATGCCGGCCTTGTCGTCCGATGAGCCTCTGCCGTACAGGCGTCCATTCCGTTCGACCGGCTCGAACGGGGGAGAGGACCATAGGTCCTCCGGCCCCTGTGGCTGGACGTCGTGATGCGCATAGAGAAGGACGGTCGGAGCGCCGTCGTGGGCGCCCACCCGCCCCAGGACCGCCGGGTGGGCGCCTTCGACTTCGAGCAGGCGGGTCTCCATCCCACATGCCTGGAGGATCTCCTCGGTCGCCATCGCGGAACGGCGAACCTGCTCGGGGTCGAAGTCGGGAAAGCTCACCGAGGGGATCCGAACGAGCCGCTCCAGCTCGGTCCGGATCGTCGGCATGAGATCGGAGATCTTCTTCTGGATGGATTCGAACGCGACATCGCTCACGGTGGTGAAGCCTACACGGTCACCGATGCTCCTCGCGGGGCCGGCGGCTTCAGGAGATCTCGATCGGGGTACCGAGGGGAAGGATCTTGACCAACGCTCGGATGTCCCGGTTGTGCAGCCGGATGCAACCGTGGCTGCTCCGCTTTCCTACCGATCCGGGGTCGTTGGTGCCATGGAGGCCGATGATGCCGCCGAGCTTCCAGGACCGCAGAACCTCGGAGTACCCGGACAGGCCGTACGCGTAGGGGCCATAGACGGATCCTTGATCAGGGATCTTGAATAGCGAGGTCAGGTAGAAGCGCCCCACCGGAGTCGGTGTCGATCCGGTCCCGATTCCCACTCGAAACGTCCTGGCCACGGCGCAACCTCGATGTAGCTGGAGCCTGAACCGCCGGCGATCAAGCGTCAGACGATACGGCGTCGCGCTCACCGTGAGGTCCTTGCCCCGGATGAATCCGGTCTCCCCGTTCGGACGAACGGGGAGGAGGGCCCGGAACCATGGCTCGCCGTCCGAGCCGAGAACCTGCTTCTGGAGCAGGAACACCTGAGGCACGCCCAGAGGCGAGATGCGGGCGAACGTGTGGATCGGCCGGGAAGCGGAACTCGGAGACACTCGGGCGACGGCCCGCTTCGCGGCCTGCGTTCCGACCAGGGATTCCCGGGCGCACGGCCGGATCGGCGGCTCCGGCCGCGGACCGGGTGATTCCATGAGCCCGGAGGAGGGCGCTCCCGAGGAAGACACGACGCTGTCGCGTTCGGGACCTTTCCAGCCCCCGACCATCGGGGCCAGGACCAGCGCCGCGATCAGCAGGAGAGCGGCCGAAAGACCGAGGTCGAGCCACCTGGAGCGACGTCTCGGACTGGGTGCCGGGCTCGGCGAGGGGCCCTCGCTGGAACTGCCCGGCACCCTGTCCTTGAAGATCGCTTCACCTCATCCGGTCTTTGGGTGAGTCTTACCCCGTGAACGGGGCGGAACCGTCCACCGGTTGGGCCGGATTCGCGCCCGGCGGAGCCGGCTCACCTGGCTCACCAGGCTCCCCGGTGGGCTCGGGGCTGGGCTCCTCCGACGGCTCCGGGCTGGGCTCCTCCGACGGCTCCGGGCTGGGGCTTGGTTCGGGCCCCTCCCCTCGGCATCCACCGGAGATGACCAGATTGTTCGCCGAACCCTCAGGTGTCTCATCAGCGTACGCCGTCAGCGTGTCGGGATCGTAGTACGGGGTCACGGCGTGCAGCGCCGCGCTGTCCCCGCGGTGCTCCATCTGATAGGCGTCTCCGTTCACGTACAGCGTGGCGCCGTCCGGATTGTCGTCTCCGTTCGGGGTGAGGACCCAGTGGAGGTAAGGGTCCTGGCCCTCGGCGCAGTCCGTGATGGAGTCTTTCCCGTTTCCGGTCCACGGCACCCGAGCGATCGCCATGGTGGCCATGACGCCGACCAGGACCAACCCCAGGAGCGTGGCCAGCTTGAGCTTCCTTCCCATCGTGCATCCCCCTTCTCTGCTTCCAGGACTCTTGACCCGGGAGGCGATGGGCGACTCGCCTAGTGGTCGTGCTACACCCTGCGCCTGAATGATGAGTCCCCCGTGATCAGGCCGTCATCGGCCGATGGGCGCAATTCGCGAAAGCCGGATACCCGCCTTTGGTTGGTTGCCGCGCTCCGCCGATCGACGGGGAGCCGAGCCTCTACTCAGTCACGCGGCAGTTTGGCAAGATGTGGTGGGCTCTCCCGCCCAGGGTCAGCGGGTGGTGCGTGCCACCTGGAGGAAGTCCGAGATGGAGGTGTCCCCGAATCGGGCCGCTTCCAGGATCTGTTTGAGGAGATGGCCTGCCTTCTTCCCCGGCACAACCGCGATGACCACGTACAGCCCAGACGTGGGGATCCCCATTCGGCGCATCGGCCCGAACCCGGGGGCCGCGACCACGTACGCCCACCTGGTGGGCTTTCCCTGCGTACGGCAGGTCCCAGTCGCTGACATCACGTAGTCCCCCGGGGAGAACCGGCGACCCGTGAAGTCCGGCGGATTGTCGATGTAGATCTCGTGCGTGGCAGAGTGACAGTTCTTGTTCGCGGCGAGCGCGGCCATGGCCGGGCCCTGGGCGACCATGTAGTAGTAGTCCGAGGGGATCTGGAGCTTCGCCACGTCGATCCAGAACGCCTCCATCCCTCCCACGGCCCCCGCGCCCCGCTCCCACAGATCCAGCTGCGGCGAGGCGACAAATCCTTCCTGGGGGTAGCGGGACGTGGGAAGCGGCTGGGCGTTCCACCCGTCAGGGATCAGCGCCTGGACGCTGCCGGCCTGCACCTCGATCCGCAGCGGCGAGGGGCTGGCCGGGAGCTGATGAACGGAGAATAGGGGTCGGGGAGCCGAGCCCTCGAGGGCTTCCGGAACGCTACCGCAAGCCGACAGGGCGATTGCGAGGACGGATACCGCGAGTCGTGCGCGCATGTCCTTGGCCGCAGTGTAGGGAAATTGGGGGAGGATCGCCAGCCGAGGGTACAATGCGCGCAATCGAATATCGCGCCTCGAGGTGACCCGAGCGGGTGGCACCCCCGTCCGGGTCCGAAGAGGGAAGCCGGTGAAGGTCCGGCACGGTCGCGCCACTGTGACCGGGGAGCGAGCCCGAAAGATGCCACTGGGGTCCCTGCGGACCCTGGGAAGGTTCGGGGGAGCGCACGACCCGGAAGTCAGGAGACCTGCCCCGAGGCGAAATCGGCCGCGCTCTTCGCGCAAAAGAGAGGCCGCTTCATAGGCCTCCGGCGAGAGCCGGGGGCTTTTTCGTGGTCCTGTCGCTGCGCTACCAGGGGCCACTCGTGAGCGGCCACGACCGAGGGGAGGACCCATGGGAGTGGTTCGAAGCTGGCGGGCCGCGCTGGCGGCAGTGTGCCTGCTGGGGTTTGCCTGCGGCAGCGCACAGGCCCCGGCAACGGCTCCGCCGACCCGAAGCGCGCAGTACCCGGTGACCGTCACCGACGACGACGGACAGACGGTGACACTGACCGCCCAGCCCCGAAGGATCGTCACGTTCGCTCCGTCCAACACCGAGATCATGTTCGCCCTCGGGTTGGGCTCCCGGGTGGTCGGCGTGTCCGGTGAGTTCGACGACTACCCTCCGGAAGCCACACACGTGGAGCAGGTCGGCGGCTCCGGAGAGTTCGGGGTGGATCCCAACCTCGAGAAGCTGGTCTCGCTCCATCCCGACCTCATGATCACCATCTCGGGGGGTGACGAGTGGAAGAAGCGTGTTCGAGAACTCGGCATCCCCGCCTTTACCATCAATGCCACCGGGTTCGATGACCTGCTGGCCGATATCCGGACCATCGCCCGGCTGACGGGAGTTCCTGGGCGCGGGACGGAGCTCACGAGAGCGATGGCGGATCGGGCGGCCGAGATCCAACAGGCAGTGTCGAAGGAGCCGCGGGTGCCGTGCTTCTTCGAGGTCTATTACCCGCCGCTCACCTCGGTCGGGCCCGACACGTTCATCGCCGACCTCCTCGCCCGCGCGGGGTGTGATTCCTCATCTGCGGGGGCCACGTCCGACTACCCGGAATGGTCGGTGGACCGCCTGGTTCAGCAGAGCCCGCAGGTGTATCTGGTTGCTTCCGAGTCCGGTTCCTCTCCAGAGGCCGTGGCGAAGCGGCCGGGGTTCAAGGCGATCGCCGCGGTGGCCGACGGCCGGATCTTTCTGATCGATTCTGACCTGGTGAGCCGGCCGGGCCCCAGGGTCGTGGAGGGCCTGGCCGCGCTGGTCAGGGTTCTTCATCCCCAGGCAGAAACGTAGGCGGATGATCCCTCGGAAGCGCCGGTTGGTGGTCCCTGGGCTGGTGGTGGTCCTCGGCCTGGCGATCCTGGCGGCGGTGGCTGTGGGGGCCGTCTGGATCTCCCCTTGGGATTCAGTCCGACTGTTCGGGTGGAAGCTGGGCCTGATCGCGCGCCCGAGGTTCATCCCGGACTCGAGCTCCGTGATCCTCTTCCAGCTCAGGCTGCCCAGGGTCCTGCTGGCCGCCCTCGTCGGCGCGGCGCTCGCGTCGGCGGGCGCCGTGTTCCAGGCGCTGTTCCGAAACCCGATGGCCGACCCTGCCATCATCGGAGTGTCCTCCGGCGCTGCGCTCGGCGCGATCGGGGTCATCCTGGCGGGCGGCGGGGCGGCCCTGGGAGGCCTCGGCGTCCCGGCGGCAGCGTTCCTCGGGGCCCTGGGGACCGCGTTCCTCGTCTACCGGCTGGCTCGGATCGGCCCGGCCGTCCAGGTGCCAACACTGTTGCTGGCGGGCATCGCCGTGGCTGCCGTGATCGCGGCCGCGATCTCCCTGGTGATGACGTTTTCCGGGGAGGAGATCCGGGCGATCTACTTCTGGTTGCTCGGCGGCCTCGGGGCACGAGGCTGGCAGTCGCTCGGCGTGGCTACCCCATTCGTCGTTGCGGGTGTGATCGTGGCCGCGGCGAGCGCCCCCGATCTCAACCTCACGGCTCTGGGCGAAGAGCGTGCAGCGCAGTTGGGGCTGGACGTGGAGCGATTCAAGCGCCTCATGCTGGCTACCGGGGCTCTGCTCACCGCCGCCGCGGTATCCGTGGCGGGGCTGATCGGATTCGTCGGGCTCATGACCCCTCACATGCTCCGGTTGGTCATCGGCTCTGACCACCGGCGGCTGATCCCGGCATCGATCGTCGGGGGAGCGGCTTTCATGGTCCTGGCCGACCTGGCGGCCCGCACGGCGGTGAGCCCTGAAGAGATCCCCGTCGGGGCGGTGACGGCCGTCATTGGCGGGCCGTTCTTCCTTTATCTGCTCAGGCGGGAGCGGAAGGCTGCACGTGGGGGAGCATGAGGGGCTCTCCCTTCGGGATGTATCGGCCGCCTACGGCCGGAAGCCGGTGTTGGAGGACGTGTCAGTCGAGGTGGCGCCAGGGGAGGTCGCCGGCCTCATCGGGCCGAACGGATCGGGGAAGACGACCCTGGTGCGGGTGGCTTCCCGAGGGCTGCGACCGTTTCGGGGGGAGGTCCGGGTTCAAGGCCTGGACCCCTACGGGGTGTCCGCCCGCCACGCTGCCCGGCTGGTGGCCGTCGTCCCTCAGGACCTGACCTCCGTGTTCGACTATTCGGTCCTGGAGATGGCGCTGATGGGCCGGTCCCCGTATGGCTCGTCCGGGGGTGGGGACCAGGGGTGGGCCCGGGTCCGCGCCGCGATGGCCGCCGCCAACGTGCAGCACCTGGCCGAGCGGGGAATGGGAGAGCTGTCGGGGGGAGAGCGCCAGCGAGCCATCCTGGCCCAGTCCCTCGCTCAGGATGCGCCGGTCTTGCTGCTCGACGAGCCGACCACGCATCTCGACCTACGCCACGTGGTGGAGATCCTCACGGTGGTGCGCGGTCTCGCCCGAACCGAAGGCAAGGCCGTGCTGGCCATCTTTCATGATCTCAACCTTGCCTCCGCGTACTGCGACCGAATCTACGTCCTCTCCGAAGGACGGGTCGCCCTCGCGGGGCTGCCGGCCGAGGTTCTCACCCGGGAGGTCATCAGGGCGGTGTTCGGAGTGGACGCCGAGGTCGCGGCGGGGGGTGCGGCGGGAAGGCCGGCGGTCGTCGTCACACCACCCTTGTCCCTCGCCCACGAGCTAGGAGGAACCCAACGGGTCCACGTGATCGGAGGAGCCGGGCGGGGTTCGGTGGTCATGCGCCTGCTCGCAGAGATGGGGCTCGACGTGAGCGCGGGAGTCCTTCATTCGGGAGATACCGATGAGGCGGTGGCGGAGCGCTTGAACCTCCTCCGAGTGACCGTCCCCCCGTTTTCCGTCATCGATCGGCGGAGCGCCGAGGACTGTGGCGACCTCATCGCGGGATCGTCGCTCCTCGTCGTGTGCGACGCGCCATACGGGCCGGGAAACGTGGAGAACTTGCAGCTGGCTGTTCGTGCCGCGGAGCGCGGGACCCGAACGATCCTCATCGACCAGATCCCCATCGAGGAACGGGACTTCACCGGCGGGGTGGCGACCCGACTCTGGCGGAGGCTGCAATCGCTCGCTGCCGTGGTTCGTTCCGCGGAGGACGTTCGCTCCGCCGTCGGGTGATCAGTCCACCAGGCCCTTGCGCAGGGCGATCGCGACCGCTTGGGCGCGGTCGTTCGCACCGAGTTTCTCGAAGATCCGTTCGAGGTGCGTCTTGACGGTATGCGGGGAGATGTTCAGGTCGTGGGCGACTTCCTTCGTGGTGGCTCCGTAGGCGACCTTCTGAAGGATCTGTGACTCCCGCTTGGACAGGGGCGTCTCCCGGGGAGTCTCCACGTACTGGATCTCCTCGATGAATGCCCGGGTGAGCGTGGGGTGGATGACGGCCTTGCCCTCGAGGGCGAGCCGCGCCGCTTGGATCAGCTCGCTGGCGCTGACGTCCTTCAGGAGATACCCCGACACCCCTGCTCGAATGGCGTCCGCGATCGCGGCCCGCGACTCCTCGATCGTGAACAGGATGACCTTGGTCTCCGGCGCGATGTCTCGGATCACCCGAGTGGCCTCGAGCCCGTCCATCCCCGGCATCCGGACGTCCATGAACACGACCTCGGGGGAGAGCTCCTTGACGGCGTCGATCGCTTCCGCGCCGTTCGTCGCCTCTCCCACCACCTGGACGTCGTCGGAGGTGGAAAGAGCGGATCGCAACCCGTCTCTGGTGACCGGATGGTCGTCCACGATGAGCACGCGCATGTTCGGCCCCTACGTTAGACGCCGTAGCATGTCTACTGTGGCGTCGAGCCTAGAATAGCCCCCAAGAGGCCTCAAATGACGCAGCCTTAGGCTCCTGGAGACGTGAGATGAGCGAGCAGTCCGAGCTGAACGAAGCCCCGGCGGATGCCTGGGACCCCCCTGGGTCGAATGGACGGGAGGCGCCTTCGGCGGACCGGGAAATCCTGAAGGAGCATGTCCTCGAGGCGCTGAAGAACGTGGTCGACCCCGAGCTCGGGATCAACATCGTCGACCTGGGCCTGGTCTATGGGGTCGATATCCAGGAGAGCAGCGTCCACATCACGTACACCCTCACCACCATGGGATGCCCGATCGGGCCGCTGATCGAGGCGGAGATGAAGCAGTTCCTGTCAGGGGTGGAAGGGGTCGACCAGGTGGAGGCGGAGATGGTGCTGCGCCCGCCGTGGACGCCGGAGATGATGTCCGACGAGGCGAAAGCGGCCCTCGGCTTCTTCTGACGCCGTAGGGGAAATCCCCCTTGCGTGAGGCACGGTCGGCTTTGCATAATTCCTAGCTCGCGGATGGGATTTGAGCGAAAGGGGGGCTTCTGATGGCCGAGTACGCGAACAAGGACGTGCTGGTCGACACGGAGTGGCTGGAAGGGAAGCTGGACGATCCCAAGGTCCGGGTCGTCGAGGTCGACGAGGACACCCAGGCGTACGAGAAAGGACACATCCCGAACGCCCTCGGGTGGAACTGGAACACCGATCTTCACGCCCCCGTCGGACGTGACTACGTGGACCAGGAGGGGCTGTCCAAGCTCCTTCAGAAGGCTGGCGTGGGTCCGGACACGACCCTGGTCCTGTACGGAGGCAACAACAACTGGTTCGCCGCCTATGCCTACTGGCTGCTGCGCTATCTGGGCTACGGCAACGCGAAGCTGCTGAATGGCGGTAGGAAGAAGTGGGAGTTGGAGAGCCGGGCGATGACGAGCGAGGTCCCCTCGTTCTCCGGAACCGACTACAGGATCGACTCGCCGGTGAACGGCGACTTCCGTTCGTTTCGGGACGACGTTCTGTCCAAGTCCAAGGCGGGCAACACCGCGTTCGTGGACGTACGGTCCCCCGAGGAGTATCGGGGGGAGAAGCTGGCTCCCGACCACCTGCCTCAGGAGCAGGCGCAGGTGCCCGGCCACATCCCCGGCGCGGCCAATGTCCCGTGGGGCAAGGCGGCCAACGATGACGGCTCGTTCAAGTCCGCCGATGAGCTCAAGGCCCTCTACGAGGGCGTGGGCGTCACTCCCGACAAGGAAGTGATCGCGTACTGCCGGATCGGCGAGCGCTCGTCGCACACGTGGTTCGCCCTCCACGAGCTCCTGGGGTACGACAACGTGAAGAACTACGACGGGAGCTGGACGGAGTACGGGTCGCTGGTCGGGGTCCCGGTCGAGAAGGGCTAGGCGCGAACCGAGCGTCGCTCAGGCGGCTTCGCCCGGCAGGAACACCTTGAACGAGGCCCCGCCCCCGGGGCGTTGGTCAACCCATGCCCGGCCGCCGTGGAGCTCGGCGAACTTGGACACGAGCGACAAACCGATGCCTACCCCGGGGGTGTGACTGGTCGCGTCGGGACCCTGTCGGAAGGGCTCGAAGATGGTGTCCTTGAGGGTGTCCGATATGCCGGGCCCGTCGTCCTCGACGCACAGCAGCACCCCACCGTGCTCTGGGCAGACCCGCACCCAGATCGTCGTTTCGGGAGGCGTGTGACGAGCCGCGTTCGCCAGGAGGTTCTCGACGATGCGCTCTACCTTCGAGGCATCGAGGGAGATCACGACAGGTTGGGTGGCCACGCGTACCGATCGGGCTCCAACGAGGTCAGAGCTGTCCGCGATCGTTCGCACCAGGGCCGCGACGTCGGTCGGCCGCCGTCTCGGCTCCATGATTCCCCGGTCCAGCCGGTCGAGATCCAGGAGGTCGGAGAGCAGCTGGTCCAACTTGCGAGCGTTCGCCGCCAGACGGTGCACGAGGTCCGCGCGTTCCTCCGCGGGAAGCTGGAACTCGTCGCGCTCGAGGGTCAGGGACAGGCCCAGCACCGCCGACAGGGGAGTCCTGAGCTCGTGGGAGACCGCGTGCAGGAAGGTGGTCTTGAGCTCGTCGAGAGCCCTGAGCCGCTCGGCAGCTTCCCGCTCAATCGACAGGGCCCGTTCCAGATCTTCCTCGGCCTGCTTCCGTTCGGTGATGTCGAAGATCACGCCTTGGAGAAGTAGATCACCTGAGTGCCGGCTCGTGACCACCCAGTCGTCCCGCACCCACACGACCCGGCCGTCCTTGGCGAACAGTCGGTATTCGCACTGGATTGGTTCCATGGTCCGACGACTCTGCTCCTCCAGGGCCAGGACGGCCGGGGCGTCATCCGAATGGAGCTGTCTGCTCCAGAGGGCCGGTGTTGCCATCCACTCCTCTGGAGTGAAACCGAGGATCACCTCGACCTGAGGACTTACGAAGAGCCAGCGGCCCTGGTCGCCGAACTCGGCCGTGTAGGTGATAGCTGGGATACGTTCCACGAGCAGGCGGTACCGCTCCTCGCTCGCGCGGAGTGCGTCCTGTGCCCTCACCCGTTCCGTAGCGTCCCGCGCCACCATCTGAACGGCGATGTCACCCTCGTATTGGAACGGCGTGGCGGCCACCTCGACATCGACGGCCTCGCCATCGACGCGCAGGAACTTCTGACCCACCAGCGGTACCGCTCGCCCCTCCTGGAGCTCCAGGAGTCGTTGCCTGACCAGAGGCCGGGACTCGGGGTGGATGAACTGGAGCCAGGGTTGTCCGACGAGCTCTTCGGGTTCCCCGGTCCCGATCAGCTTCGCCGCGGCCCGGTTGGCGAACTCGACCACGCCCCGCTTGTGCACGACGATTGCGTCCGGAGAGAGCTCCACCAGACGCCGGTATCGATCCTCGCTCTCACGGAGCGCCTCATCGGACCTCGCCTGGTGGATGCTCACGCCGAACAGGCCGGCCGCCGCCTTGAGAGCTCTGATCTCTGCGGGCGACCAGTCGCGTTCGTTGCGGAGCTGGCCATAGCTGATCGTGCCCCACCATTCCGCTCCGACGAAGATCGGAACGATCGCGATCGACAGATAGCCTTCCCGGTGGAGCCAGGGTCGCTCGTTCGGGGGGAAGTCTCGGACGTGACCGCTGACCACGCCGCCACCCCCCAGCACCCCGATCCAGCGGTCGCAACCCATCGCTCGATAGGAGAGGCCGCCAAGCTCGTCGGAGCCGGAGTGGTCAGGTGGGTGGATGTCCCGATCCGTCCACGAATGCAACCCGTGCACGTGGATGTCGCCATCCTCCCCTTGGATGTTCTGGTTGACGGCCACCCGGTCCACGCTGGCCGCAAACGCAAGACGCCTCAGCACCTCCTGGATCCCCTCGGCCTCGGCACTTCCCGCGAGGAACTGTTCCGCGGCGAAGGCGACGGCCTCGAGGATCCGTCCCCGTGCGTGGATCTCGTTCTCGGTCTTCCTTCGTGGAGTGACGTCTCGAACGATGCCCAGGACCCCGGTTGCCTCGCCGTCCTCCATCAAGGGGGTGACGGTGAACTCGCCGAACAGGTACTCGCCAGAGCTCGTGAGGATCCGCAACTCGAAGGTGGGTGTCCGCTCGGCGCTCAGGGCCCGCGCGAGCATGTCCAGAGCCAGAGCAAGGTCATCCGGATGGATCAGCTGGTGCAGGGGCTTGTCGATCCAGCGATCCCGAGGCCACCCGGTCAGCCGCTCGAATGCTTCGTTGAACGACGACAGGATGGCCTGCGGCGAGATGGTGAGAATGACGTCGGGGGCTGCTTCGATGAGCGCGCGGGAACGCTGGTCTGACTCGGGCAGAGCCAACTCCGCATGCTCACGCTCGCTCAAGCCGAACATCCCGGTATCCTCCGCAGGACGCGCGGAGTTCCTCCTGCTCCGGTTATCGACGGGTGAAAGGCCTGGATGAAGCATGGAAAGGGCCTGTAGGGGGCGATGAATGGCCTCTGACCTGGGATTTTGAATCCGATTGGCTAGATCGACTTTGAACCCGGCCGGCATGTAGACTTGGTTCACGATGGCTATCACTCAGGAAGAACACCTCAGGGAACTGACCAAGGGATATCGCTTCGGCTGGAAGGATCCCTCGCACTCCGTCTTCACTCCGAAGAAGGGACTGTCCGAGGAGGTCGTCGAAGAGATCTCCCATCTGAAGTCCGAGCCGGACTGGATGCGCAAGTTCCGGCTGAAGGCCCTCAAGCACTTCCGGGCCAGGCCCATGCCGTGGTGGGGGGCCGATCTTTCCGAGATCGACTTCGACGACATCTACTACTTCATCCGGTCCACCGAGAAGCAGGCCAAGTCCTGGGAGGACCTTCCTGAGGACATCCGCGGCACGTGGGACAAGCTCGGGATCCCCGAAGCCGAGAAGAAATACTTGGGCGGGGTGAGCGCGCAGTACGAATCCGAGGTCGTGTACCACAAGATCAAGGAGGAGCTGGACTCCATCGGCGTCATCTTCACGGACATGGACTCGGGCCTGCGCGAGCATCCGGACATCGTGAAGCAGTACTTCGGGTCGATCATCCCCCCGAACGACAACAAGTTTGCCGCCCTGAACTCGGCCGTCTGGTCGGGAGGATCGTTCGTGTACGTGCCGGAGGGCGTGCACGTCGACATCCCGCTGCAGGCCTACTTCCGAATCAACGCGGAGAACATGGGCCAGTTCGAGAGGACCCTGATCATCGCCGAGCCGGGCTCCTACGTGCACTACGTGGAGGGATGCAGCGCTCCGATCTACACGAGCGACTCGCTGCACTCGGCCGTCGTGGAGATCATCGTCAAGCCGGGCGCGCGGGTCCGGTACACCACGATCCAGAACTGGTCGACCAACGTGTACAACCTGGTGACCAAGCGAGCCGCTGCGTACGAGGACGCCGTGATGGAGTGGATCGACGGCAACATCGGCTCGAAGGTGACCATGAAGTACCCGTCGATCTATCTGCTGGGCAAGGGCGCCCGCGGCGAGGTGCTGTCGGTGGCGTACGCGGGGCCGGGCATGCATACAGATGCTGGCGGCAAGGCGATCCATGTCGCCCCACACACCTCTTCGGTGATCACGTCGAAGTCGGTGTCCAAGGGAGGCGGCCGTACCGGCTACCGCGGACTGATCCGGGTGGAGCCCGAGGCCCATCACGCCAAGTCGATCGTTCGGTGTGACGCGTTGATCCTGGACGACGAGTCCCGCTCTGACACCTACCCGTACGTGGAGGTGGAGGAGCAGACGGCGCAGCTCGGCCACGAGGCCACCGTGTCACGGGTCGGTGAAGACCAGCTCTTCTACCTTATGAGCCGCGGTCTTTCCGAGGCCGAGGCCACCGCCATGGTGGTCAACGGCTTCATCGAGCCGATCACCCGCGAGCTGCCCATGGAGTACGCCGTGGAGCTGAACCGCCTGGTCGAGCTCCAGATGGAAGGCGCCATCGGCTAGCCAGGGGCAATCCGGCCGGAGCCCGGCCTCTCCAGGCCACCATGCAGTTGACGTATTGAGTCCTCGGCTCCAACGGGTATAGCGTCCTTCATCGGACGATCGACCAGGCGGAGCGGGCTGCCTCTCGGTGAGGAGCGGGGAGGATGCACTGATGGTGGCCTTAGGGGAGGGCCAAGTCCCGCCGGCTCATCGAGACCTCAGCTCCACCCGCCCGGCATGGGTGCGGTTTTTCTCCTCGAAGCCAACCGTACAGGACGCGGTGATCGCCGCGCTCCTGGCCGCGGCATCTGTATGGGGCGTCCTGGCACATATCCAGGTTGACATCCCGGAGGGCGGAAGCGAGGCTTCGAATCGAAGCCTCGACGCGTTGGGGATCGGCCTCATCCTGCTCCAGACCATCCCGCTCGCGTGGCGCAGGAGGGCGCCGCTCCCGGTCCTGTCGATCGTCGCGGCGGCATTGTTCCTGTTTTCTGTCCTCGACTATCCCCGATCGCTCGCCGCATTCGGCTTCCTGGTGGCCCTATACACGGTCGCTGCCCACCGAGATCGGCGGACGTCCGTACCGGCGGGCCTCGGTTGCGCGCTCGTCGTCCTTCTGATCCTCTTGATGTCGAAGGAACCACTGGAGCCGGATGCGCTCATCGCGGAGTATCTGTTGCTCGGGGCCACGTGGTTCATCGGAGATGGGCTTCGGAACCGGCGCGGGCAGGTGGTCCTGCTGGAGGATCGAGCGACGAGGTTGGAGAGGGAGCGTGAGGAGCGAGCGCAGCGAGCGGTGGCCGAAGAGCGCCGGGTGATCGCTCGGGAGCTCCACGACGTGGTGGCCCACAATGTGAGCGTCATGGTTGCCCAGGCCGGGGCAGCTCAGCGAATCTTCGACGCCCAACCGGGGGAGGCCAGGGACGCTCTCTCCGCCATCGAGGAGATGGGCCGTGAAGCACTGGTGGAGATGCGGCGTCTGATGGGCTTCCTGAGAACGGACACTGACGACGAGGCGGCAAGGTCGCCTCAGCCCGGGCTGAACAACCTCGAGGTCCTCGTGAAGCAGGTGCGGGAGGCCGGGATCCCCGTCAGCCTGAAGATCGAGGGAGACCCCCGGCCGATCCCGGCCGGCCTGGACCTCTCTGCCTTTCGCATCATCCAGGAAGCGCTGACGAACGTCCTCAAGCACGCAGGGCCGGCCCGGGTCGAGGTCGTGGTCCGGTACCGGCAAGATCACCTGGAGATCCTGGTCGCCGACGATGGGACTGGTCTACATGGCCAACCTGACAGCCTCAGGCCGCGGTTCGGGCATCTCGGGATGCGCGAGCGCGTCGCCCTCTTCGGAGGTGAACTCCGAACTGGGGAGCGACCCGGCGGGGGCTACGAGATCGCCGCTTCTCTGCCCCTGGACGGGGAGACATCTTGACGATCCGGGTCCTTGTCGCTGATGACCAGCCGCTCATGCGAACAGCGTTCGACATGACGCTTCGGGCAGAGGAGGACATCGAACTCGTCGGTGAGGCAGCCGATGGAGAGGAAGCTATCGCGCAGTGGCGCCGCCTCCGTCCCGATGTCGTCCTCATGGACATCCGGATGCCCATCATGGATGGGGTCGAGGCGACGAGGATCCTGGCCAGCGAGGACAAGTCGACCAAGATCCTCATCCTCACGACTTTCGACATCGACGAGTACGTCATCGAAGCACTCCGAGCGGGAGCCAGTGGCTTTCTCCTGAAGGATGTGCGGCCGGAGGAGTTGGTCATGGCGATCCAGATCGTGGCCCGGGGTGATGCCCTGCTCGCTCCGTCTGTTACGCGCCGCCTCCTGGATGCATTCGCCCACACGCTTCCGCCTGCCCGCCAAGGACCGAGCACTGAGCTGCAGCTCTTGACGCGAAGTGAGCTCAAGGTGCTTACGCTGGTGGGAAGAGGCCTCTCCAACGACGAGATCGCTCGGGAGCTCTTCGTGGCCGATACTACGGTCAGGACCCACATCCGCCATATCTTGGAAAAGCTGAAGCTTCGCGACCGCGTGCAGGCTGTGGTGTTCGCCTACGACACGGGCCTGGTCCACCCGATGCCCCGCTAGCCCCGGTACCGAGTTTCGTCCCTGGTGACGAGGACAGTTCGTCCGGCACGACGACGACGAGCACCAACACTCGTCCTACCGTGAGAAACAGGCATAGGTAGCAACAGGGGGATGTTGCGGCTCTCTCGAAGGGAGAAGGCATCACGATGGCGCTAGGCCTCACGTCATGATGCGCGGGATCATCAGGTCGAGCCTCAGGGCCAGACGACTGATGGTCGCCCTGGCTGTGGGATTGCTCATCCTGGGCTTTTCGCAGCTCCGGGGCATGCCTCGGGACGTCCTGCCCGAATTCACCCCTCCCACCGTGGAGGTCCAGACCGAAGCCCTGGGGCTCTCCGCGGAGGAGGTGGAGCAGTTCATCACCGTCCCATTGGAACAGGACCTCCTCAACGGGGTGGCGTTCCTCGATCAGATCCGGTCCGCGTCCGTGCCCGGCCTCTCATCCATCCAAATGGTCTTCGAACCTGGAACGGACCTCCTCAAGGCGCGGCAGGTCGTCCAGGAGCGCCTGTCCCAGGCGCAGGTGGCCCTCCCCGGGGTCCAATCCCGACCGCCCCAGATGCTCCAGCCGCTCTCCTCGACGAGCCGGGTCATGCTGATCGGCCTCTCCTCGGCCGACCTGTCCACGATCGACATGTCGATCCTCGCTCGGTGGACGATCACACCGCGTCTTCTCGGGGTGCCCGGTGTGGCGAACGTCGCTGTTTGGGGAAACCGGGATCGACAGCTCCAGGTCCTGGTCGACCCTGCGCGCCTGCGCGAGAGTGGCGTATCCCTCCAGCAGATCGTCGAGACCACCGCGAACGCCCAGTTCGTGTCGCCGTTGACGTTCACCGAGGCCTCCACTCCGGGCACGGGCGGCATCCTGGAAACGCCGAATCAGCGCCTGGGGGTTCAACACCGACCGGTCTTCGCCACCGCGGCTGACCTCGCCAGCGTCCCGATCGAGGGTGCCGACGACAAGCCACTGGTTCTGGGCGACGTCGCCGAGGTCGTGGAGGACCATCAACCGCTGATCGGAGATGCGATCGGCCCCGGTCTTCTTCTGGTCATCGAGAAGTTTCCCGCAGCCAACACCGTCGAGGTGACCCGCGGTGTCGAGGAGGCTCTCGAGGCCCTTCGTCCTGGGCTGTCCGGGGTCGCCATCGACTCCTCCATCTATCGGGCCGCCACGTTCGTCGAGACATCGAGTCGCAACCTTCTCTGGGCGCTTCTGGTCGGGGGGGTGCTCGCGATCCTGCTCTTCGGCGCGTTGGCGTTCGAGTGGCGGACCACGTTGATCGCCGCGATCAGCCTTGTGGTTTCCCTGGCGGTTGCGGTGACGGTCCTCTCTCTGACGCAGGCCTCGCTCAACTCGATGGTCCTAGCCGGGCTGACTCTCGGGCTGGTCGTGGTGGTGGTGGAGGCCATCCTGGACGTGAGCAACCTGGCCACACGGCTCCAGGGCGATGAGACCGTAACGGCTGACCGAGTGCCGGCAACAACCGTTCTCCTGGAGGCCGCGATTGAGATGCGAAGCGCCGCGGCCTACGCGGCGCTGATCGCCCTGGTGGCCCTGGTTCCGACCCTGTTCACGAAGGGGCCATTCGGCGCGTTTTTCCCGTCGATCGGTGTCTCCTTTGCGGTGGTCATCCTCGCGTCGATGGTGGTCGCCCTGGTCGTCACGCCGGCCCTGGCGCTGTTGATGTTGTCGAAGTCACCGGAGTCCGGGCGCCGCTCCCCGATCCTCCGGTGGGTGGGGCCTCGATATGAGGAGATCCTGTCGCGCTTCATCGGGTCGCCTCGGCCCGCCTATGTGGCGGCGGGCATCGTGGTCCTGGCAGGAGTTCTCACGCTGCCGTTCCTCGAACGATCGCCGGTTCCCTCGTTCAAGGACACCAACGTCCTGATCCAGCTGAGCGGCGCACCGGGCACGTCGCTTCAGGAGATGGACCGCATCACCGCGCGCATCGCGGAAGAGGTGCGAGCGATCCCGGGGATCGATGACGTCGGCGCCCACGCCGGTCGGGCGGTGCTGTCGGATCAGGTGGTCGGGAGCAACGCGAGCGAGGTGTGGGTGAACGTCGCTCCAGGAGCCGACTACGACGCCGCGGTGGGATCGATCCAGGAGGTCATCCACGGGTATCCAGGCCTGGATCGGCGGATGGTCACCTATCCGCAGCAGCGGATTGAGGAGGTGCTCTCAGGTACCCAGAGTCCGATCGAGGTTCGCGTCTACGGTCCGGACCTGGACATCCTGCGCACGAAAGCGGAAGAGGTGCGTCACATCCTGGCGACGATCGACGGGGTCGTCGATCCGGTCGTCGGCTCCTCAGCCGAGGAGCCGACAGTGGAGATCGAAGTCGACCTCTCCAGCGCGCAACGGTACGGGATCAAGCCCGGTGACGTACGCCGCGCGGCTACGACTCTCCTGTCGGGTATTCGCGTCGGAAGCTTGTTCGAGGAACAGAAGGTCTTCGAGGTGGTCGTGTGGGGGACGCCCGGCGTGCGCAACGACGCATCCAGCATCAATGCGCTGCTGATCGACACGCCGGCAGGTCGGCAGGTGCGCTTGGGTGACGTTGCCGACGTGCGGATCGCTCCCGCTCCCGAGGTCATCCGGCACGACGCGGTCTCCAGGTATGTCGACGTCAGCGCGGGTGTCGCCGGGCGTAGCCCGGGCGAGGTCACCGCAGATGTCGAAAGGGCGCTTCAGAGGGTCCAGTTCCCGCTCGAGTACCACGTTGAGGTCCTGGACGAATTCGCGGAGCGGCGGGCCGCCGGCTGGCGTGTCCTCGTCTTGAGCGCTTTCGCGGCGATCGGGATCTTCGTCTTGCTTCAGGCAGCCTTTGCGAGCTGGCGCCTCTCCACGCTCGCCTTCCTGATGCTGGCCCTCGGGCTGTTGGGAGGTGCCATCGGCGCGTGGGCGGGTGGAGGCGTGGTCTCGCTCGGTTCGATCTCAGGGTTCTTTGCGGTTCTGTGGGTTGCCGCACGCCAGACGATCTACTCGATCAAGCGATACCCGACCCGCAGTGAGGAGGACGGCGAGCGATTCGACCGGACGCTTATCGTCCGAAGCGCCGGCGAATGCCTCTCACCGATGCTGATATCGACGATCGCCGCTCTCGGCGCGATGGTGCCTCTGGTCGTCGTGGGCGAGATTGCGGGCTTGGAGGTCGTTCATCCCATGGCCCTGGTGGTCATCGGGGGGCTCCTCGCGTCGGCCCTGCTCAACTTGTTCGTCCTCCCGGCACTCTACCTTCGGTTCGCGCCCCGACCAGAAGCGGCGATTCCCCTGACATTCGTCGAACCTGTGATCGATCTCACGAAGCACGAACCGGTGGAGCTCACAGGAAGGAAGGATGGAGATGCGGCACCGTGAACGCCTGTTCTTGGTTGGCCTGGTCATCATCGGCCTTCTCGCGCCGGCATGCCGTGACGTGTCGGAGAGCGCAAAAACGAAGCCGGAACCCGCCAGGGTGGAGCCGATCGAAGGCACGAAACTCAGTCGGGTGATCCTGACGGAGGAGGCGGCCCAACGCCTCGACATCCGGACGACCATGGTGAAGGAAACGGGCGTGGGGGGGACCACCTTCGTCCCGTACGGCGCCGTGTTCTACGCCACCACAGGAGACACCTGGACGTACGTAGCCAGCGGACCTCTGACGTTCGTTCGCCGGGCCATCCGCGTGGAACACTTCGTCGTCGACCTCGCCGTGCTGTCGGACGGTCCACCTCCGGGCTCCCGCGTCGTCACGGTCGGAGCCGCCGAGCTGTTCGGGATCGAGTCCGGGATAGGACATTGAACAGCGAGGCGCATCTGTCGCCATGATGCGCTGGATCGTCGGGGCGAGCCTCAGGTTCCGGTTCATCGTGCTCGCCATCGCGGGCGCGATGTTGTTCCTCGGCATCGGGCAGCTCCGCCAGATGCCCGTCGACGTGTTCCCCGAGTTCGCACCTCCACGGGTCGAGATTCAGACGCCCTCTCTCGGACTCAACTCCGCCGAGGTGGAAGCGCTCGTCACGGTCCCGTTGGAGGAGGCTCTCAATGGGGTGCCGGGTCTGGACGTGATCCGGTCGAAATCCGTTCCCGACCTTTCCTCGATACTCCTCATCTTCAAGCCAGGTACGGACCTGCTGGCCGCTCGTCAGGTGGTGGCCGAGCGGGTCGACACGGTGACGCCCACCCTGCCGAGCTGGGCAAGCCCCCCGTTCATGATCCAGCCGCTGTCGTCGACGAGCCGAGTCATGAAGATCGGGCTGGCATCTGAGGAGCTCTCTCTGATCGAGCTGTCGAAGCTCGCCTACTGGAAGATTCGAGCGCGATTGTTACGCGTGCCCGGCGTGGCCAACGTGCCGATCTGGGGGGAGCGGCTCCCCCAGCGCCAGGTCCAGATCGAGCCTGAACTGCTAGTGCGACACGACGTGACGCTCGACCAGGTCATGCGCGCAACAGGGGATTCGCTAGATGCCGGGCTTCTCCGATTCTCCGACGGCGCGGTGATCGGGACCGGAGGGTTCCTCGATACCCCGAACCAGCGGCTCTCGATCAGGCACGTCCTGTCCATCCTCTCGCCCGAGGATCTGGCCAAGGTCGTGATCGAGCGAGGGAACGGCGGACCGGTCCTTCTCCGTGACGTGGCCAGCGTCGTTGAAGAGCACCAACCACTGTTCGGCGACGCCGTGATCAACGACGGGCCTGGTCTCATGCTGATCGTGGAGAAGCTCCCCTGGGGAAACACGGTGGACATCACCAAGGGCGTGGAGGCTGCGCTGGAGGAGATGCGCCCCGGCCTTCGCGGCATCGAGATCGACTCCACCATCTTCCGGCCGGCAACCTTCGTGGAGGATGCGATCGACAACCTGTCCGGGTCGCTGCTTCTCGGCGTCCTGCTGATGGTGGTGGTGCTCGGGTCCTTCCTATACGACTGGCGAAGTGCTCTCATCAGCGCGGTGACGATCCCGCTGTCACTCATCGCTGCGGGACTGGTCCTGGCGTGGCGTGGGGCAACGATCAACACGATGGTTCTGGCGGGGTTGATCATCGCCCTGGGTGCCGTGGTCGACGATGCCATCGTCGACATCGAGAACATCGTCCGGCGCCTGCGACTGCACCGTCAGGAGAGTACCGACAGGTCGATCGCGACCACGGCCAGGATCGTCCTCGACGCCTCGCTCGAGGTCCGCGGCGCAGTCGTGTATGCGTCGTTGATCGAGGCTCTGGCCCTGATGCCGATCTTCTTTCTGGAAGGCCTGACCGGCTCGTTCTTCCGTCCGTTGGCCTTCGCCTACGCGCTCGCCGTCCTCGTCTCGCTGATCGTCGCGCTGATCTGGACGCCGGCGATGGCTCTGATCCTCCTTCGGAAGGCGCCGCTCGAACGCCGGCAGTCCCCGCTCGTGCGGTGGCTTCACCGAGGCTACGACCGGCTCCTTCGACCGATCATTCGGGGGCCGCGGCCCGCATATGCAACGGTGGCCGTCCTGATGATCGGTGGCCTCCTCACGATCCCGCTCCTTGGGCAGTCGTTGCTGCCCGACTTCAGGGAGCGGGACTTTCTCATGCACTGGCTGACTCCACCGGGAACCTCGCTGGAGGAGGAGGTCCGGATCACCACCATGTCGAGTCGTGAGCTCCGCTCGATCCCTGGGGTCCGCAACTTCGGCGCGCACATCGGACAGGCCCTCCTGGCCGATGAAGTAGTTGGCGTCGACTTCGGCGAGAACTGGATCAGCGTCGATCCAAACGTCGATTACGACGCCACCGTGGCATCCATCAAGGAGGTCGTCGCGGGGTACCCCGGACTCTACCGGGATGTGCTGACCTATCTGAGGGAACGCATCAAGGAGGTCCTGACAGGGGCCTCCGAGACCATCGTCGTGCGCGTCTTCGGGCCAGACCTCGAGATCCTGCGGTCCAAGGCACAGGAGGTGAACGACGTCCTGTCCGAGATCGACGGGGTCACCGATGCACACGTCGACCTCGACGTCGAGGTGCCCCAGGTCCAGATCGCCGTCGATCTCGAGGCGGCCAAACGTCACGGGATCAAGCCCGGGGATGTCCGCCGGGCTGCCGCGGTGATGCTGGCCAGCGAAGAAGTGGGCGACATCTACGTGGAGGGGAAGGCCTATGACGTCCACGTCTGGAGCACCCCGCAGTCACGGGACAGCCTGAGTGATCTCCAGAGCCTCATGATCGATACGCCTTCCGGTGCCCGGGTGCGCCTGGACGAGGTCGCCGACCTGAGCATCACCCCGATCCCGAACGTGATTCATCGCGAGTCCCAATCGCGAAGCATCGACATCGGCGCCAACCTGGACGGAACGCGAGATCTCGGCTCCGTGGTGAATGAGTTCGAGGAGCGACTCGAGGACATCGACTTCCCCCTGCAGTATCACGCCGAGCTGCTGGGCGAGTTCACGGAACGGCAGGCGGCGCAGCGGCGATTGGTTGGGTTCGCCGTGCTCACCGTCGTGGGGATCCTCCTCATCTTGATGATCTGTCTGGGGAACGTTCGCCTGGCGATCCTGGCGTTCGTGACTCTGCCGATGGCTCTGATCGGTGGAGTGCTGGCCGCGTTCTTCGGCGGCGGTGTCATCTCGCTGGGCTCTCTCGTCGGGTTCTTCACCGTCCTGGGCATCGTCGCCCGGAACGGCATCATGATGGTCAGCCACTATCAGTACCTGGAGGAACACGAGGGGGAGGAATTCGGACCAGAACTGGTGGCCAGGGGATCACGGGAACGGCTCGCGCCCATCTTGATGACGGCCCTGACCACCGCCCTGGCTCTGGTTCCCCTGGTGATCCGGGGCGACATCCCCGGTCAAGAGATCGAATATCCAATGGCCCTGGTCATCCTTGGTGGCCTGGTCACCTCGACGATCCTCAATCTCTTCGTCGTCCCTTCCTTGTATCTGCGATTCGGAAAGCGGGTCCAGCCGATGGCCGGGAGGAGCTGAGATGCGACGTCTTCAAACCTTTTCACTCGCGGGTGCCGTGTTTCTCGTGCTGTCTGCTTCGGCATGCAGCGGCGATTCGCCACCCCCGACGAACGGCGGCACGGGCCAGTCGCCCCGCGGCACCGGCCCCGCGGGCTCAGGTGGGATCAACACACACGGGACAATCACGAGGGAGATCACGGCGGAGGACTTCGACCCTGACCTCTTCAGCGATCCGACGGTCATCGACAACGCTTGGTTCCCCCTCGAGCCGGGGACGCAGTTCGTCTACGAGGGCCAGACGGTCGAAGACGGCGAGCGCACCCCTCACCGCGTGGTCTTCACGGTCACCGATCTCACCAAGGTCGTGAACGGGGTCCGAACCCTGGTCGCCTGGGACCGTGACTACAGCGCCGGCCACCTGGAGGAGACGGAGCTCGCCTTGTTCGCTCAAGACGACAGCGGGAACGTCTGGCACCTGGGTCAATACCCGGAGGAGTACGAGGAGGGACGGTTCGTCGCTGCCCCGGCATGGATCGCCGGCCTGGAGGGTGCCAGACCTGGGATCTCCATGAAGGCAACACCGCACTTGGGCGGTTCGAGTTATTCGCAGGGATATGCCCCTCCTCCTATCGGCTGGGTCGACCACGCGCGGGTCTCCCAGACGGAGGTAGCGACCTGCGTGCCTTTCGGCTGTTTCCAGGGTGTCCTGGTGACCGAGGAGTTCGAACCGAGCAAGCCAGACGCATACCAGCTCAAGTACTACGCGCCGGGGGTTGGGAACGTGCGCGTCGGGTGGAAGGGCGCGGGCGAGGATCAAAGGGAGACGCTGGTGCTGGTGAAGGTGATCCAACTCAGAGGCAAAGCTTTGCAGAAAGTCCGGGCGGCCGCCCTGGCCCTCGAGGAGCGGGCGTATCAGGTCAGCAAGGACGTGTACGGGCGGACCGCTCCAGCGGAGTAACAGCCCGGGTAGCCTCCGGCCCCTTCCGCCCCGAGCACCGATCCGTCAGGTCGTCCCAACACGGGTTCTCTCACCGGCCATCACAGAGAGCCGGCAGCTTTCTGGTGAATCCGACCTGACTGATAGGATTTATGGGTGAACGCCCAGGCATTGCAAACGAACTCTCTGAAGCAGACCTTCGATGGCCACAACTGAGACGAAGACCGGTTTCAATCGAGCTGCGCTGGACGAGATCGTCCGGCGTGATGAAGACGGTCTCGGGAAGCTTCGCACCCAGGCCTTCGAGCAGTTCGAGGCCATGCCAATGCCTTCGCCCGAGACCGAGGAATGGCGCTACACGGACCTTCGGGAGTTTGATCTCAACCGCTTCATCCCATACGCAGCGGAGCCCACGGCCGACACCCTGGACGACGTCAAGCCCGATCTCCTGGAGGCGGCGGGTGAGGTCGGGGAGCGAAGCGGCCTCGCCATCCAGCACAACTCGACGGTCGTGACCACGCACCTCGATCCGGCGGAAGCCGCGAAGGGCGTCGTGTTCACTTCGATTGACGAGGTGGCCGGCACTCGTCCGGACCTGCTGAAAGGACGGCTCCACGAGGCTGTTCCCACCGGCCGGACCAGATTCACCGCCCTCCACGGCGCGTTTCGAACCGGCGGCTCGTTCGTCCACGTCCCGGCGGGGATCAAGGTCGAGCTTCCCCTCCAGACCCTGACCTACGTCGACCGGGATGGCCTGGCCGTGTTCCCGCATACCGTCCTCGTTCTGGAGGAGGGCGCCGAGCTCACCTACATCGACCGGTATGTCTCACCGGACCTTACCGAGGTGCTCTCGAACGCCGTCGTGGAGATCTATGCCGGCCCCAACTCCAAGATCCGCTACGTGGCCCTGCAGGAGTGGGGAGGAGGCGTCACCCACCTCTCGGTCCAGCGGGCCTTCATCGATCGCGACGCCGTCCTGCGCTCCCTCGGCGTCGCCTTCGGAGCCAGCCTGGCCAGGGCCGAGGTCGAGAGCGTGCTGGAGGGCGACGGCGGCTCGAGCGAGATGCTGGGTGTGTACTTCGCCACCGGCACGCAGCACTTCGACCACAGGTCGATCCAGGACCACGTGGGCTCCCAAACCGCGAGCGATCTCCTGTACAAGGGTGTCCTGAAGGAGCAATCCAGGACCATCTACTCGGGCACGGTGATCATCCAAAAGGGCGCCCACAAGTGCGACGCCTACCAGACGAACCGGAACATCTTGATGTCCGAGAAGGCCAAGGCGGACTCCATCCCCAATCTGGAGATCCTGTCCAACGACCCGGTGCGGTGCGGCCACGCCGCCAGCGTCGGCCCGGTCGACGAGGACACGCTCTTCTACATCCAGAGCCGGGGCATTCCTTTGGAGGAGGCCCAGAGGCTGGTCGTCTTCGGCTTCCTGCAGGAGGTCCTGGACCGGGTGACCCTCTCCGAGGTCCGCGAGGGGCTGGAATCGGCCATCGCTCGGGAGATCGAGAGGGAAGAGCGCTGATGTTGATCGACGTGGCGAGCACGGCGGACATCCCTGAAGGCGAGGCCCGCCGTTTCGTGGTGAACAGGATCGAGATCGCCGTCGCCAACCTAGGCAACGGGACCTTCCTGGCGGTGGACGACATCTGCTCGCACGCCGAGTCATCCCTCTCGGAGGGCGAAGTAGACGTGGAGGACGAAACGATCGAATGCCCGCGGCACGGGTCGGTGTTCGATCTGCGGACGGGGCTGCCGAAATCGCTGCCGGCCACCATCCCCATCCCCACGTTCCCGGTGAAGGTCGACGGCGACCGCATCCTGATCGAATTGGAGGACTGAACACCCATGGCGCAGACGGTGACTGAGACGGCTTCGAAGACCGCCACGTTGGAGGTCGAGGACCTCCACGTCGAGGTCGAGGGAAAGGAGATCCTGAAGGGGATCGACCTGACGGTTCGCCAGGGCGAGGTCCACGCCCTCATGGGCCCGAACGGCTCGGGGAAGTCGACCCTCGCCCAGGTGCTGATGGGCCGGACGACCTATGCCATCACCCAGGGCGCCATCCGGTTTCGCGGCGAGGACATCACCAAATGGACCGCGGACAAGCGGGCCCAGCACGGCCTGTTCCTGGCGTTCCAGTACCCGACCGAGATCCCCGGTGTCTCCGTGGTCAACTTCCTGCGGTCGGCGTACAAGGCGGCCAAGGGAGAGCAGATCTCCGCATTGGCCTTTCGGAAGCGGCTCAAGGAGAAGATGAACCTGCTCGGTGTGGAGGACCAGATGGTTGCCAGGTACGTCAACCAAGGATTCTCCGGCGGGGAGAAGAAGAAGAACGAGGTATTGCAGCTTGCCGTCCTGGAGCCCGACATCGCCATCCTCGACGAGACGGACTCCGGTCTGGACATCGACTCCCTGAAGGCGGTGGCCACGGGGATCCAGCAGCTGATCGGCCCGGACCTGGGCGTCTTGCTCATCACGCACTACCAGCGCATCCTGAACTACATCACACCGGACAGGATCCACGTCATGATGGAGGGGAAGATCGTGCTCTCCGGTGGCCCCGAGCTGGCTCACGAGCTGGAGCGGAAAGGATACGAGGGGCTGCGAAAGGATCTGGGCCTGGAGGAGTCGCCGGTGGATCGGGGCTCAAGCGGCGAAGCGGTAGCCCCTCGGGGCTCAAGCAGCGAAGCGGTAGCCCCCTAAGAGCGGAGCCCCACGGCGGGATGAGGAAGTGACGCAGATGGCACGGATCGTGGATCCCAAAGCGGAGGCGCTGGACGTCGAGCGGATCCGCAAGGACTTTCCCATCCTGGAGCGGACGGCCCACGGCCAGCCGCTGGTCTATCTGGACAGCGCCAACACCAGCCAGAAGCCACGCCAGGTGATCGACGCCGTCACCGACTATTACGAGCGACACAACGCCAACCTGTACCGGGCCGTCTACGAGCTCGCCGAGGAGGCCACCGCAGCCTTCGAGGACGCCCGGGCCCGATTGGCCCGGTTCATCGGCGCCCCCGATCCCTCCACCATCGTCTTCAACCGAGGGACCACCGAGTCGGTGAACCTGGTGGCCCACGGCTTCGGCCGGAAGTTCGTGCGTGAGGGGGACGAGATCCTCGTCTCCGAGGTCGAGCACCATTCGAACATCGTCCCCTGGCAGTTCTGCGCCCAGGCCACCGGAGCCAGGCTCCGGTACATCCCTCTCGGGGACGACGGCACACTGGACCTGAGCGCCCTCGACACCCTGATCACCGAACGGACCCGGGTGGTGGCGGTCACGGGGCAGTCGAACGTGATCGGGACCCTTCCGCCCCTGGAGCGGCTGGCCGAGGCGGCTCACGCGGTGGGGGCGGTGATCCTGGTCGACGGGGCTCAGCTCGTGCCCCACAACCCGGTCGACGTCGGCGCGCTGGACATCGACTTCATGACGATCTCGGGGCACAAGATGCTCGGGCCGACCGCTTCCGGCGGCTTGTACGGGAAACGGGAGCTGCTGGAACGCATGGACCCCTTCCTGGGGGGCGGCGAGATGATCATGGAGGTCTTCCCGGATCGCTCGACGTACAAGGACCCGCCGCACAAGTTCGAGGCCGGGACCATGAACATCGCCCAGGAGATCGGCTTGGTCGCCGCCATCGACTATCTCGAGGCACTGGGCATGGAAGCCGTGCGGGAACACGAGAAAGAGCTGTCCCGATACGCGATCGAACGGCTCACCGAGGCCGGAGCCAAGGTGTTCGGACCGGCCGACGTGGAGTTGCGGGGCGGGGCGGTCTCGTTCTGGTACAAAGACATCCACCCGCACGACCTGGCCCAGGTGCTGGACCAGGACGGCGTCTGCGTCCGCCCGGGGCACCACTGCGCGCAGGTCCTGATGCGGCGACTTGGCGTTCCGGCCACCACCCGGGCATCCTTCTACGTGTACAACACCCCCGACGAGGTGGACGCCCTGGTGGCGGCCCTGGACAAGGCGAGGGTCATCTTTGGCGCTTGAGGAGCTCTATAAGGAAGTCATCCTGGACCACTACAAGAGTCCCCGGAACAAGCGCGACGTGCCGGGGGCTGAGCTCTCCTGCTCGAAGAACAACCCATTGTGCGGGGACGAGATCACCATCCACGCGCACCTCACGGACGGCCGGGTCGCGGACGTGGCGTTCGAGGGCCGGGGCTGCTCGATCAGCCAGGCCAGTGCCTCAATGCTCACGGAAGCCGTGATGGGGAAGCCGGTCGAGGACGCGGAGAAGCTCGCGGCCGAGTTTCGAAGCATGATGGAGGGGAAGCTCGACCCCGACGAGGAAGAGTTCGGGGACCTGGTCGCGCTCAAGGGCGTGGTCAAGTATCCCGTCAGGATCAAGTGCGCGGTCCTGGCTTGGGACGTGTTGCAGGAGGCCCTCTCCGGCGCCAAGGTGTGACCGACCCCGATTCCGGCGTCGACATCCGATCCGCTCGGGCCGCGGACGTCGACGTCGCCGCCTCGCTGATCATGATGACGCCCGGCGGATTGGTGGACCTCGTCGGCGATCGGGAAGTCGGTCGCCGGGTTGCCGCCTCCGTCTTCACGGCCAGGGGCAGCGGGTTCGGTTTCGATCGAGCCCTCATGGCCGAGGTCGATGGTTCGGTGGTCGGTCAAATCATCCGATTCGCGGGTGAGGACTGGAACCGGAAGACCCAGACGCGAACGGGCCTGGTGATGGTTCGGGCTGCCGGCTGGCGGTTCGCACTCAGCGTGATCAGGGAGGGGAGGAGGCACGCTCGGGTCACGCCGCCCGTGGCGGCGGACAGCCGGTACGTCATCTCGCTGGCGGTGTTGCCGGAGCGGAGGGGCCAGGGGATCGGTTCGGCGTTGCTGCGACGGGTCGTCGAGGAGGCCCTGGAGTCGGGTGTTCGAAGCGTCAGCCTCGATGTGGCGGCCCGGAACGACGGCGCCATTCGCTTCTACCTGCGTGAGGGCTTCGTGATCATCGCCGAGGGCCACGCGCCTCCCCGGCGAGGGTCGCCCGACGTCGACTCGGTCCGAATGGAGCTCGCCATCTAGAAGAACCACCGTCGCGACTCCAGCCCGTGGGGCCGCCGCTGGCATACTTGCCCTTGCATGTTCCTTCGCGAGAACGAGATCGGCCGCCGGGTCGGCAGGCATCTCCTGCCTGGGTGGCGAGTCCTCGACTACGGCTCGGGGACCGGGTTGGTCAGCCGATGGCTGGCGGACCGGCGGGGCGTCCAACCGGTACTGGCCGACCTGGTCGAGTACCGGAACCGGCGGAGGGACCTCCCCTTCCTGAAGATGGGTGACCCTTTCCATGTCCCGTCGCGGGACCGAGCGTTCGACGCCGTCCTCCTGTTGTTCGCGCTGCACCACAACCCCTATGAGGCCCAGGGAAAGGTCCTGGCCGAGGCGGCGAGACTGGCCGATAGCCGGCTGATCGTGATGGAGGACACGCCCTTCAACCGCCTGGACCGTGCGTTCAACGTGTTCTGGGACCGGGCGCTCAATGTTCGCCATCGCGTCCCCACCCCACTGGCATTTCGAAGCGCCGAGGAGTGGCTGGAGATCTTTCTGGAGCACGACATGGAGTGCGTGCACGTCGAGTCGTACCGTGCGAAGTGGCCCACGCTGACGACCTATCACCACACGCTGTTCGTCCTGGATCGCGAGCCGCATGCGGGTTGAGCTGACCGGCGATGCGTCTGCCTTCCATGCCCGGGGGTGGGGCGATCTCGTCGCCGCCGATCCCGAAGGAACCTTCTTCCACACTCCGGCTTATCTGAAGCTGTGGTGGGAGGAATTCGGGACGGGAACGCTGCTCCTCGCGTTCGTCGTCGATGCGCAAGGGAGATTGGTGGCGGCGTGTCCCTTCGAGGTGACCGAGGGCACCCTGCGATTCATGGGAGGGTTCGACGTCACGGACTACATGGGACCGGTCTCGGTGCCGGGTCTGGAGGAGGTTGCCGCGAACGAGCTGATGAAGGCTTTGGAGTTCCAGGTGCGTTGGGACCGGGCCGACCTCCGGGGCCTTCCCACCGAGGGACGGTGGCTCGCTACTCTCGAGGCCGCCGCTTCCGCGCAGGGGATCCAGGTGGAGCGAGGTGTCGACGGGGTGGCACCGTCGATCGAGCTGCCGGCCGCCTTCGAAGCCTATCTCGAAGAGCTGCCCGCCAAGCTTCGGCACGAGATCAGGCGGAAGGAGCGCCGTCTCGTTGAGGAAGCCGGACCCTATCGGGTGACGCTCGCCACGCCCGAGACTCTGGCGGGCGACCTCGATCGTTTCATCGAGCTCCACAAGGCGAGCCCTGGGCCGAAGGGAAAGTTCATGCACGCCGGCATGGAGATCTTCTTCCGCAGGCTGACGGAGTCCTTCCTTGCGACCAACCACCTGCATCTCGCCTTCATCGAGGTCCAGGGAACGAAGGCCGCCGGCGCCATCGCCTTCGCCTTCGGCAGGACCTTCTCGCTCTACAACTCCGCGTTTGATCGCGAGTTCAGCCGCCTCAGCCCCGGAATGGTGTTGGTCTCCGACCTCATTCGCCGATCGATCGAGGTCGGCACCAGACGATTCGACATGCTGAAAGGCGACCTCGACTACAAGTATCGGTTCGGGGCGGTCCCGCGAGAGATCGGAGGGTTGGTCCTTTCGCGAGGCTGAGCGGCCCCGTCGGAAGCTAACCCGAGTGGACGGTACCCGTCGCCACCACGCGCCCCGTCGGGGTGGTCAGGACGATCCGATCGAACTTCGAGAGATCCGAGGACGTGGTGAACCCAGACCAGGCGTCCCCGTCCTCGCCGAACTTCAGCTTGAACGGGATGTTGATCGACCGGCCACCGGCCGTTTCGAGGGAAACCGTTACCTCCTCGGTGAATCCGGGTGCCCGGGCCAGCACCATGACCCAGCTCTGCTCTCCCTGCTCGGCGTCGTAGACGATGACGGAGCCCCTCATGGTGACCGACCGGGCCGGATCGAGCCTGGCCACTCGCACGTCCTTGCCGCCCAGGGCGTGAAGGAACCCGCGGTAGTGCAGCGCGTCCGTACGGAACCCTCGGGACTGAACCTGGGCAACCGTAGCAAGGACCAGGGCTGTGATCACGATCGCGGCGGCTGCCATCGCTGGCCACCGTGCGATCAGACGGGGAAGAAGTCGTCGGGAGCGCGGTGAGTCGGACCACTCCTCGGTCAGGACCGACATGACCCGATCCCGGAGCTCGGGCGGCGGCTCGGCCTCGTGCGCGGAGCTCGCGAAGAGCGCCACGCCCTCGTCCAGGGTTGCCGCCTCGGTCCGGCATCCCGAACACCCGCGAAGATGGCGCCTGATCGCGGCCGCTTCCGTCTCCGAGAGCGTCCCCAGCGTGTAGTCGGGGAGCTGGGCCCTGACCTCGTCACAGCTCATGCTGGACCTCCAGGGCTTCCCGAAGCTTCATGAGGGCCGTGCGGATCCTCGTCTTCGCCGTCCCGACGGGGATGCCTTCGAGCTCGGCGACCTCCGTGCTGCTCTTGCCGCCGAAGTAGGCCAGCTCGAGAGCGGCGCGCTGCCCTGGGGAGAGCGACCCCATGGCCCGTTTCGCCCTGTCGGCCAGGTCCCGGTTCTCCGCGTGTTCCTCGGGCCCCGGTTCGGTGGCGACCTCCGGCGTTTCCTGCGCCGCGAGGGTCCTCGTCTCCAGCACCTTCCTTCGGATCAGGTCGACAGCCAGGCTTCGAGCGATCAGGAGGACCCATGTGTCGACCGATCCCCGGGCAGCGTCGTACGCGTTGGCGCTGCGCCAGACCTTGACGAACGTGTCCTGCACCAGATCCTCCGCCTGAGCCGCGTTGCCCAGCATCACCATTCCGAGCCCGTACACGCGTGGGGCGAACCTTGCATAGAGCTCGTCGGCAGCGCGCGGATCTCGCCGGGCGAACGCCCGCATCAGGTCGGCTCCCGATCCCGCTCTCGAGTCGCGGCGATTCCGCATCGATCGCAGCCTACCCCCCACAGGCAGTAATACGGGCGAGACGCGCAGGCGGTTGGGTCTGGGTCGGCCACACCTCGCCGTCGCTCGACGCAGCGCTTTAGGCGAAAGCCCGAAGATGCTGCAGCACGGTTTCGGCAAGAGCGTCGTCGCCCGCCGTCTGGAGGATCCCCTCGGCGAGGTAATACTCCGCAGGGACCCGGCGCCCCGCGACCTGCGCGAAGGCATAGGCCCGGCCGGTGATGACCGCGTCGGGAGCCTTCCCGGGTGGAGGGCTCTCCCGCGGAGCCAATCCCCAGTGCCATGTGCCCCCTCCCACGGCCTCCAGATCCACCTTGATGCTCCTGCCCGGAAAGGACAGTCCGGCGAGAGAGAGTGCGTACGGGATCGTCCGGACGGCCAGGTCGTTGACGCAATAAATGGGGGGGTGCTCCAGCCGAGGCGGGTTCCCGCCCCCTGCCAGGATGTCCTCTCCGTGCAGCCACAATTCCATGACTCTCGACTGGACGAGGTAGCTCACCCCGAGGGGTCCGGCCATCCACTCGACCTTCTTGGAGGCCCACTCCTCCGGAGGGATCTTGGATGCGCGGGACAGGAAGAGATCGGCGGCCGCACCCCACTCGGCCACGACCTGACGGAAGGGAAGGTCCGCGCGGCGACGGACGGAGAACTCGTTGAAGCCGTCCAGCGTGGCCGTCTCGTCCTCAAGGCCCTTCACGTACTCCTGGATCTCCGACGCGACCTCTTCGGCAAGAACGGCCGCGGCGGCGACTTCCCCCGCCGCGAGGTGCGCCACGATGTCTCGGTTCCGCCAGCCGTGACTGGGGCTTTCCTGGTCCCACGCTTCCGGCGGCGTGTACTGAATGGTTCGTCCCAGGGCTTCGCGCTCGGCTCTGGCGGTGGCCAGGAGCCATGGCCTGTCGAGCGTCATCAGGCGCGGATTGTACCCTCTAGGCCGTGCGGGTCCTGGTCGCTCCCGACAAGTTCAAGGGAACCCTGACCGCCGAACAAGCAGCTCAGGCGATCGCCCGGGGTTGGGAGCGAGGAGACGCCTCGGCCGAAGTCGAGGTGGTGCCCATGGCGGATGGCGGCGAGGGGACCATGGACGCGCTCGTGGCCGCCCTGGGCGGGGAGCGGTTTTCCCAGGAGGTGTCCGGACCGCTCGGCGATCCGGTCCGGGCCGAGTTCGCAGTGGTCCCCTCGGAAGGAGGGACCCTCGGCGTGGTGGAGATGGCCCGAGCCTCGGGGCTCGGGCTGATCTCGCCGGGCCGGCGGGATCCGAAACGGACGAGCACTCGGGGGACCGGTGAGCTCATATTGGCCGTCTGCCGCAGGGGGGTGCGGCGGGTCCTGGTGTGCGTGGGGGGGAGCGCCACGAACGACGCGGGCGCCGGGATGGCACAGGCCGTCGGCGTTCGCCTGCTCGACCGGCGAGGAGTCGACCTCCGGCCCGGCGGGGCGGCCCTGCTCGATCTGGCTGCGATCGACCTGACCGCGTCGGATGGATCGGTGAGGGGAGCCGAGTTCGTGGTGGCCACCGATGTCGACAACCCTCTGGTGGGACCTCAGGGAGCGTCGGCCGTCTACGGCCCCCAGAAGGGAGCGTCACCGGAGGACGTCGCCCTGCTCGACACGGCGCTCGGCCACTTCGCCGCCGTTGTCCACCGGGACCTCGGGCTGGACCTCAGGGCCGTCCCGGGAGCCGGAGCGGCGGGAGGCCTGGCGGCTGGGTTGATGGCGTTCCTGGGAGCGCGGCTACGTCCGGGCGTGGACGTGGTCATCGAGGCCGTGGGCCTGCGCGGGCAGATGGAGAAGGCCGACCTCGTGGTGACCGGCGAGGGGATGTTCGACGAGCAGTCGTTGCGCGGGAAGGCTCCTGCCGGGGTGCTTCGGGCAGCGGAGGAGTTCCGGCTCCCCGCAGTGGTGCTGTGCGGCCAGAGTCGGATCGACCCGCCCGCGGCGCGGATCTACTCCCTGGCCGATCGGTTCGGCATCGGGGAAGCGATGGACCGGCCGGGAATGCTCCTTCAGGACCTTGCGGCCGAGGTGGCGACGGCCATCCGCACCGGAAGCACCGATGCCTAGCGCCATCGAGCGATTCGAGCGGGCGGCCGCGGCGGCGGGCCTGTCCCTCGAGATCACCAGGTTCCCCCAGGGCACCAGGACGGCTGCGGATGCCGCACGGGCCGTGGGGTGCGAGATCGGCCAGATCGTCAAGTCGCTCGTGTTCATGGCCGATGACCGCCCGCTCCTGGCCCTGACCTCGGGTTCCAACCGGGCGGACCCCCGCCGTCTAGGCGACCTGATGGGGGCGGCAGAAGTCCGCCGCGCCGACCCGGAGGAAGCCCGGGAGGCCACCGGATACGCCATCGGGGGAACGCCGCCCTTCGGGCACCCTGGCGCCGTACCCGTGCTGGTCGATCGTGATCTCCTGTCCTACGACGTGATCTGGGCTGCGGCGGGGACCCCCGACTCCGTGTTCCCTATCACCCCTGATCAGTTGGTACGCGCCACCGGTGGGCGGGTCGCAGACTTCAGGGACGAGGGCTGACCGGCCGATGACGGGAGAGGATGGGCAGGTCGGCGGGTATACTTGGATGCAGTCGATTGGCGAGGAAAGGGCCCGATGATCAGCCTTACCGAGATGGCCGCAAGCAAAGTGAAGCAGCTCCTGGAGCAGGAGGGGCGCTCGGACATCGCCCTGCGCGTCGCGGTGCAGCCGGGTGGCTGCTCCGGTTTGCGATACGCGATGTACCTGGACGATGAGTTCGCCGACAGCGACGTCGCCGAGGAGCAGTTCGGGGTCAAGCTCGTGGTGGACCGCATGAGCATGCCGTACCTGAAGGAAGCCAAGATCGATTTCGTCGATACTCTGGACCAGTCGGGGTTCACCATCGACAATCCGATGGCCCAGGGCGGCTGCGCCTGCGGCCATTCGTTCCACTAGCCGGTCCGCTTGACCAGCAGCCCGAGCAAGGCAGGGAGTTCCATGGCCCCGAAAAGCGTCGTCGAGAAGGACCGCGTCGTCGTGCGCTTTGCCGGCGACTCCGGCGATGGGATGCAGTTGACGGGCGACCGCTTCACCAATGCAACGGCGATTGTGGGCAACGATCTGGCCACGCTGCCCGACTTTCCAGCGGAGATCAGGGCTCCCGCCGGCACGCTCGCCGGGGTCTCGGCGTTCCAGATCCACTTCGCCAGCAAGGACATCGTGACACCTGGGGACGCCCCCAACGTGCTGGTCGCAATGAACCCGGCGGCACTCAAGGCAAACATACGAGACCTCGAGAAGGGCGGCGTGATCATCGCCAACGAGGACGCCTTCGTCGACCGGAACCTGGAGAAGGCGGGATATCCCTCCGACCCGCTCTCCGACGGCTCCCTCGACGGGTACCAGGTGTACCGCGTTCCGATGACTTCGATCACCCTCAGGGCTACCGAAGGGACCGGAATCTCGAAGAAGGAGGCCGAACGGGCCAAGAACATGTTCGCCCTCGGCCTGGTGTCGTGGATGTACGGCCGCCCCACCGAGGTCACCACCAGCTGGCTCGAGAAGAAGTTCAAGGCCAAGCCGGAGATCCTCATGGCGAACCTGGCCGCTTTCCGCGCCGGATACAACTTCGGCGAGACCACGGAGCTGTTCGCCCACACCTACGAGGTCAAGCCCGCCCCTGCTGCGCCCGGGACCTACAAGAACGTCAATGGGACCGCCGCCCTGTCATGGGGTCTGATCGCGGCGAGCGTGAAGAGTGGTCTTCCCATCTTCTACGCGAGCTATCCGATCACCCCGGCCTCGGAACTGCTCCATGAGCTGTCCAGACACAAGAACTTCGGTGTGAGGACCCTGCAGGCCGAAGACGAGATCGCCGCGGCCGGCGCTGCCCTCGGAGCCTCCTTCGGGGGGCATCTCGGGATCACCGGGACCAGCGGACCCGGACTCGACCTGAAGCAGGAGACCATCGGCCTTGCGGTGACCCTCGAGCTCCCGATGATCATCGTCGACGTCCAGCGAGCTGGGCCTTCGACGGGGATGCCCACCAAGACCGAGGCCGCCGACCTGCTAGCCGCCATGTACGGACGCCACGGGGAGTCGCCGATCCCCATCGTTGCCTCGAGGACACCCTCGGAGTGCTTCTCCGCGGCGATCGAGGCGGTGCGCATCGCGGTCAAGTTCCGCACCCCGGTCATCCTTCTTTCCGACACGTTCCTGACGAACTCGTCCGAGCCGTGGCGGCTCCCTGACCTCGACGCCCTGCCCGAGATCGACCCGAAGTTCGCCACTCAACCGAATCACGACGACGGGTACATGCCCTACCTGCGCGATGACAACCTGGCCCGCCCCTGGGCCGTTCCCGGAACCCCCGGCCTGATCCATCGGGTGGGGGGCTTGGAGAAAGAGGACGTCACCGGAAACATCTCCTACGACTCGGCCAACCACGAGCGGATGACGCACCTCCGGGCGGCCAAGGTCGCGAAGATCGCCGAGGACATCCCCCTCCTGGAGGTCGACGATCCTTCCGGGGACGCCGAGGTTCTCGTCCTCGGTTGGGGTTCCACCTACGGAGCCATCGTGGCCGGGGTACGCCGGGTCCGCGACGCTGGGAAGAATGTCGCCGCCGCTCACCTCAGGCATCTGAATCCGCTGCCACGGAACACGGCGGAGGTGCTCCGGTCGTACTCCAAGGTGCTGATCCCCGAGGTCAACATGGGCCAGCTCTGGCGGGTCGTTCGAGCCGAGTTCCTGGTGGAGGCGGAGAGCTTTTCCAAGGTCCAGGGGCAGCCCATCTTCGCTGCGGAGATCGAACGTGAGATCTTGAGGAGACTCTGAGATGGCCACCGAGGGCAACGGGAAGGGCAGCGACACGGGAGCTCCCGGAGGCGACGCGACCCCCGAGCCAGGCAAGGGTGTGGGCACGCTCACCAAGAAGGACTTCGCCAGCGATCAGGAGGTGCGCTGGTGTCCCGGCTGCGGGGACTACGCGATCCTGTCGGCCGTCCAGGGCTTCTTCCCCGAGCTGGGGATCCCGCCCGAGAAGGTCGTGTTCGTCACCGGCATCGGATGCTCCGGACGCTTCGTTTACTACATGGACACGTACGGCGTGCACGGGATCCACGGGCGCGCTCCAGCCATCGCCAGCGGTCTGGCCACGGCCAGGCCGGACCTCGCCGTGTGGATCGTCACCGGCGACGGTGACGCCCTGTCCATCGGCGGGAACCACCTGATCCATGCGCTGCGCCGGAACATCAACGTGAAGATCCTCATGTTCAACAACCAGATCTACGGGCTGACCAAGGGCCAGTACTCGCCAACCAGCGAGGAGGGCAAGGTCACCAAGTCGACGCCTTTCGGATCGCTGGACCACCCGTTCAACCCGGTCGGCCTCGCCCTGGGGGCGGAGGCGACTTTCGTCGCCCGTTCCGTGGACGTGGATCGGCAGCATCTGGTCGAGGTCCTCCGGGCCGCCGCCGTTCACCAGGGGACCGCGTTCGTCGAGATCTATCAGAACTGCAACGTGTTCAACGACGACGCGTTCATCGCACTGACCGGCAAGGACACGAAGGGTCAGAACCAGATCCGGTTGGAGCAGGGCAGGCCGGTGGTCTTTGGCCCCGACGGTGAACGCTGTGTGTACGTCGAGTTCGACGGGTCGCTTCGCATCGGTGCGACGGCGGACATCCCGTCCGAGCTGGTCTACGTGCACGATGCGACCGCGGAGAATCCAGGAGCGGCGTTCGCCCTGGCGCACCTCTCCAAGGGTCCCACTCAGCCAACCTGTATCGGCGTGTTCCGGGACGTCCAGCGTCCCGTCTACGGCGAGCTCATGGAGCGCCAGATCCAGGCCGCTACAGAGCGGCTCGGGCAGGGCGACCTCGCGAAGCTCCTGAACTCAGGGGACACCTGGCAGGTCAACTAACGTCCGGCTGATCAGGTCCCTGATCGCAGGGCCACCGCGATGTCCGCGGCAAGGGCCGCGTTCGACTCCAGCAGCGCCAGGTTCGCTTCGAGGCTCGCTCCGGCGGTCCTCTCCGCGAGGCAGGAGAGGAGGAACGGTGTCACGTCCTTGCCCGTGACCCATTCCTTGTCGGCCTGTTCGACGCAGGCCCGAACCGCATCGGAAACGACCTCGTCATCCATGGCCCGGTCGGCCGGGATCGGATTGCACACGAGGAGGGCAGAGGCGACGCCGAGATTCCGGCGAGCCCGGGAGGCGGACGCGATGTCCGCCGGACTGTCTGCCCGATGCTCGAGATGGATGGTCGAGCCCGCAAGGAGGAACGAGGGAAGCGTCTCGCATCGGTACCCGATGAGGCCGATGCCAAGCTCCTCGATCCGCTCGGCGGTGGCCTGAAGGTCGACGATCGACTTCGGGCCCGAGCACACCAGGGTCCCGGGGGTCCGGGCGAGCTCGAACAGGTCCGCCGACACATCGCCGGACGCGAGGTGGACGCCGCCGATCCCTCCAGTCACCGAGACCTCGATCCCCGCACGATCCGCCGCCCACACCGTGGCCGAAACGGTGGTCGCCCCGAGCCGTCCGCCGGCGATGGCCATGGGAAGATCCCGCCGCGCGACCTTCGCCGCGTTTCCCGCCGCAGCCACGCGATCCAGATCGCCCTCGGAAGCGCCCACCCTGAGCAGGCCTCCCTCGACGAGGACCCATGCCGCCTCTGCCCCACGACTCCGGATCGCGTGGGTCATGGTTTCGCGGGCCTCAAGGTTGCGCGGGTCGGGAAGCCCCTGAGCAAGGACGCTCGTCTCCAGGGCGACCACGGCCCGCCCTTCGCCGAGGGCCTCTCTCACCCGATCGGAGAGAGCGAGTGGGCTGTTCACTGCTTCCGCTGCGGCCAGGTTTCGCCGCTCATGGCAACCGATCTGCCTGCCTCGCACCCGTGTCGAAGTGCCTCGGCGGGCGACGCACCCCTTACTAGAGCGGCCAGAAAGACTCCGTCGAAGGCGTCTCCCGCCCCGGTCGGGTCCACCGGCTCATAGAGCGGCCTGCCAGGCACGACCTCTGTGCCATCGGTAGACCAGAGCTCCGCTCCCATTGGGCCGAGCTTTCGACAGACGTATCGGAATCCCTCGTTTAGCCTCGTGGCGCTGCCGGTTCCCAGCGAGTGGGCTTCGCGTTCGTTGGCGAGCAGGACGTTCGCCACGGAGATGGCGTCGAGGAAGCGGTCAACTCCGTAGTCCTCCAGCAGCGGCCAGGAGGCCGCATCCACCGCGACGAGCGGCGCGTCGGCTCGGTCGAGGGCGGCCCGCGCCGCGGGCTCGGAGCCGGGATGGAACAGGACATATCCTGCGACCAGGACGGCTCCCGCCTTCAGGCGTTCCGGCAGGTCCCCGGGGGACAGCCGCGCGTTCGCACCTCGATCGGCGACCATGGAGCGGTCTTCCCGGTCCCGAACGACCAGCATGGCGCCGGTCTTCTCGTCTCCGTCGACGCTGAGCCGCGCGTCGACGTCCCGGGCGGCCAGTTCTTCCTGGAGAAGCCTGCCGGGCAGATCGTCGCCCACCCGGCCGTACAGTCGCACCCAGGCACCCTCGTGCGCCGCCCAGACAGCTGCATTCGCACCCGTGCCACCCGGCCGTAGCCGGACCTCGCCGTGAACGTCGCCGCCCGTCGCCAGCGATCCGGCTTCGACGCTCACGTCGACCATCACGTCGCCGACGACAATCAGATCGGGCCGATCGGTCACGCGACGCTAGCCGAAGAGATGATCGATTTCGTCCAGCGTCTGACGATCGAGAGCGAGGTCGCCAGCCGTGGCGTTGTTCCTGGCGTGGTCGGCCTTCCGGCTGCCAGCGATGGCCGCGGTGACGCCGGTCTGCTCGATGACCCACCGCAGGGCCAGAGGGGCGAGGGTGGTCCCGAGCCGCTTGGCGACGGGCCTGAGCTTCTCGACTTTGGCCAGGTTCGCAGACAGGTTCCGGGGCTTGAAGTTCTCCGGAACGCTGCCCCGGGCTCCACCCCGGAAATCCTGCTGATGGAACTTCGTGTCCTTGGTGATGGCCCCGGTGAGGATCCCCAGACCCAGCGGGCTATACGCGAGGTATCCCACTCCCCACTCGGACAGCGAGGGAAGCAGATCGTACCGATCCTCCTGGTTGAGGAGGGAGAACCGGTTCTGGACCGAGTCCACGTGACGGATGTCCAGACACCGTTCAACCATCGATCGAGACACGTTCGAGAGCCCGATGTGAAGGGCCAGGCCCTCGTCCTGCAGCCCGGCCATCGCTCCCCAGGTCTCTTCGAGAGGAACCGAACGGTCGGGCCAGTGGAGCTGGTACAGATCGACGTGATCCGTCCCCAAGCGCTCGAGCGAGCTCTGGATGGCCGCTCGGACCTGATCGGGACGGAAGCCGCTCCCCTCGGGCCGTGGCGCCACTTTGGTGAACAGGAGAATCTCCTCTCTCCTCCCCTCCACGGCCTTCCCGACCAGCTCCTCGGAGCGCCCTTTCCCGTACACTTCAGCCGTGTCGATCCAGGTCATGCCCGCATCGAGTCCGGCCTGGATCGCGGCGATCACCATCTCGTCGGACTCGTTCGGTCCCCAGAAGTCGCCTCCCGCTTCCCACGCGCCGAAGCCGACGACCGAGATCTCGGGACCCTGGCTCCCGAGCTTTCTCATATCCATGAGCATTCCCTTCTCTGCTTGGAGGCTTCCTTCGAGGAGGGCTGGCGCTCGAGCCGGCCGGGCCCTCTGGACAGCAACGCTATCATTACGCCGGATTTCGGTTCGTTTCCGAGGTCCGCCCCGCTGTTCGAGTCACCTGCGGTGAGGGGAATTGTCATGGGCCGCGATGTGAGAGAGAGGGCTGCCGACGACGTATCCGGGCAGGACCGGGCTCCCGGAAACCCCGGCGAGCGGCGGTGCGCCGAATGCGGCGTGAAGCTCTCCCGATACAATCCGGGTCCGCACTGCTGGCAGCACACAGTGGGGTGGCCCTGGCGGGGGCCCTCCGCCCGGCCTCGGGCGTGACCTCCCGGGCCCAAGCCTGATCGCCCTGCGGAACGGTCAGGCGGCTCTCATCGACCGGTTTGCCTCGCCCTCAGGCCAGGTCCTCTTCGGGTCCTCCGCCGATGGGAGTCTCGGACCTCGGCGCCGAGACCTCGCGTGATCGCAAGAACGCGACGGCGTACACGGCCGCGGCGATGATCGCCCCGCTGAGGGGCCCGGCGACATAGACCCAGAAGTCCGTCCATTTCCAGGCGACCAGCGCGGGTCCGAAGGATCTCGCGGGGTTCATGCTCGCCCCGGTGAGCTGGCCCCCGACCAGGATGTCGAAGACCAGCACCAGTCCGATCGGGATCCCCGCGATGGACTTGAACGTTCCCCGGTCATCGATCGCGACCGCATAGACCGTTATCACGAGCATGAAAGTGAGGATCGCTTCGATGAGGATGGCTTTGCCGTTGGTGATCCCGAACTGATGGCTCACCTGCGTGGCGCCGAGAAAGGCGTTGCGCCAGGCTTGCTCGGGCATCACCCATCGGAGGAGGCCGGCTCCGGCCACCGCCCCGGCCAGCTGAGCCAATACATACACCCCCGCCCTGGAGGCCTCGATCTTTCCGCCGACCCAGACCGCGACCGTCACGGCGGGGTTGAAGTGGCCGCCGGACACATGTCCCAGGTTGGAGACGAACGTCGCAAGCACCAGCCCGAACGCCAGGGCTACTCCGATCACCCCCAGATATCCCCCGCCGTTCGCCACGGAGATGACCACAGAGCCGGCACCGATGAAGACCAGCGCCATCGTTCCCAGGAACTCGGCTGTCGCCTGCTCACCGATCGTCTTCATGCAGACTCCTTTCTGGGGCTGTGGCCCCAATTGGCTCCCCGCACGGAAGTGACCTGGCTGAACCGACCCGAAGCGTACCCCCGCTACAATTCCTGCTGCATGAGAGTCCTGCTGGTGTCGGCTGACCCCCAGGTCCGGGAGATGATGGCCCTCGTCACGCGAAGCGTCCGCCGAGGATCGGACGAGCCCTTCGAGGCCCTCGAAGCGGCTGACGGTCTGCGCGGCATCGCGATGGCTTGGCGCTACCTGCCCGAAGTGGTCGTCGCGGACGAGATCACGTCGCGGGCGGGAGCGTTCGCCCTGGCGAAGGATCTCAAAGGTGCCGACCCTCCGTTTGGTGGAGCCGTCGTGATCCTACTGGAGCGGGCCCAGGACGCCTGGCTCGCAAAATGGTCGGGAGCCGATGCGTGGTTCGTGAAGCCGGTGAACCCCTTCGAGCTGGCGGACACGGTGGCGGCGTTCGCCGCCAAGCGCAAGGAGGCCGTGTGAAGCTGAAGGTGGTCCATACCGAATGCGGCCGCGAGGTCCTCGTGCGGCAGATTCTCGACACGGGCGGGCACTGCCCGTGGGACGGCAAGCCGTTCAACAAGGACTACACCGCGGTGCTGGCGGAGGCCCTGGAGGCGGCCGAGAACGCCGGGGGGGTCCTGGAGAACGCGTTGGAGAAGATCGCGGGCATGGACCCCGCCATGACGATCGACCGGGAATCCCTCCTGGGTGGGATCGAGGAACACCTCGAGCAGCTCAACAGATCCGAGCGACGAGGGCGATGACCGGCGCGACAGAGCCGAATCCCTATTCCGTCCGCGTCCAGAGCGGGGAACAGGGCTGGGAGGTCCACATCGTCGGACCGTCGACGGAGATCGCGTGGACCCGCCACTGTGCCGACGAAGCCGAGGCCAGGACGTTCGCCTCTACCGTCCAGCAGCACATCTACTGGTTGTCGCCGGATAAGTTCCAGGAGTACTACAAGCTGGCCGAGCCGGCCTGATCGGAGGAGGTCGTGGGCTTCAACCCAATGCAGCCGGGCAGGATCAAGCGGGGAGATCTCCTCATGTTCCTGTTCGGGCTGGCCCTGATCGCGGCCGCCCTGGTCTGGGTGCTCCGCTGACCGCGGCCCGCGAATGACCGCGCCCTGGCCCAAGATCCTGGGGAAGCTCCTTGCCCGCGAGAACCTGTCGGCCGACGAGGCCGCCGAGGCCATGCGGCTGATCCTCAGTGGAGAGGCAACGCCGGCCCAGGTGGCGGCGTTCGCGGTGGCCCTGGCCGCGAAAGGGGAGACTGCTCAGGAGCTCAGCGGCCTGGCCCGAAGCATGCTGGAGCTGACGCCCACGGTCGAGACCCCGGGACCGGTCACGGACACCAGCGGGAGCGGAGGAGACCGTTCCAGGACCATCAACGTATCGACGATCGCGGCCATCGTGGCGGCGGGCGCGGGCGTCCTGATCGCCAAGCACGGTAACCGGGCGAGGTCGTCGCGGTGTGGGTCGGCCGACCTCCTCGAGGCGCTCGGAGTAAAGATCGACCTCGAGGCGGTGGGTGTTACGCGGTGTCTGGAGGAGTGCGGGATCGCGTTCCTGTTCGCTCCGATGTTCCATCCGGCTCTGGCGAACACGGTCCGCCCGCGCAGGGAGATGGGAGTTCCCACCGTGTTCGATTACCTGCCCCCAGTGGCGAATCCGGCTCGTCCCGCGTATCAGGTGGTCGGCATGTCGGACCAGCGGATGCTCCCTGTGATCGCCGGAGTCCTTGCGGAGCGGCGGGTGAAGGGTTACGTGGCCAGGGGGACCGACGGGATCGATGAGTTCACCACGACCGGTCCCACCGAGGTCTACGAGGTGAACGCCGGGACGTATTTCCAGTATTACGTCCTCCCGATCGAGATCGGCATCGCCGTGGCGCAGGCGGAAGATCTCACCGGCGGAGACCCGGAGGCCAACGCTCGGGTGGCCAGAGCGGTGCTGGCTGGGGAAAAGGGTCCTGCCAGGGACATCGTCTGTGTCAACGCGGCCGCGGCCATCTCCGCCGCCGGCCTGGCCGACGACATCCAACAGGGGATCGAACGAGCCGGCGAGGCGATCGACTCGGGCAAGGCGTCCGCCGTGCTCGATCGATGGGTGGACGCGTCGAACCGAAACTAGACGCGTTCGAGGACCATGGCCATGCCCATCCCGCCGGAGATGCACAACGTGGCCAACCCGAGCGAGTAGCCCTTCTCCCGCATCTCATAGGCGCACGTGAGCACGATCCTGGCCCCGGTCATCCCGATCGGGTGGCCGAGGGCGATGGCCCCGCCGTTCGGGTTGAGCTTGTCGTGGTCGAGCTTCAGCTCCCGGTCGCAAGCCAGGACCTGGGCAGCGAAGGCTTCGTTCAACTCGACGACCTCGAAGTCCTGGAGGGAGAGGCCCGTCTTGTCGAGGACCTTCCGCGTGGCGGGGACCACCCCGATCCCCATATAAGCCGGATCGACGCCCGCCGAGGCCGAGGCGACGATCCTGGCGAGCGGCTCCCGGCCCTCGGCCATGGCCCGCGACTCCGACATCAGGACCAGGGCGGCCGCTCCATCGGTGACGCCGGATGAGTTGCCGGCCGTGATCGTGCCCTCGTCCGGGTCGAACACGGGCTTCAGGGCACTCAGACCCTCGATCGTCGTATCCGGCCGGGGATGCTCGTCCCGCTCGATCCGTCCGGCCTGGCCCTTGGCACCCGGAACGTCGACGGGGGCGATCTCCCTGGCCCGGCGACCCTCGCCCGCCGCCGCCTTCTGCTGGGACCGAAGGGCGAACTCGTCCTGCTCGTCGCGGGGAATCTCGTACTTCCTGGCAAGGTTCTCGGCCGTCTCCCCCATGATGAGCCCGCATAGGGGATCGAGGAACCCGTCTCGGTTCATCCCGTCATACAGGGTTGCATCGCCCATCCGGTAGCCGAACCTCATGCGATCGAGGAGGAACGGCGTTCGGGTCATGTTCTCCTGACCGCCGGCCACGACGACCTCGGCGTTGCCGAGGATGATCTGCTCCGCGGCGACCTGGATGGCCTTCATCCCGGAGCCGCACGCCATGTTCACCGTGAACGCCGGAGTCTCCTCGCCCAGGCCGGAGCGGTAGGCGACCTGCCGGGCCGGGTTCGGTCCGTTCCCGGCCTGCCGGGCATGGCCGAACACCAGCTCGTCGATCTTGGCCCCTGAGACCTCCGCTCGTTCCAGCGCAGCCGTCACCGCGTGCATGCCGAGATCGACCGCTGGAACCTCGGAAAACGCACCCAGGAACTTCCCCACCGGCGTCCGGGCGCCCTCCACGATGACCGCACGCTGCACGGATTCGATTATAGGGGGGGACCTTTTGCGCTCTGCGGGTCAGGCCGGTACGGGATGTTGGGGGGAACCGCTTCAGGCGACGTGCCGGATCAGGCGGCGGCGCTGCTGCTCGGTGGTGCCGCCCCACACGCCGTACCGCTCGCCGTTCTGCACCGCCCAGGCCAGGCACATCTCCCGCACGGGGCAAACGCTGCAGTAGGACAAGGCGAGCCCGGCCTCCTCTTCAGTGGTGGGGAAGAAGACCTCCGGATCGAGGCCGTAGCACGCCGCTCGTTCCTGCCAATGGTCCGGCGGGCTCACCTGCTTGGGCAGGCTCTGGACGTCGATCTCCAGGTCCGGCATCGAGTCCATGCTAAGTGTTCGATCCGTCAAAGACCAGGCCCAATTTTCCGGGCTCCAGCTCGGATTCGGGTCTCTCCTTCCCCCTCCTGACGAAGCGGGCACCCGGCGCCATCCCGGCGCCCAACGTTCGTTGATACCCCCCCAACCCATCGCTATGCCTGAAAATCCGAGATCCATTCCCCGGTGGATCGAGCACGGACGACGCCTGTTCCTGGATAATCTCCGCCTTGTCAGGGGAAAGGGGACCTCTGCAGGGGATTTCGGTCCTCGATCTGACCCGCCTGTTGCCGGGCGGCTACTGCACCCTCCTCCTCTCCGACCTCGGGGCGGACGTGATCAAGGTGGAGGAGCCAGGACGCGGTGACTACGTCAGGTGGGCCCCCCCGGTGGTGGAGGGAGAGAGTTCGGCCCACCGCGCGCTGAACCGGGGAAAGCGATCGATGACCCTGAATCTGAAGGAGCGGGAAGGAACCGACCTCCTCCGACGGCTCGCTCGAGGAGCCGACGTCCTGGTGGAGAGCTTCAGGCCGGGCGTCCTGGATCGCCTCGGGGTCGGTTACGACGTGCTCGCCTCCGATAGCCCGGGCCTGGTGTACTGCGCGATCACCGGCTACGGGCAGGACGGCCCGTACCGGGATCGCGTGGGCCACGACATCAACTACGTCGGCTCCGGAGGTGTTCTATCCATCACCGGGCATCCTGCCGGCATGCCGGCGATCCCCGGGGTGCAAGTGGGAGACCTGGGGGCGGGGACGCTCGCAGCAGTTGGCGTCCTGGCCGCCCTGTGGGAGCGGACGGAGACAGGAACGGGCCGTTTCGTCGACATCTCGATGCTCGACGCGGTGATCTCCTGGCTGGCCGTACCCGCCGCCGCGTACCTGGCCACGGGGGAGACCCCGATACCTGGCTCGGAGCCGCTCACGGGGGGATTGGCCTGTTACCGGGTCTATCGGACCCGAGACGGGCGCTTCCTCACGGTCGGCGCGCTCGAGGCCGGGTTCTGGCGAGAGCTCTGCGAGGCGTTGGGCTGTTCAGACCTGATCGATGACCAGTACGGCCCGCCGACCCGGCAGGCAGAGATGGCCGATCGCCTTCAGGCGATCTTCCTGAAGCGTGGCCGGGACGAATGGCTGCGAGACCTGGACGGCCGGGCGGTGTGTGTGGGCCCGGTGAACGACGTGGCCGAGGCTCTGGCGGACCCTCAGGTTTGGCACCGGGGCATGGTGGCCCAGATCGAAGGGACGGCCGTCGGTCCCGGCACGCCGATGAGGTTCTCAGGACGAAGACCGGGCGCGTACCGACCGGCACCGGGGCTGGGCGAGCACACCGCGGAGATCCTGGCCACGGTCAGAGTGGAAGAGGACGAGCTGTCGAGCCTGAGGGCCCGGGGGGTCGTCTGAGTGCCCGGGCAGCCCGGATCGGCTCCCGGAAAGGTCGAGCCACAGACTCCGCCCGAGGTTCCCCGGGTTCTGGTGGTGACCAACGATTTCCCCCCGAGGGTCGGCGGGGTGCAGCAGTACGTGTCGAACCTGGTCGGAAACCTTCCGCCGGATCGGATCGCCGTGGTGGCGCCGAACTGGTCCGGATGGCGAGAACACGATGTCGCCCAACCCTTCCCCGTCCATCGGTGGCCATCGACCTTCCTGTGGCCGACCGAGGAACTTCGGCGGAGGGTCCTCTCCGCGGCGAGGGAGCACGACTCCGAGGTCGTCCTGTTCGGCCACGGCTTCCCGTTGGCCCTGTTGGGGCCGGCACTGGCGGAGAAGGGTGTGCCGTACGTGGTCCTGACCCACGGTGCGGAGGTGTGGCTGGCACGGCTCCCCGGCCCGGCGCGGGCGATGCGGTGGGCCTTCACCCGGGCGAGTGAGGTGACCGCGATCAGCCAGTACACCGCGGCGGCGGTGAGGCGGGTCGTGCCGGCCGAGGTCCCGCTGACGCTGCTCTTCCCCGGTGTGGACGAGCGACGCTTCTCGCAGGATGTCGACGGGTCGTCCGTGAGGGACCGTCACGGCGTGGTGGACGGGATGATCCTCTGCGCCTCCCGGCTGGTCCCGAGGAAGGGCCAGGACGTTCTGATCGCCGGGATGGGACTGGTGCGGGATCTCGCTTCCGGCGCGACCCTGGTCTTGGTCGGGGACGGTCCCGACCGTTCCCGGCTGGAGAAGCTCGCCCGGTCCGCACCCTCCGGCTCGGTGATCTTCGCCGGCCAGGTCGCGGACGACGAGCTTCCCTCCTACTACGCGGCGTGCGACGTGTTCGCCATGCCGTGCCGATCCCGGTGGGGTGGGCTCGAGGTGGAGGGATTCGGGATCGTGTTCCTGGAAGCCGCCGCCTCGGGGAAACCCGTCGTGGCGGGACGGTCGGGGGGCGCCGCCGAGGCGATCATCGACCAGGAGACCGGGGTGCTCGTCGAGGCCAGAGAGCCGAAGGCAGTGGCCCTTGCCGTCGGGTCCATGCTCCGAGCCCCCCAGACCGCGTCGCGGATGGGGAGAGCCGGCCGACTCCGCGTGGAGCAGGCCTTCACGTGGAAGCGCCAGGCGGAGCGGCTAGTGGAGGTCCTGGCCCGAGCCGCGAGCTAGGGGGATCCGATCGGCCGAGGGGACCCCAGAGACCTCCAGGAGGCGCTCGGCGCAGCGTTCCCAGGTCCACTCTCGGGCCACGAAACGGCTCACGGCCCCCTTCAGCTCGTGTCGCTCGTCGTCGGGGAGCCCCAGGAGTCGCTCCAGCCCCGCAGCGATCCGAGAGGCCGAGCCCGGGCCCGGATCGAACGTGAACAGGCCGGGGCGGTCCACCACCTCCTCGAGCGCGGCCCCCACCTCTGCCAGCCCGGAATGCCGGGCAACCAGGGGTAGCGCCCCTGCGGCGGCGGCCTCGGCGGCGACCATTCCGAAGGCCTCGTCGAGGACCGACGGGACCACCAGGACGTCGAGGGCGGCCAGGGCTCCCGGGGCGTACCGGTGGTCGAGCCGTCCGGTGAACGTGACCCGGGATGCCAGGCCCTTCGCTCCGTGCGCTCCGGTGGGGACATCCACGGCCAGATCGGATGACCGGAGGAGCCAGGACAGTCCGGCAGTATCCGCGGCATCCAGGCAGTGCAGTAGGGCCGTAAGCCATTCCCGGAAGAGACCGAATCCAACCACCAGGGCCCTGGCCTCCGCGCGGAGGAGCGGAAGGGCGGAAAGGAACAGCTCGACGCCCTTCTGCGGGATGAGCTTGCCGAGATATCCGACCAGGGGGCCCTCGTAGTCGGCAAGCGACAGGAGTCGTTCGGCCGCGTCCGGGTCGGGAACCGACTGATCGTATCGACGGGCCAGCTCCGAAAGGGTCGCCGCGTCCCGGTCGGCCACGGCTCGTCGGACCACCCCGTCCATCTCCGAACGGCGCCCCCGCACTACGTCTGAGTCGGTCCGGAGCCGATCGGCCGTCCATTGGAGGGCCTCCCGCCGGGGCCGGGGCACGAACGCCTCCACCTCGGCGCCGGGAGGAACCACGGTCGTCTTGCCGGCGGCCTCGGGAACGAGTTCGACGGTCCGGGAAAGGACATCGGCGGTCCCCCCGACGACCGTCGTGGCCCCGGCCAATCCCTCGCGGGCAAGCTCCCGATACCTGGGCTGGAGCCTGATCGCGTATTCGAGGTCGCTTCCGTGGATCTTGGCCGTATACGAGCTGCCGACGAACGCCCTCGCCGCGATGACGGCTCCCGGAACGGCGTGGCCGGCGACGACAACGTCGGGGCCGAACCATGCGGAAGCTTCGCGAAGGGCGATCACGTTGCGCTCCAGATAGTCCCGCAGCTCCTCCTCGGTCAGGTCGGGGAATCGCTTGACCTGGAACCGTTCGTACTCGTCGATCACGAACACAGGAAGGAGCGGTCCGACGTCCGGACGGAGAAGGACGGCTCGACCGGGACGACGAGGGAGAGGGCGACGCCGAGGGAACTCCACCAGTCGGGAGAGCCCTGAGGGACCGACAGTCCCCTCGGCGTCGAGGAATCCATATCTATCGGCATGGGGCTCCTGGCATACAAGGAGGACGTCATGTCCCCATCGCCGGAGCACGTCGGTGACCCTCGCGGTGTACACGTTGGAGCCCGAGCCCTCCAACAGCCATCCGTGCCAGAGCAGCACCCGCATAGTGGCGGAGTCTAGGCGGAGATGATCTCAGCGAGTCCGGCCCAGGGCTTCCAGGGTGGCCGGGAGCTCGGCGATGTGCTCGATCACCGCGTCGGGCGCATAGTCCGGGTCGTCCTCCTGACGAAACTGCCGCGTGAGGATCGCTCGCATCCCCGCAGCCTGGGCCCCGCTCACGTCGTCGTACAGGCGGTCGCCGACGAACACGGTGACTCCCGGCTCGGCCTCCAGGCGACCCAGGGCCTCCTGGAAGATGCGGAGGTTCGGCTTTCGAACTCCCACCTCGCTGGAGAAGACCGTCGCGTCCAGGTATCGGCGGAGTCCCATGCGGTCGAGGTCCGCCCGCATGAGGTCCGCGCGGAGGGAGAGGTTGGAGACCAGCCCCATCCGATATCCAGACTCGCGAAGATGCTCCAGGGTCGCCAGCACCTGAGGGTCGACGGTGATGGAGTTGGAGTAGGCCGAGTGGTCGAGCGCGACGATGTGCTCGAGGACGTCGTCGGGAAGGTCGAACCCGATGCCCGAGAAGGCTTGCCGGAAGAGCTCAGCCTGGTCCACCTCCTCCATGCGGTGCTGTTCGTAGGATTCGGCGACCAGGCTGTCCACCCCGCCCGCGACCCGCTCCACGAGGTCGAGCAGCTCGGGGACCTCCATGTAGGCCACCGCCTCGACACGGTCGCGGATCTGCCGGTACGCCTCGTGCAGGGCTTCTTGGGTGCGCTGGAAGTCCACCAGGGTATGGCCGAAGTCGAACAGGATCGTCTGATCGGGCTCCATAGGGCCGGATGCTACATTGCTGCCCCGTGGCAGAGCAGACCGAAGGCCAGATCCATATCGACGCCTCGCCCGAGACGGTGATGGCGGTGATCAGCGACTACGAGGCCTACCCAGAATGGGTGGACGGCATGAAGGGAGCGGTGGTCACCGCGAGGGATTCGAAGGGCCGCCCGAGCGAGGCGTCCTTCGAGGTGAGCCAGATGGGGGTGGGGGCGAAGTACACGCTCGCCTACACGTACGCGGCAGAGGACGCGGGGGTGTCGTGGACGACCACGGCCGCATCCGGCGCGGTGAAGGACATCAAAGGCGAATACCGGCTCGAGCCGTCGGAGACCGGGACCACTGTCACGTACCGCACGACGATCGAACCCGCCATCCCCATGATGGGATTCATGAAGCGGCAGGCGGAGAAGATGATCATCGGGATCGCCCTGGAAGGGCTGAAGAAGCGCGTGGAAAGCCTCTGAGGTTGCGGTCAGCCTGAGAGCTCGACCCGGTAGCGGGCGAGCCTGAGGGGGAATCCACTGAAGTCCTCGGTCTTCTCCGTGCCATCGGCGGCCCACCCCGCGGCTTCGTAGAAGCGCCTGGTCTCCTGGTTGTCGGCCAGGACCCAGAGCGTCGCCCGGCGGAACCCGGACGCCTCGAGATGTTCCCTGGCATGGGCGAACAGAGCCCGCCCGACGCCGGTGCCCACGACCTCCGGCTGCACGTAGATGGCGTAGACCTCCCCGGTCCGTTCCTCCGCGTCCTCGTCCAGGCAGGGGCCGCAGTTGACGAAACCGATCACGGTGCCGGCACGATCCGCGACGAACAGGGCCCATCCGGGCGCGCGGCGGGTGATGGCTCGGCGCCACCCGTCCTCCCGTCGCTCGACGGAGAGAGCGTCCAGCAGGCCCTCGTGGACCAGACCTCTGTACGCCCACCGCCAGTCGTCGACGTGGATCTTCGCGACGGCCGGGGCGTCGGATTCCGTGGCTCCCCTGATCACGAAGTCGCGCCCCATGGGGGGATTGTCCTTCACCGGGAGGCGGTGGGCAGCTCGAGAAGGCAACCTCCGCGGCGTCCGGGTACCCTAGACCTCACGTGCGGATCCTGTTGTTCACCGGCAAAGGTGGAGTCGGAAAGACCACGGTGGCGGCGGCCACTGCGGTGAGGGCGGCTGCAGCCGGCAAGCGCACCCTGGTCATGAGCACGGATCCGGCGCACTCCCTGGCCGACTCGTTCGACGCTCCTCTGACCGCCCGCGCCCAGCCGGTCTCGGAGAACCTGTGGGCCGAGCAGATCGACGCCCAGGAGCGACTGGAAGCCAACTGGCGGGACATCCAGGAGTTCGTCGTCTCGTTCCTGAACTGGGCGGGAGTCGACGCCATCGAGGCCGAGGAGCTGTCGCTGATCCCGGGCCTCGACGAGATCTTCAGCCTGACGGACGTGAAGCATCATGTGGATTCGGGCCGGTACGACGTGCTGGTGGTGGATTGCGCGCCGACCGCCGAGACGCTGCGGCTGCTCTCCCTCCCCGAGGTGATGAACTGGTACATCGAGCGGATCTTCCCGGTCGAGCGCCGGGTGGTGAAGACGATCCGGCCCCTGCTCTCCCGCATCACCAGCATGCCCATCGCGGACGACAGGATCTTCGCGGCCGTGGAACGACTCCATCGCAATCTCGACGGCGTCCGCCAGCTCCTGGTGAACGATCGGATGTCCAGCGTGAGGCTCGTGGTGAATCCCGAGAAGATGGTCATCGCGGAGGCCCGGCGAACGTACACGTACCTCTCTCTGTTCGGGTACCGCGTCGACGCGGTCATCGTGAACCGGATCATCCCGGACGAGGTGAACGACCCCTACTTCGGCAAGTGGAAGGACATCCAGGCCGAGCATCTGGTGACCGTGAGGGAGTCCTTTGAGCCGGTCCCGATCCTGACCGCCCGTCTGTTCGACCGGGAGATGGTCGGGACCCGCCTCCTGGCCGAGATGGGCGAGGAGGTGTACGGCGACCGGGTCGGTACGGAGATCCTGCATCGGGAAGAGCCGCTTCGGGTCCGGAAGCGGGGCACCGCGTACGTGCTGTCCCTCCGGTTGCCGTTCGTCGAGAAGGCCGACCTGGACGTGTTCCGGAAGGGAGAGGAGCTGTATGTCCGGGTCGGGTCGTACAAGCGGAACCTGGTGCTTCCCCAGACTCTCCAGAGGCTCGAGGTGAAGGACGCGAGCTTCGTGGAGGATCGGCTCGAGGTCCGATTCAGCCGAGAGCCCACCGTGAGCCCAGCCGGCACGAGACAGGGAGGATGAGATGGCAGAGGTCAAGGCGCCGCCGAAGGGGACCCGTTCACGCATTGGGGCGGAGGCTGCTTCGACGCCACCCCCGCCCATCTGCTCCGTAGCGTTCTGCCCCATCTGCACGGTGGTGACGGCTATCGGCGAGGTCCGGCCGGACCTCATGGAGCACCTCCTGGTGGCGGGCCGAGAGGTCCTCCTCGGGTTACGAGCGTTGATCGACGCCCGGCTGGAGGGCTCCGGATCAGCCCCAACGAAGATGGAGCACCTGACGATCGGGTGAAGCCGCAGGAAGGAGATGATCCGGCCCATGCCTGAGATCGATCGCGAATTCCTGAGGAGGCTGGCCGAGTGGAGCTCGAACGGCATCCCGGTGTCCAGTCTCTACCTCGACGTGGACGGCCGTCGCTATCCGCGTCGGCAGGACTACATGGTGCGAGCAAAGCAGCTGTGCCACGAGCTGAAGCGTCAGGCCGAGGAGGAAGACCTCGCCCGGCAGGCCAGGAGCTCTGTCTCCAGGGACGTCGATCGGATGCTCGACTACCTGAACACGATGGAACGGGGGCCGACCCGGGGGGTGGCGCTGTTCTCAGCTTCGGGGGCGGGCCTGTGGGAGGCGGTGGCGGTTCCCCGCCCGCTCCCGGATCGGGTCTGCCTGGAGCCGCATCCCTACGTGATCCCGCTGGAGGCGCTGGTCGAGACCCACGAGTCCTTCTGCACGACCCTCGTGGATCGTGCGAGGGCCCGCATCTTCCTCGCCCGGTTGGGCCAGATCCAGGAGCGCACCGACATCCTCGACGACGTGCCGGGATGGCACGACCAGGGTGGGTGGTCCCAGGCCCGGTACCAGCGACACATCGAGGAACACGCCGCCTCCCATCTGAAGCATGTGGCGGACGTTTTGCTGCGATTCTCCAAGGTGCGGAAGTTCGACCACCTCATCCTGGCCGGGCCGGATGAGATCCTCCCCGACTTCGACCGGGTGCTTCACGACTACCTCAAGCGTCGCGTGGCGGCCAGAGTGTCCCTTCCGATGACCGCTACTACGGCCGAGGTCCTCGAGAAGTCGCTTGCGGTCGAGGAGGAGATCGAACAGTCAAGGGAACGGCAGGTCGTCCAGAGGCTGAAGGCGGAGTCGGGTTCCGGCCGTCACGGGGTGATGGGGCTCTCCCGGGTCCTCCGTGCACTGAACGAGGACCGGGTAGACACGCTGCTGGTTCCCCTCGGCCTCACCCGGCCCGGACTCCGATGTGCCACATCCGGTCACCTGGCGGCCGCCGGGGCCCGCTGTCGTTTCTGCCAGGCCCCACTGGAGCCGGTTTCGGACGTGGTCGACGCCGCGGTGGCGGGTGCGATGCGTCAGGGCTCCAGGGTTGAGATCCTCTCGTTGCTGGAACCGGGGGAGACCCCGACGGACATCGGAGCCCTCCTGCGGTTCTAAGGGCCGGGAACGATGAAGTAGGCTCCACCGCATGCCGGAGACCCTGGCCATCGGGGTGGACGCCGGCGGCACCAAGATCGAGGGACTGCTGGTCGACGTCGGCCGCGGAACGATCCTCGGCCGGCAGGAGGTCGAGACCCCCGCGGAGGACGCCGAGGCGGCGACTCGGGCCATAGTCGCCGTCGCCCGCGAGCTCATGGCGGGGCGAGACGGGATCCGCGCGCTCGGAGTGGGTGCCGCCGGGATGGTCGATCGCGATGGCGTCATGCGCTACGCGCCCAACCTGGCATGGCGGGACTTCCCCCTGCGGGAACGTGTCAGGGGGGCGGTCGGTCTTCCAACTCTGGTGGACAACGACGCCAACGTAGCGGCCTGGGGAGAGTTCCGTTTCGGTGCCGGACGGGACTCCCGCGACATGTTGCTAGTGACCGTCGGCACCGGGATCGGCGGTGGGATCGTGACCGAGGGCAAGCTGTTCCGGGGCGCCCATGGATTCGCCGCCGAGATCGGGCACATCATCGTGGAGCCCGGAGGACCCTTGTGCGGCTGCGGCAATCTCGGATGTTGGGAGCAGGTGGCGTCCGGCCGCGCCATCGGACGGCTCGGGCGGGCGGCGGCCCGGGAGCATCCGGAGTCCCTGATGGTGGCGAGGGCCGGCGGCGAGGCAGAGAACGTCACCGGGGTCGAGGTGACGGCTGCGGCCAGACAGGGGGACCGTGTGGCCGTGCGGATCCTCGGCGAGGTTGGCCGTCGACTGGGTGAAGGGATCGCCGGCCTGGTGAACGTGCTTGATCCCGATGTGGTCGTGGTGGGCGGTGGGGTCATCGAGGCCGGCGAGCTCCTCCTGGAGCCGGCCCGGCGGGCGTTCGCGGAATGCGTGGAAGCGCCCGATCACCGACCGGCCGTTCAGATCGTGGCCGCTGCCCTTGCCAACGACGCCGGCGCGGTGGGTGCGGCCGACCTCGCCTGGCGAGAGGTGGGACGGGGGTGAGCAGGGCGCTGAACGTCGGGGTGATCCTCCCGATGTTCTCGGGCGACGCGGAGAAGGTGATCGCCGCGGCCCGGTCGTCGGAGGCTCTGGGCTTCGACGGGGTCTTCGTGTTCGACCATTTCTTTCCCCCCGGCGGCTCTCCCGACCGACCGGCGCTGGAGGCCTTCACCACGTTGGCGGCTGTGGCCGCCTCGACGGAGAGACCCAAGGTGGGAACGCTGGTGACCCGGGCGGTCCTGCGGCCTCCCGGTCTCCTGGCCAAGATGATGTCGACCATCGATCTGATCTCGGGTGGCAGGACCATCCTCGGGATCGGCACGGGGGATCCGATCGACCTGCCCGAGCACCACGCCTTCGGCTTCCCGAACCTCTCTATCCGGGAACGTCGGGCCCACCTGGCGGAGACGGTGACCGCCCTCAAGGCCCTGTTCGATGGCAGGTCGTACGGGGGCGGCGAGCACGTCCCCCGCCTGACGGGTCCGCTCCTGCCTCCCCCGGTCCAGCCTGGTGGTCCCGCGGTGTGGGTGGGCGCGCAGAGCGACGAGGTGGTGCGGATCGCCGGCAGGTTGGCGGACGGGTGGAACGGGTGGGGACTAGGACCTGAGGAGTTCCGGATCAAGGCCACGCTCCTGGTGAAGGAGTCCGAAGCAGCGGGGCGCACCACGGAGGCCACCTGGGCCGGGATCGTCCTCGTGGGGGAGGACGAGGCCGAGGTGCGGGCACTGCTGGAGAAGCGGCGCCGGAGCAACATGATCGACGCCCTGGCCTGGTCGGGCACGGCCGATCGGTTCGTCGAGCATCTCCGCGACCTGGCCGACGCCGGAGCGACCTGGGCGATCATGGTGGTCGCCGGACCGGCCGGACGTCGCGAAATGATTTCGGAGCGGGTCCTACCGAATCTTTGACGCGCCCCGTGGTCGCCCGTAAGCTCGTCGCGCCCCGCGGCGCCCGCATCACCTCGTCGAGAGAAGGGTTGAGATGACCAGACGCGTGCTCATCATGGGTGCCGCCGGGAGGGACTTCCACAACTTCAACGTGGTCTATCGCGACGATCTGAGCACCGAGGTCATGGCGTTCACCGCCACCCAGATCCCCTTCATCGGCGACCGCAGATATCCTCCCGAGCTGGCCGGTCCTCGGTACCCCGACGGGATCCACGTCTACGAGGAGGACCGTCTCACCGACCTGATCCGGGATCTCGGCGTGGACGACGTCGTCTTCTCCTACTCCGACATCCCTCACGAGTTCGTGATGCACCAGGCGAGCCTCTGCCATGCGGCCGGGGCATCGTTCATCCTGCTCGGTCCCGACGACACGATGCTGCAAACGGAGGTCCCGGTGGTGGCTGTCTGCGCGGTGCGCACCGGGTCGGGCAAGAGCCAGACCACCCGGAAGGTCGTGGCGACTCTCCGGAATCATCGCAAGACCCCGGTCGTGGTCCGCCACCCCATGCCGTACGGGGACCTGGTCGCGCAGCGGGTCCAGAGGTTTGAGGTAATGGAGGACCTCGACCGCGCGAACGTGACCATCGAGGAGCGCGAGGAGTACGAGCCGCATCTCGAGCGAGGCACGGTCGTCTACGCGGGAGTCGACTACGGAGACATCCTCGAGCAGGCCCAGAAGGAGTGCGACGTCCTTGTGTGGGACGGGGGGAACAACGACTACCCGTTCTATCGACCGGCCGTCCACGTCGTGGTGGCCGATCCGCTGAGGGCCGGGCACGAGCTTCGGTACCACCCGGGCGAGACGAACTTCCGGATGGCGGACGCGATCGTCATCAACAAGATCGACTCGGCCACGCCCGAGCAGGTGGCCGAAGTCGAGGCCTCGGCCTCGAAGGTCAACCCCGAGGCCATGGTGATCAAGGCGAAGAGCCCGGTCCGTCTGGACGGGGAGGGCGACCTCTCCGGGAAGCGCGTCCTGGTGATCGAGGACGGACCGACCTTGACCCATGGGGAGATGCTGTACGGCGCAGGAGTGGTGGCGGCTCGACAACGCGGCGCAGCCGAGATCGTGGATCCTCGCGAGCTAGCCGTCGGGTCGATGAAGGACATCTACGCCAAGTACGAGATCGGTCCGGTGCTTCCGGCGATGGGCTACTCGGCGGAGCAGCTACGCGAATTCGAGTCGATGATCAACTCCGCCCCCGCCGATGTCGTCGTCATCGCCACCCCGGTCGACCTGCGCCGGCTGATCGACATCGAGAAGCCGGCCGTCCGGGCGCACTACGACTTGGAAGAGGCGGAGGGTTCGCCGACGATCGCGGACGCTCTCCGACCGATCTTGTAGACGGAACGCGGGGACATCTGGGGTAGCCTTCGCCGGTGCGCCTCGTCGTCGCCTGCTACAACGTTCGGTCCTTCCGGGCGGGCGTGGGCCGCGCCGCGGAAGTGCTGGGGCCCGAGACGCCGGACCTGGTCCTGATCCAGGAGTCGGGGCCCCGCCGAGTCCTCCGGCGATTTGCCAGGACCATGGAGATGAACGTCGTCTCCACCCATCGGCTGTTCAGCCGGGTCCAGAACGCTGTGCTGTTCCGCCCTCCGTTGCGGCTCGCGGGAGTGGAGACGCACGATCTCCCCTCGGAGGGCCGGACGCATCCGCGAGGGTTCATCGTGGCTTCCCTCCGGGCTCGAGGAGCCCCGCTCACCGCCGTCTCCGCTCACCTGGGCCTCGTCCCGAAGGAACGGGAGAGTCACGCCCGGCAGCTCACCGATCACATCGCGGGGATCGACCATCCCCTGATCCTTGGAGTGGATCTGAACGAGGGACCCGATGGTCCGGCCGGACGGTGGATCGCGGAGCGCCTGTACGACGCCGGGGCTCAAGCCGGTGTCGGGTCGCGGGAGACGTTCCCCGCCCGGGCGCCGACAGCACGGATCGACTACGTGTTCGTGAACGAGGCCGCGTCGGTCCTCCGGTGTCGGGTGCCGGGCAGCCAGGCCGCCTCCGAGGCCTCCGACCACCGCCCGGTCCTCGCGGAGGTTGGAATCCCCGAGCCGTGACGGAGC
>JBKPAF010000036.1:0-11871 GCA_046726275.1 Actinomycetota bacterium
TCTCCCTGGCGTTGCGGCTGGCCCGGGGGCTGGTCGATCCCGACGTGGATGCGGCCTTGGGGGAGCGGCTCGAGCGGGCCTCCGATGAGCTCGCCCGAGCCCTGGCGGAGCTGCGGGAGTTCGCCCGGGGAATCCACCCGGCCATCCTGACTGAGCGAGGCCTGGTCCCGGCGCTTCAGTCCCTGGCCGAGCGGTCGCCGGTCCCGGCGACGGTTGAATCCAGCCTCGATGCTCCCCTACCGTCCGCGGTCGAAGCCACCGCGTACTTCGTCATCTCCGAGGCCCTGGCTAACGTGGGTAAGTACGCGAAGGCAACCAGGGTGACCGTCCAGGTCGGGGCCGCCGATGGGCAGCTCACCATGGAGGTGGCCGACGACGGTGTCGGCGGCGCCGACCCGTCCAGGGGTTCCGGCTTGCGAGGACTAGAAGATAGGGTGGCCGCCGTGGACGGCACCCTCGACGTAGACAGCCCGACCGGCGAAGGGACCAGGCTTCGCGTTCGCATTCCGATCCCTGCACTGGCGGAAGCCACGCCGTGAACGAGACCAGGGCGCCTGGAGGTATTCGGGTCTTCCTCATCGCCGACATCCGCGGATACACCCTGTTCACCCAGGAGCACGGAGACAAGGCGGCGGCCCGGTTGGCCGAGACGTTCGCCGGCGTCGTTCGCGAAGGCGTGGAGGGTCACGGCGGATCGCTGATCGAACTACGGGGAGACGAGGCGCTGGTGGCATTCGACTCGCCCCGGGATGCCATTGCGGCCGCCGTCGATCTGCAAACGCGGTTCGTCGACAAGGCCCTTAGCGAGGCAGACCTTCCGCTGTACGTGGGGATCGGGCTCGACGCGGGCGAGGCCGTGGCCCTCGAGGACGGGTTTCGCGGCGGCGCGCTGAATCTGGCGGCGCGGCTGTGCAGCCTGGCCGCGCCCGGGGAGGTCCTGGCGTCACGCGAGGTGATCCACCTGGCTCGGGTGGTCGACGGCGTGACGTATGTCGAGCGGGGTGAGGCGCGCCTGAAGGGACTGACCGAGCCGGTCCACGTCGTACGGGTGGCTCCCACGACCGATGATCCCGCCGAGCGGCTCACCCAGGCCAAGGCCACTCCGGCGCCCTCCATGCGGGTGATCCTGGCCGACGACTCCATCCTGCTGCGCGAAGGGGTGGCCCGCCTGCTTTCGGATGCGGGGTTCGACGTGGTGGCCCAGGCTGGGGACGCCGAGGAGCTCCTGACGGTGGTGGCGGCCGATCCTCCCGACGTGGTCATCACGGACATTCGCATGCCGCCCACCCACACCGACGAGGGCCTGCGGGCGGCCCATCGGATCCGCGGCGAGCATCCGGGCGTGGGCGTCCTGGTGCTGTCGCAGTACGTGGAGACCGACTACGCGGTGGACCTGGTGGCGGACGGCGCCGGAGGGCTGGGGTATCTGCTCAAGGACCGAGTGGCGAACGTCCAGGAGTTCACCGACGCGGTCCGCCGGATCGGCGCGGGCGGCTCGGTGATCGACCCCGAGGTAGTGTCGCGCCTGGTGGGGCGGGCCCGCCAGGCCAACCCGCTGGACGCGCTCTCGGAACGGGAACGGGAGGTCCTGGCTCTGATGGCGGAAGGGCGCTCGAACCAGGCCATCTCGGAACGGATGTACCTGTCGGCCAAGACCGTCGAGGGGCACGTTCGAAACATCTTCACCAAGCTCAACCTGTCGAGCGCCCCGGACGACCATCGTCGAGTCCTGGCCGTGCTGACATTCCTCCGTTCGTAGAAGTCGCTCGACGGTCGAGACGATATCTGAAACGGAATTTCCCGTCAGCTCGGTCGCTCAGGTCGTCACGGGTGCTAGGTGGGTGAACCCCGCGAATCGTCCGATGAAAACGGCGGCATCGCCGCCTCCAAGCGCGGCCGCCTTCTGCCGGAGTTGCTCGATCACCCTTTCGCTCGGCCGGCCGTAGCATTCGATCGCCGTGAGCGTAAGCAAGTGCGCCAGCTTGCGGAACTCCTTGCTGCCGATGTCCAGGTGGAGCTCAAGCGACGCCGAGTCGGGATGGACGGCTACGACGATCATCTTCGCCGCGTCCTCGTCGAAGTAGAAGCCGTACGTGATTAGCTGCGGTTCGCGGGCCTCGATGAAATCCACGAGCCGTCGGACCCCCGCCTTGAGCTCTTCGAGCGAACCCTCTCGGATATCGGAATGATCGATGTAAACGATGGGCTCTGACGCGCTAACTGTTCCGTAACCAGCCATGCGACCTCCCCTTCATGACGGCAGGCAGGTATCGACCTCCTGGCCCGCTCAGGCGAGGTCAGCTGACTCGGGGGGCAGCTCTCAACCGGCGAGGATCTTCGCTTTTTGCGCCTCGAACTCCGCCTCGGTGAGCACCCCGGCTGCTTTCAGCTCTCCGAGCTCCTTGAGCTGCGCGATCTTGTCCTCGGTCGACGGTGCCGCGGGGGGTGGGGGGGCGTAGCTCTCTGGCGGCTGCTCCTGCTCCGCCCACTTGTTCGCCTGTCGACGTGACACGCGATTCGAGACGGCCGTCGCTGTGCCGGCGATGACGGCGGTTCGGGCAATTCCGCGCATGAGACGTGGCATCGTTCAGTCACTCCTTCCCTTCGAGTTCGTCGAGGGCGGCGATGATCTCGTTCGTGGGGATGCGCCCGGTCGCGACGAGCCTCGCCCCGCCACGGCGAACGGCCGTCGCGAACGGGGCCGCCCAGGTGTTCTCATAGACGAGCAGAGCGGCCGAACAGCCGGGCTCGAGCGCCGTGCCCGCTTCCTCGACGTCGTCGTCGCCGAGGAGTCCCGACGATGCCCCCTCGAACACCGTGATCTCGGGGTCCGAGCCCATGGCATTGATCTCTATCCGGGCGATGCTGCCATCTTCATCCCTCTGGATGAAGGCGAAATCGAGAATCCGGATGATTCCGCGGTCGACCAGGTCGACGAGGAGGGGTAATGCTTGTCCGGTCGGCTTGTTGCCGGGCGGCCACTCCACGACGATGTAGTCGATGGGGCCGATCTCGACGTCGGTTGTGCTCACGAGAGCCTCCCTTCGGGGCCGGCGAACCTAACGGTCGATCCCATTTTCGTAGGGGTGGGCTCGAACATCGTCACCCTATCCGGATGACTCGTGAGCGTGTCCAGAGCCGCATTGGCCTCCCTACTCATCAGCCGAGCTGGTACGTAGCGATCAGCACCCCTGTGGTCGTCGGCGTGCTGTCGACAAGCCGCAGGGTCGTGGAGGGAACCCCCTCACGGAACAGGCGGCGGCCGCTTCCCAGCACCAGCGGGTGGATCAGGAGGACGAACTCGTCGATCAGGCCGTGCCGGAGGAGCGACTGGACCAGCTCACCGCTGCCAAGGACCACGAGGTCCTTCCCCGGCTCCTGCTTGAACTTCGCGACCGCCTCACCGGCGTCGCCCTGTAGCAGGGTGGAGTTCATCCACGGGAGGGGCTCGGCAAGGCTCGTCGACGCGACGTACTTCTGCGCGTTGTTCAGCACCTCGGTGAACGGGTTCGGCTGCGGCGCCGTGGGCCAGACGGAGTACATGTGCTCGAAGGTCCGTCGCCCGAACAGCAGGTCGGTGCGGCCCATCCCCTTGCCCATCTCCCTGCCCATGACCTCGTCGGTGTACGGCGCTGCCCACCCGCCGTGCTCGAATCCTCCGCGCCGGTCCTCGTCGGGCCCGGCCGGCGCCTGCATCACGCCGTCGAGCGTCACGCTTTCGACCACCTGGATCTTCCTCATCTGTCTCCCTCCGATCAGAACGACCCAAGCTCAGCCGCGCGTTGCGCCCACGACTCGCTCCAGCACGTCGAGGATGCTGGGCCAGCCGCCCTGGATCATGTCGCGCTCGTCCCGGCTTTCGAACCCGGTCTGAAGGATCGTGAGAAGGGTCTTCCCATCGCGGTCCTCGAACGTGACAGTCACTGTGGTGTCGAAGCTCCCGCCGTACCTGCCCTTGAACATGGTCGACGTGTACACCAGCCGGCGGGGCCGATCGACCTCGGTGAAGACGTTGGTCTCGCGAAAGGGCTCCTCCCCCGCTTTCCCGAACACGATCGTCCAGGTCCCGCCGACCCGAAGGTCCAGCTCAGACTCCACCGTCCAATCCGTCTCCTCTTCGTTGTTGTAGAGGATCTTCTGCGCGTCGGGGTCCACAAACGCGTCGAACACCGCCTCGGAAGATGCGTCGATCAACCGCTCGATCTTCAGGTCGTAAGTCACTTCGTCACTCCCTTCTTCCTGCGAGATAGGCCTCCAACCGGTCGAGCCGCCGCTCCCACTGGCGCCGGTACCACGCGATCCAGCGAGTCGCGTCGTCCAACCGCGCGGGGCCGAGCCGGCACTCTCGGGTCCGTCCCCTCTTCTCAGAGCTCACCAGACCCGCGCGTTCGAGGATCCGGACGTGCTTCATCACCCCCGGAAGAGACATGCCGCGAGGCCGGGCGAGCTCGCTGATGGAGGCCGGACCGTGAGAGAGCCGCTCGAGGATCTCGCGCCTGGTCGGATCGGACAGCGCCGCGAACGTGCGGTCCAGAGTCCGTGCGTAAGACTTAACCATTTGGCTCAGTATTACTGCTGCTGGGGGGGACGTCAAGCGGCAGGTCGCCATCTCGGTGGCGACTCCCTGATGCCACGATCGCCCTGATCGTTACCTCTGACCTTGGATGCGCTCGATCTCCCGATGGATCCGCTCCTCGTCGAAGTCCTCGTCGTGGAAGACATCCCATGCGTTCATGAACACGCCGATGCCCCAGCCCACGATGGGAAAGACAGGCCAGAAGAACCCGTGAGCGTTGGTCATGGCCCAGATCACCACGAGGAACGCGTTCACCAGAAAATAGATCAGCAGGTGTCCTGCGAAGTCCCGCCGTTTCTTCAGTCGCTTGATCGCCCTCTCGCGGAACACGTCGTCCCGAGTCTCCACATCGATCGCCATCGCACATCCCTCCTCACCACTCAGGCTAGGAGCATTGGGGATGGGAAAAGGGGGACCAGGGTCCCGCGTTTGCTGGGCCTTCAGGCTCAGCTTCGCAATCGAGCCTCATGGAGCCGGATCGGTCGCGAGACTCCCTTGAGCTCGACGGAGCCGAGATCGACGAACTCGACGCCGGGGGCGGCGGTGACCCGCACGAGGTCGTCGCTCACGAGGACCTGGCCAGCGGTAGCGTGGGCAGCAATCCTGGCCGCCACGTTGACCGTCCTTCCGAAATAGTCACCGTCCTGGAAGATCACCGGGCCTGCGTCGATCCCCACGTGGGCGGGCGGAAGGTCCGCTGCTGGAATGTCCTCGAGCATCTCCAATGCGAACAGCACCGCGGCCGGAGGCTCTCTGAAGTAGACCATCACCCCATCGCCCAGCCACTTGACGGGTCGGCCACCACGCCCGTGCGAACTTCGCTGCACGATCTTCCCAAGGGTCCCTGACATCTCCGCCGCGGCCTCGTCACCTCGCTCCTCGGTGAGCCGGGTGTACCCGCTCAGGTCCAGAAAGCACATCGCGGGCGGACGGCTGACGCCCCGATGCAGCCCCTCCTGCTCCAAAGTGGCCTCCACCGCTTCCACGACGTTGGCCAGCCAGGTGTGCTCCGACTGGGCGTGATAGAGGGCAAGCAGAGCGGGGTCGAGGAGGGGGGCAATCATCTCCGACGCCTGTGACCCTGCCTGCACCATCTCCGACCAGCTGAGCCCTGCCTGGAGGAGCGGGGTCTCGATGTGGATGCGATAGAAATTGCCGTCGGCCTCGGCGACCCGGCGCATGCTCTCGCCCCAGGTCCTGATGTGCCGCTCCAGGACGACGGGGTCGACGCCCAGGGCGATTAGCGTCTTCAGCAATGGAATGGCCTCGAGCTCGTCCTCCCGGACGGGATCGTCTGGGTCAGGGCGAGCAAACCCCATCGACTCCCGAACGCCCTGCAGGAGCTCCACAGGAAGGTCGGTCTCGCCGCTCAGTTCCCGATAGGTCTTCGACGTCAGCCCACCGAAGCGGTCCCAGTAGGAGGCGTCGAAGAACGCGAAGGACAGCGCCCCGCTTCGCACGGCCGAACCAACGGCCTCAAGGGGAATTCCCCCCTGCTCGAGCCCGTGAACGAAACGAACCGTCCGAACGTCCCCGCCGGAGAAGAAAGAGCTTCCCTCGGCATGAGTAACGATCCCGAGGCCCACAAGCCGATCGACGAACTCGGCCGGAACACCGGCCCGCCTAACTAGCTCTTGACGCGTGAACCCCTCCACGACCCGGCCATGGTAGTCACTCTGTGTCCTGCGCCCACCCTTACTGGTCGCTCTGCCGCAGAGGCCACACGCAGGCGTGGACGCAGACCCAGCCGTCCTCTCGCCGCTCGTACGTGTCGATGTACCGGTTGAACCTCGTGGGCCCCGTGGAGCTCCTGGCGGACACGATCGCGACGTCCCCGTCCACGTGCACCACCACTTGGTCGATACCGATGGTCGGCTGGGGATTGCTTCGCAGGTCCTCGATGTATCGCTCCTGATCCCAAACCTCACCCGTCGCTCCGTCCAGGTACGAGAACGACGGAGAAAGCATCGGCTCGAGCAGCTCCCAGGATCCCCGGCGGAATGCGTCGACGAACCGCTCGTTCAGCTCCTTCAGCACCTCGGTGTCTCCCACTGTGCCTCCTCCATTGAGAGGAGGGCGGGCGTCCCCTGTCTTCAGCCGAGCTCCATCATCGATGACGTTCGGCTCCCGATCTCGCCGGATTCGGACAGGGTCACGCGTGTCCGAATGTGTCCGGCAGGAACGACAGGAGTCGGCCATCATCAGCTGCATGACCACCTTCGGGGCCGTGGTCACAACGGGCATCTATTGCCGGCCGGGCTGCGGTGCCCAGCCTCTGCCCAAGAACGTCCGCCAGTTCTGGTCGGCGGCCGCAGCGGAGGCTGCCGGGTATCGCGCCTGCCTGCGGTGCCGGCCGTACCGGAGCCAGCCCCCCATGGGCTGGGAGGGTCCCGAGGTCGTCTGCCGTGCGGTCCGGCTCATTCTCGATGGCGCCCTCGACGGAAAGACCGAGCACGATCTGGCCGCACGGCTGTTCGTCTCCGCTCGACATCTGCGCCGCTTGTTCCAGGAACACCTCGGAGTCACGCCGGATCAACTTGCCCGGTCGACCCGAACCCACTTCGCTCGCCGGCTCCTCGACGACACGGACCTGACCATCGCGGACATCGCCTTGGCCGCCGGCTTCGGCAGCGTCAGGCAGCTCAACCGGGACTGCCGGGCGGTGTTTCGGGGCCCGCCGAGCGAGCTCCGGGCACGCCGGCGGCTGAGCGATCGCCTCGTGGCCGACGGAGGCCTGGTGCTGCGGTTGCCCTTCCAGCCTCCGCTCGACTGGGAACCCATGCTGACCTACCTGGCTTCCCGCGCGATCCCGGGTGTCGAGTCCGTGTCGGGTGGCACCTACCGACGAACCGTGGTCATCGATGGCGACCCCGGGGTGATCGAGCTGTCTCAGGGCGGCCCCGATCACGTTCTGCTCCGGGCCCACTTGCCGCACTGGGAAGGCCTGATCCACATCGCGCAGCGTGCTCGACGCGTCTTCAACCTCGACTGCGACATCCAAGCAGCCACCCAGCACTTGACCTCCGACCCCATCGTGGGTCCCCTCGTGCGGGCCCGGCCGGGGATCCGCCCACCCGGCGTGTGGGATCCGTTCGAGACCGGCGTCCGAGCCATCCTCGGCCGGCGCAACGGCGGTGCGGGTGGCAGCAGGCTCGCTGCGCGGCTGGTCGAGCAGCACGGTTCGCCCGTCCCAGGGCTCCGAGAGTTCGGCCTGACCCATCTGTTCCCGTCGCCATCGGTGCTGGCGGGCGCCGATCTCAGCGGAATCGGTCTCACCTCCGAGCACGCCACCGCCGTGAACGCCTTTGCCCAAGCCGTCCTGGATCACTCTGTTCGACTGGATCGCAGTGAAGCGTTGGAGCAGCTCGTCCGATCGATCACTGCCATCCGGCGCCTCGGTCCGTGGACTGCTCAGTACCTTGCCCTTCGCATGGGAGAACCGGACGCGTTCCCGTCGACCGATCTCACGCTTCGGCGATCGCTCTCCGTAGGTGAACCGGTCGCACCTCGAGAGGCTGAGCACGAGGCGGAGCGCTGGCGGCCCTGGCGCTCGCACGCGGCCATACATCTGTGGCTGGGCGAGGGATCTCCGCCGCGTACTCCTGTCCGGAAATGACCACCTTCTGACCCGCCGACTCTCCGTACCTCCGGGTTGGAGAACGACCAGTGTGACCATCTGTGTTCTCGACCTCGACACAAAGGAGGGAGCACCATGAGACGCATCAGGTTTCGCACGCTGATCGCGCTGGCAGCCCTCGTCGCCTCGCTGGCGTTCCTCACCTCTGACGTGGGTCCGGCCGGAGCCCAGCAGACTCGGACGAGCCTGTACCAGGTCACCGAGCTCGGTTCACTCGGCGGGACGACCAGCGCCGGAAACAGCGTCAACAACCGCGGGTGGATCGCCGGCTCCTCCAACCTGTCGGGTGACGAGGCGACCCGGGCCGCCCTGTGGCGAGATGGGACTCCCCTCGACCTCGGGACGCTCGGCGGACCCAACAGCGCCGTCCTGTGGCCGGTGAAGAACAACGCCGGGATGATCGCCGGCGTCGCCGAGACCGATCAGATGGATCCGCTGGGAGAGTCGTGGAGCTGCTCGTTCTTCTTCCCGACAGCGACGGGGCACATCTGCCTCGGATTCGTGTGGCAAAACGGCGTGATGAGGCCCCTTCCCACCCTGGGAGGCAACAACGGCTTCGCCACGGGCGCGAACAACCGGGGGCACGTCGTCGGGTGGGCGGAAAACACCGTTCACGATCCGACCTGCAACCCACCCCAGGTCTTGCAGTTCCGGGCTGTCCGGTGGGACACCCATCACGGCGACCGGATCCAGGAGCTCCCTCCACTCCCTGGCGACACGACCAGCGCCGCGACGGCGATCAACAACCGGGGCCAGGTGGTGGGCATCTCTGGCATCTGCGCCAACGCCGTTGGCGGTTTCAGCGCCGCCCACGCCGTGCTGTGGGAACGTGGCAGGCCAACCGACCTCGGGAACCTTGGCGGTGTCGCGTGGAACACGCCGATGGCCATGAATCAGCGAGGTGAGGTCGTGGGGTTCGCCAACCTGCCGGGCGGCGACCCCGGCGCGTTCAACGCTCACGCGTTCCTGTGGACCCAAGAGGAGGGCATGCAGGATCTCGGTACCTTGCCCGGCGACGCGCTTAGTCAGGGGCTGGGCATCAACGAACAAGGCCAGGTGGTGGGCTTGTCGTGCACCGCCGGCTTCGGGAGTTGTCGCGCCTTCCTCTGGGAAGACGGCGTGATGACCGACCTGAACGAACTCGTGCCCGGCTACACCGGCCACCTCGTCTTCGCCAACGACATCAATGACGCCAGGGAGATCACTGGTCAGACGATCGATGCGGAGACCGGCGATGCGGTGGCGTTCCGGGCGACTCCGCTCGGCGGGAATCCCTGAGCAGCCGGAGTGACTGAGGAAGGCGAGGCGGCGCGGATCCTCGAGATCCGTTCCTACGGGCTCAAGCCGGGGACGGCCGTAGAGTTCGCTCGGTTGGTCGGGGAGGCCTCGGTGCCGATGCTTCGGCACCGAGGGATCGATGTGGTGTCCTTCGGGCCCTCATTGGGGGACGTAGACGCCTTCTACCTGATTCGGGCGTATGCCAGTGTGGATGATCTCGAGCGGAGCCAGGCGGCCTTCTACGAAAGCCAGGAGTGGCGCCTCGGTCCCCGAGAGGCTGTCTTGGCCTGCATCGAAACGTACACCTCGATCGTGTTCCGGTTAGGCATCTCCGGCGTGGAGTCTCTGCGGAAGGCCGGCGCCCCAGACTAGAGCTGGCTAAGTCAACCGATCGTCCCGGGCAACAATCTCCTGATCGCTTCGACCGCCTTGTCGACGTCGGCCTCAGTCGTCGACCAGTTGGAAACGGAGATCCGCATGTACCGGCGGCCGCGCCAGGTCGTCCCGCCCATCCAGCACGTGCCCTCGCGCTGCACGGCGGCGATGAGCCGATCGGTGCGTTCGTCGGAGCCGAACCTCACCAGGACCTGGTTGAGGACGATGTCGTTGCCGACCTCGGCCTCTTCGATCGCGCCGAGCTGCTCGCCGAACCGTCGGGCCAGGGCACAACACCGTTCAATGAGCTCACTCAGGCCCCGCCGACCCAGCTGGCGGATGGCGGCCCACGTCGCGAATCCGCGGGCGCGGCGCGATGACTCGGGGACATAGTCGGACGGCGCGCGGACCTGCCCCTCACCGCCCCCCTCGAGGTAGGCGGCCGTATACGACATCGAGGCGGCGTGCGCGTGGGCATCTGCGCAGAGCACGAATCCCGTGTCATAGGGAACGTTCAGCCACTTGTGCCCGTCCACGGTCCACGAGTTGGCCTGATCGATGCCTGCGACGAGGTATTTCAGCGCGGGGCTCACGGCAGCCCAGAGCCCGAAGGCGCCGTCGACGTGAACCCAGGCGCCGCGCGTGCGGGCCGCGTCACACGCGGCGACCAGATCGTCGCAGGCGCCCGTGTTCACGTTTCCCGTCTGGGCGCACACGATGGTCGGCAACTCCGGACCCGCATCCAGGACGCCGACCAGGGCCTCGGGGTCGATGGCGCCGTTCGCGCCCGCGGCGACGGGCTCGACAGCTCCGGCCCCGATCCCCAGAAGTCGCAACGAACGATCGATCGTGGCGTGGCGCTCCTCGCTCGCCACCACCCGGATCTTCGGCGCGCCGGTGAGCCCGAGAGTCTCCACGTCCCACCCGGCCTGGGCGAGGACCCGGTGCCGGGCCGCCGCCAGCGCCACGGTGTTCGCGCTCTGGGCCCCGGTGACCAGTCCGAAGGAAGCATGAGCGGGCAGCCCGAACAACTGCTTGAGCCAATCGCCGACCACGTCCTCGATCGCCGCCGCGGCGGGCGACGTAGTGGAGTTGAACGCGACCTGGTCCCACCCTGTGGTCAGGATGTCGGCACAGGTGGGGGCGTCGAGGGCGCCGCCGATGACGAAGCCGAAGTACCTCGGTCCCGCGGTCGACACCAGCGCCGGCTCCACCGCGGTTACGAGCTGCTCGATCACTGCCTGGGGATCGCTTCCCTCCGACGGGACCGGGCCACCCAGGGCGACGAGCAGCGCGTCGAGGTCAACAGACGGCGCGACGGGTCGATCCCCCGCGCCCTCGCGATAGCTGGCGGCGTGCTCTGCGGCACGCCGAAGCATGTCCCGCATGGAGGACATGCGGGCATTATCGGCGACGCGGACAGACCCGCGGAGGGCCGCTCTCCCATCTCGCGCACGAAACCGCCTTGATCAGTCCTCGGCCAGGATCCGGTAGAGCTCCTTGCGCGCCTCGCTTATGACCTCGGCCGCCCGCTTGCGCTGATCCTCCGAACCCGTCCGCCCGACCTGCATTGCCGCCGCGCCCAGGCCGAACATCGCATCGCGTAGCTGCCCCATCGCTGGGCCGAAAGAACCGGGCTCCCACGGGGCGGCCCCGCCGTCCCGCTCGCGCCGCTCCTCGAGCTCCTTCCGGCCGGCGTCCGTGAGGGTGAAGACCCGCTTCCCGTCCTGGTCCTCCCCTCCGATGAGCCCTTCCTCCTCCAGCATCTGGAGGGTCGGATAGATGGATCCGGGGCTCGGCCGCCAGGCCCCGCCCGACCGGCTCTCGAGCTCCCGGATCAGGTCGTAGCCGTGCATCGGCCGTTCCGCCAGCATCGCCAGGAGCGCCGTTCGGACGTCCCCCCGTCGGGCCCGCCTGCCTCCGGGCCACGATGGACCGAACCACGCGGCTCGGCCGTGCCATCCCCACGGCGGCCGGCCTTCTCCGTGGTGGTGGCGCTCGTGGT
>JBKPAF010000037.1:0-13846 GCA_046726275.1 Actinomycetota bacterium
AGCGAACTGGGCGAAGTCCTCGGGCTTCCCCTGGCCCCGCTGCGGATCGAGGCATACGACATCTCGAACCTGGGACCGACCGACAAGGTCGGCTCGATGGTCGTGTTCGAGGATGGGCTGCCCAAGCGGACCGACTACCGGAAGTTCGAGGTCAAGGGCGTCCCGGGCCAGGACGATTTCGCGAGTATGGATGAAGTGCTGCGTCGCCGGTTCGCCCGTCTCCAGGCCGCACCGTCAGGTCGGGACGGGGACCGACCGAAGCGTCCCGGTCGGTTCGCCTACCCGCCGTCGCTGATCGTCGTGGACGGGGGCCGGGGTCAGCTTTCGGTCGCCGAGCGGGTGCTGGCCGAGCATGGACTCGCCATCCCGGCCATTGGGCTGGCCAAACGCCTGGAGGAGGTGTACCTGCCCGGACAGCCCGAACCCCTCACCATCCCCCGGGGATCGGATTCGCTCTTTCTCTTGCAGCACATCAGAGACGAGGCCCACCGGTTCGCCATCACGTATCACCGGACGAAACGCGCCAAGCGGGCCATCCACTCTGTCCTGGACGACATCCCCGGCGTCGGCACCACCCGGAAGAAGGCCCTCCTTCGGCACTTCGGCTCGCTGGCCCGCCTCCGGTCGGCCTCGCCCGAGGAGATCGCCGCCACCCCTGGGGTCGGCGCGTCCCTGGCTCGCACCATCTATGAGCATCTCCACCGGCTTCAACCGGTGGAACGAAGGGCGGTTGGCTGAGTGGCCACTGCCCGCGCGCAGAGGATCAAGCGGCCGGCGCCCGAGCCGGAGAGGGCCGTCGATTTCACCATCATCACGGGGCAGTCGGGTGCGGGCAGGTCCGAGGCGGCGAAGTCCTTCGAGGATCTCGGGTATTTCGTGGTCGACAACCTTCCACCGGCGCTCATCGGCAAGATGGCCGAGCTCGCCTCGACGTCCGGGAACCCCGGCCGCGTGGCTATCGTGGCCGACGTGAGGGGCGGGGTGTTCTTCCCCGAGCTGTCCCGCGGCCTGCAGGATCTCAAGGAGCTCAACATCCCCTATCGCATCCTGTTCCTGGACGCTTCGGACGAGGACCTCGTGAACAGGTACGAGGCGACCCGCCGGCGCCATCCCCTGGCCCCGGCCGACCGAGTGGTCGAAGGGATCCGCAAGGAGCGGCTGATGATGCAGTCCCTGAAAGAAGGAGCGGACCTCATCATCGACACCTCGGGGATGTCGCCGCACGACCTGCGCGACAGGATCCGGGACATCTTCGCCAGTCGCCCGGAGGAGACCCGTGTCCAGGTCTCCCTGATCTCGTTCGGATTCAAGTACGGGCTTCCCCGCGACGCGGACCTGGTTTTCGACGTCCGATTCCTCCCCAACCCCCACTGGATCGAGCGCCTTCGGCCCCTCCCGGGCACCCACGCCGAGGTGCGCGCCTACGTGTCGGGACAGCGGGGCTTCGACGAGTTCCTGCGAAAGGTGCGCTCCCTGTTCAACACGCTGGTCCCCGGCTACGTGCAGGAAGGGAAGTCCTACCTCACCATCGCGGTCGGCTGCACCGGCGGGCGACACCGGTCGGTGGTCGTGGCGGATGAGCTCGCGGAGTATTTCCGTAGCCACGGGCATTCCGTGGCCGTCGATCATCGCGACCTCGACCGAGACTGAGCCGCGCCTGGCGCCGAGACCCGGGCGCGTGGCGAATCGCCGGCCTCTGCCCGGGTACTAGGATTGCGGAAGCCCCGGCGGTCTCGCCGGATGCACCCACGAGGAGGCTGTCATGACCGTCAAGATCGGCATCAACGGGTTCGGGAGGATCGGCCGCAACTTCTTTCGGGCCGCCAAGCGGAAGGGCGCCGACCTGGAGTTCGTGGCCGTGAACGACATCACGGACGCCCGCACGCTGGCCCACCTGCTCAAGTACGACTCGGTCCTGGGCCGCTTCGACGGCGAGGTCGCGTTCGACGATTCGGGGCTGGTGATCGACGGGACGTCGCTCAAGGTGATCGCCGAGCGTGATCCGGCCAACCTTCCGTGGAAGGAGCTGGGCGCGGAGATCGTGGTCGAGTCCACCGGTCTGTTCACCGATCGGGAGAACGCCCAGAAGCACCTCGAGGCTGGCGCCCAGAAGGTGATCATCAGCGCCCCGGCGAAGGGGGAGGATGTCACCATCGTGCTCGGAGTGAACGAGCAGGACTACGAACCTGCCGAGCATCACATCGTCTCAAATGCCTCGTGCACGACCAACTGCGTCGTGCCCATGGCCAAGGTGCTGGGAGACGCGTTCGGCATCGACCGGGGCTTCATGACCACAGTCCACGCCTACACGAACGACCAGAATCTCCTGGACCTGCCCCACAAGGATCTGCGGAGGGCCCGGGCGGCCGCCATCAACATCGTGCCCGCCTCCACGGGCGCGGCCAAGGCTTCCTCCCTCGCTCTGCCCGAGCTCAAGGGAAAGATGGACGGCCTGGCCATGCGGGTTCCTGTCCCGGACGGCTCGGTCACCGACCTCGTCTGCATCCTCAAGAAGGAAGCCTCGGTCGACGAGGTCAACGCGGCCTTCAAGACGGCCGCCGGGTCCGGGCAGCTGAAAGGGAAGCTCGCCTACAGCGAGGACCCCATCGTGTCGAGCGACATCGTGGGCAGTCCCTACTCCTGCACCTTCGACTCGCTCTCAACCATGGCCATCGGCAATCTGGTGAAGGTCATCGGCTGGTATGACAACGAGTGGGGGTATTCCAACCGGCTGGTGGAGCTGGTCGAGCTGGTCGCCTCGAAGCTGTAGCGCCGGTGAGTCCCGGCCGGCTGCAGACGATCGAGGACCTCGGGGACCTCGTCGGAAAGACGATCCTGGTTCGCTGCGATCTCAACGTGCCGCTGGAGGACGGCCAAGTCACCGACGACCTTCGGATCCGAGCGAGCGTTCCCACGCTCCAACAACTCCTCGAAAAGGGCGCGACGCTGATCGTCTGCTCCCACCTCGGACGACCGAAGGGCAAGGCCGTTGACTCCCTCCGCCTGGATCCGGTCGGGGAGGCGTTGCAGCAGGCCCTCGGTCAGCACGTCCGCAAGCTGGATGAGGTGGTCGGCCCGGCAGTCCAGAAGGCCGTGATGGCCGCCGGGGCGGGCTCGGTCACCCTCCTCGAAAACCTTCGGTTCGATCCCCGCGAGGAGGAGAACGACCCCGGGTTCTCCGCGGAGCTCGCGTCGCTGGCCGACGGCTACGTGGACGACGCCTTCGGGGCGGCCCACCGTGCCCACGCCTCGGTGGTCGGGGTAGCTCAGCGGTTGCCATCGGCCGCGGGCCGGCTCATGCAACGAGAGGTGGAGGTCCTATCGAAGCTGCTCGAAGGGGCGGAGGAGCCGTACGTGGCGATCCTGGGAGGGGCCAAGGTCTCCGACAAGCTGTCCACCGTCAACGCCCTCTTCGAGCGGGTCGACGCCCTGCTCATCGGAGGGGCAATGGCCTTCTCGTTCATCGCCGCTGCCGGGGGAGAAGTAGGGAACTCATTGGTAGAGCGCGAGCGGCTGGACGAAGTCAGACAGGCCACGGCCAAAGCCGAGAACCGTGGCGTGCTCATCCAGCTCCCCGAAGACGTCGTCGCGGCAGCGGAGCCAACCCTCGACGCCAAGCGCCAGACGGTCGGCGCGTCCCGGATCCCCCGCGGACTGATGGGTCTCGACATCGGCCCTCGAACCGTGGAGGAGTTCGCCCGGACCATCGCCGACGCCAAGACCATCTTCTGGAACGGCCCCATGGGGATGTTCGAGCTGGAGCCGTTCTCGGCGGGAACCCGTGGGGTGGCCACCGCGGTGGCGGGGGCCAGCGCCTTCTCCGTGGTGGGCGGTGGGGACAGCCTGGCCGCCCTCAGGAAGTTCGGACTGGACGGCGAGGTCGACCATCTGTCCACGGGTGGGGGGGCGTCGCTCGAATATCTCGAGGGGCGCGAGCTGCCGGGGATCGCCGTCCTGATGAAGGAGGCCTAGATGGCCCCACGGCGCCCGATCATCGCGGCCAACTGGAAGATGCACAAGTCGCATCTCGAGGCCATCCAGACCGCCCAGAAGCTCTCCTATCTACTCGACAAGAAGGACGCAGAATCCGTGGAGGTGGTGATCTGCCCGCCGTACACGGCCCTGCGGTCGCTGCAGACCCTGTTCGACGCGGACCGGCTCCCGTACGGGCTGGGCGCGCAGGACGTCCATTGGGAAGAGAAGGGAGCCTTCACGGGGGAGATCTCCCCCGGCATGCTGGCCGCGCTGAGTTGCCGGTACGTCATCGTCGGGCACTCGGAACGGCGGCAGTACTTCGGCGAGACCGACGAGACCGTACGGAGGAAGGTCCGGGCCGTGTTCGCTGCCGGGATGATGCCGATCCTCTGCGTCGGAGAGACCCTGGAGGAGCGCGACGCCGGGCGGACCGAGGACAAGGTCGTCGGCCAGATCAAAGCGGCGACAGCGGGCCTGAGCGAAGATCAGGCCGCGTCGCTGGTGGTGGCGTACGAGCCCATCTGGGCCATCGGCACCGGCCGAAACGCCGAGCCCGGGGACGCCGGAGAGGTGATCGGCCTGATCCGGCGCATTGTGGCGTCGACGGCTTCCGAACCAGCGGCTCAGGCGATGCGGGTGCAGTACGGAGGGAGTGTGAAGGCGGGCAACATCCGCGACTTCATGGCGCATCCCGAGATCGACGGCGCCCTGGTCGGCGGGGCCAGCCTCGACCCCGAGGAGTTCGCGCTGATCGTCAAGTACAAATGAGATCGGCATGAACCAGCTTCTCTACGTGTGCCTCGACGGGCTGGGAGACGACCCCATCCCTGAGTTCGGCGGACGAACGCCCCTGGAGGAAGCCCAGACGCCGGTGCTCGACGAGCTGGCCCGAAGGGGCGCGCTCGGCCTCGTCCACACGGTCGGGGAGGACGTCGCGCCGGAGTCCGACACCGCCGTGTTCGCCATCCTCGGGTACGACCCGCGCGAGGAGCATCCCGGGAGAGGGGTACTGGAGGCGCTCGGGGCCGGCATGGCCTTCCGCGACGGGGACCTGGCCCACCGAGTCAACTTGGCCACCCAGGACGACGGAGAGATCGTCGACCGGCGGGTCGGCCGGGACCTGCCGAGCGAGGACGCCCGGGCTCTCGCCGATGAGGTGAACCGATCACTCACACTTCCCCGGGCGCAATTCCACCTCCAGGCCACCGTGGAACACCGCGGGGCCTTGGTCATCCGGTCGTTGGAGGGGCCGCTGTCGGCCAACGTGACCAACACGGACCCCGCCTACGCGAAGGAAGGCAGCCTGGGCGTGGCCCTGGAGACCTTCGAGAACCGCGTCGCGGAGTGTCGTCCCCTGGACGACTCGGAGGAAGCGCGTCGGGCGGCGGAGCTGACCAACGAGTTCGTGCGGGAGTCGGCCCGGATCCTGGAGGCGTCGGAGGTCAACGCTCGTCGGAGGGCCGGAGGCCGGCTCGCGGCGAACCTCATCCTCACGAGGGATGCGGGTGACCACGTCCCCCGTCTGGAACCCATCAAGGAAAGGTTCGGCCCCGAGTGGGGATGCTTCGTCGAGATGCCGGTCGAGCGGGGCATCGCCATGGTCCTGGGGATGGCCCCGGTGGACGCCCCGACCGACATGCCTCGGCCCGAGCAATACGCCGCCTGGGCGGAGCTGGCGGCGGAGGCGCTCGGCGGCTACGACGCCCTGTACATCCACATCAAGGGCCCGGACGTTCCGGCCCACGACGGCCGGGCAGGGGACAAACTGGAGGTGATCGAGGACATCGACCGGTTGTTCTTCGGTGAGCTTCTGCTCCGGATCCCCACGGGCCGAACCGTGCTGGCCGTGACAGCCGACCACTCCACGTCCTGTGTGCGAAAGGCCCACACGGCCGACCCCGTCCCCCTGCTCGTCGCGGGCCCGGAGGTCCCCTCGGACGGGACGGGGAGCTTCGGCGAATCGGCCGCCCGGGAGGGCTCGCTGGGGGTCCTGAGGGGCGTGGAAATCGTGCCCCGTCTGATCGGATTGCTCAAAACATGAGCAATCCGAGACCCGAACCGACCCCGAGCGGCGGCGCTCGTATTGCTTCCTCGATCCAATCCCCCTGAACTGCGGTTCCCGTATAAACAGGTGAGAGCCCGTTGGCTGTTTGGCGGGCATGTCGGTAGTCTTTCGCGGGCTGCCCCCAAAGGGGGGCCGCGAGAAGGGAGGGGGTATGAAGTTGAAGTTCGTATTTCGCGCGATCGCCGTGCTTTCGGTTGTGGCGATCATCGCGACCGCCTGTGGTGGGGGAGAGGAAACTCCACCGGGAGGCGGAACCACGTCCGCACCTACCGTTACCAAGGGCGGGCAGATCGTCATCGGAGCCGAGCAGTGGCCGGAGTGCGTGAACCCGATCACCAGCTGCTCGTCCGCAACGTGGTACTGGTACTCGGTAGCGCTGCACGTGCTGCCGCGGGCCATGGTCCTCGACCTGCAGGGCAACTTCATCGCGTCGCCGCTGCTGGTTGAGGCTCCGACCCTGGACAACGGCGGAGTGACCCAGAGCCCGTTCACCGTGACCTTCAAGATCAACCCCAAGGCCGTGTGGGACGACGGGTCGCCGATCACCTCGGCGGACTTCGAGTTCACATGGAAAGCCATCATGAACACCACCGGCGCCTATACCACGGTGGGGTACGACCAGATCGAGTCGGTGGACACCAGTGACCCGGCGACCGCGGTCGTCAAGTTCACGAACGTGTTCGTCGACTGGCCGGACCTGTTCGGTGGCGTGTATCAGGGGATCTTCAAGAAGGCCGCGTTCCCCAGCGCGGATGCGGCGAAGCCGAACCTGAAGGACGAGATGCAGGACAGCATCCCGTTCTCCGGCGGCCCCTGGATCCTGAAGAACTGGAGCAAGGACCAGGCCGTCTTCGCCCGGAACGACAAGTACTACGGCAAGGTAGCGAACCTGGACCAGGTGACCATCGTTCCTCGAACTGACCAGGCCACCGAGATCCAGTCCCTGCTGACCGGTGAGGTCGCGGCGATCTACCCGCAGCCTTCCGACGTCAGCCTGCTCGACCAGGTCGCGTCCAACCCGAACGTCAAGGCGGTCGGGTCTGACGGGGCGTACTTCGAGGCGCTGTGGTTCCAGCACGAGTCGGCGGCGTTCAAGGACGCCGCGGTTCGTGAGGCCCTGATGTACTCGATCGACCGTCAGGCGGTCATCGACGCGATCATCAAGCTGAACAACCCGAACGCGGAAGTGCTGAACTGTGGCTTCGTTTCCTTCCCGAACATCGGGAACTGGTGCCAGAACAAGCCGTTCGAACAGTTCAGCTACGATCCGGAGAAGGCCAAGTCCATCCTGGAAGGAGCGGGCTACGACTGCTCGGCCTCCCCGTGCACCAAGGACGGGAAGAAGCTCGTGATCGAGTACTCCACGGTGGCCACCAACACCCGGCGGACCACCACCCAGGAACTCCTGAAGGACAAGGCCCAGGCCGCGGGCATCGAGTTCAAGGTCAAGAACTACGAGGCCGGCGTGCTGTTCGGGGACATCGGGCCCCACGGCAAGTACACCATGGCGGACTACGCCACTGGTGGATCGGTGGACCCGAGCATCACCAGCTCGTTCGCTTGCGAGAACATTCCGACCGCCGCGAACGAGTTCGCCGGAGGCAACTGGAACCACTGGTGCAACCAGCAGGCCACTGACCTGATGCACCAGAGCGACCAGGAGCTCGACCCGGCAAAGCGGCTCGACCTGCTCAACCAGGTCTACGCCGCGGAGGCCACCGACTTCCTGTCGTTGCCGCTGTACGTGCTCCCGAACGTGGGCGCGTGGCGGACCGACAAGGTCGCGGGCCCCCTGTCCGACTACATCCCCTCCAACCTCGGCATGTTCTTCAACATGAACGAGTGGTACGTGCCGGCCGCAACCTAGGCACGAACCGAGGAGGGAACGGAGGAAGGCCAGACCCGGCGGGTCGCCCCGCCGGGTCTGGCATCCACCATATAATTGGGGTGAACTCGGCCGGGAGGGACCAGGATGTTTCGATACATCATCCGTAGGTTGCTCTTCGCGATCCCCGTCCTCTTGATCTCCAGCGTCCTGGTCTTCGTGGTCATCCGGGCCACCATCGACCCACTGGCGGGCGCCGCCATCAATCCGCGGGTCAGTCAGGCGGACATCCAGCGCGCCAGGCAAGAGGCGGGATTGGACGAACCGCAGTGGAAGCAGTATCTGATCTGGCTCGGGAACTTCGTGACCGGCGACTGGGGGCGGTCGCTTCTGACCAGGCGCCCGGTCTACCCGGACATCGAGTCCGCCTTGGTGAACACGCTGATCCTCGGCTTCGTCGCTGTTGGCTTCTCGCTTCTGGTCGGCGTGTCGATCGGGGTGTATTCCGCCTTACGCCAGTATTCGTTCTTCGATCAGTTCTTCACCAGCGCGGCGTTCGTCGGCCTGTCCATCCCCAACTTCTGGTTCGCTCTGCTCTTACAGATCTTCTTCGGGGTCTACCTGACCAAGTGGTTACACCTGGGCGAGCCGATCTTCTACACCGCCGGGTTGTACAAGCCGGGCCAGATCGGGTTCAACCTGGTCGACCGGGCCCGCCACCTGGTCCTGCCCATGCTGGTCCTGTCGGTGCAGATCATCGCCTACTACAGCCGGTACATGCGGGCCTCCATGCTGGAAGTCCTGCACTCGGACTACCTGAGAACGGCCCGGGCCAAGGGCCTCCGGGAGCGCCGGGTGATCGTCCGCCACGCCATGCGCAACGCCCTGATCCCCCTGACCACCCAGGTGGCCATCGACGTGGGGGCCATCGCCGGGGGCCTGATCATCACCGAGGCCATCTTCGAGTACCCCGGCATGGGTCGGTTCTTCATCGATGCCATGTTCCGGGGGGACTATCAGCAGGTCCTGCCGTGGATGATGGTGGCGGTGACCTTCGTGATCATCTTCAACCTGGTGGCAGACATCATGTATGCCATCCTGGACCCGAGGATCCGTTATGCATGACTCCGATCAGATCGAGCGCGTTCCCGCTGCGGCGCAGCCGTTGCCGATCGAGGCTCCGGGGCGAGGTCCCGACGAGGCTCCCACCACGGCGGCGGACCGGGTCCTCACCACTCACCAACTGGCCTGGAGGCGGTTCAAGCGGCACAAGCTGGCCATCGCCAGCTCCATCATCCTGGTCGTGTTGACGCTGGCCTGTCTCTTCGTCGGTGTCATCTCCCAGTACGGGTTCGCCGAGCAGGACCTGCTGAACAGGGTGCAGCCGCCGAGCTCCGCCCATTGGTTCGGAACCGATCAGCTCGGGCGGGACGTGTTCACCAGGGTGTTGTACGGAGGAAGGATCTCTCTGCTGGTCGGGATCTCGGTGGCCCTCTCCTCGGGGATCATCGGTTCTCTGGTGGGCGCCTGGGCCGGGTATTTCGGTGGCTGGATCGACAACCTCCTGATGAGGGTCACGGACCTGTTTCTGTCCATCCCGTTCCTGGTGATCCTGATCATCGCCGCGGCGGCCCTGGGTGGAAGCCTCTTCGACATCGTGCTGATCCTGTCCCTGTTCTTCTGGATGCCCCTGGCCAGAATCATCCGGGGAGTGTTCTTATCATTAAAAGAGAAGGAGTTCGTCGAGGCGGCCCGGGCATCGGGCGCGGCTCACAACCGCATCATGTACTACCACATGCTTCCCAACGCGATGGGTCCGATCATCGTGAACATGACGCTGGGAGTGGCTGCCGCCATCCTCACCGAATCCGCGCTGTCGTTCCTGGGATTCGGAGTCCAGCCGCCGACGCCCACCTGGGGGAACCTGCTGAATGGGAGCCGGCAATTCGCCCAGCTCTATCCGTGGCTGGTCTGGTTTCCCGGCCTGGCCATCCTGATCACGGTGTTGTGCGTGAACTTCCTTGGGGATGGGTTGCGCGACGCCATGGATCCCCACCAGAAGATCGGGGGCGCCGTATGAGGGGGAAGCCAGGAGAAGTCATTGCCTGAGCCCCTGCTCGAGGTCAAGGACCTCAAAGTCCACTTCCCCACGGAGGACGGCCTGGTCAAGGCCGTCGACGGCGTCTCGCTCACGGTGGCGCCCGGCGAGACCCTGGGGGTGGTAGGGGAGTCGGGATCCGGGAAAAGCGTGAGCTTCCTCACGGTCATGGGGCTGGTCACCAAGAAGCAGGCCCGGATCAAGGGCGAGGTGTTGTTCCGGGGTCAGGATCTCCTGAAGGTGCCGGACGAGGAGATGCGCCACGTCCGGGGGGCGAAGATCGGGATGATCTTCCAGGACCCCCTCACGGCCCTGAACCCGGTGCACCGGGTGGGCCCACAGATCTCCGAGGTCTTCCAGGCTCATCGAGGTATGTCCAAGAAGGAGGGTTTGGAGGAGGCCATCAACCTTCTCCAGTTGGTCGGCATCCCCCGGCCGAGGGAACGGGCCCGGCAGTATCCTCACGAGTTCAGTGGAGGGATGCGGCAGAGAGCCATGATCGCCATGGCCCTCGCCCTCAACCCCGACCTGCTGATCGCCGACGAACCCACCACGGCCCTCGACGTGACGGTGCAGGCCCAGATCCTCGACCTGATCGATCGGCTGAAGGAGGAATTCGACGCGGCAGTCGTCCTGATCACCCACGACCTCGGGGTGGTGGCCGAGCACTGCGACGACATCATGGTGATGTACGCGGGCCGGATCGTGGAGTTCGGTGATCGACGCGACATCTACTACGGAGCGCACCACCCCTACACGTGGGGGCTCCTCGGTTCCATCAGCCGCATCGACCAGGACCGCACCGAGCGACTCAAGCCCATCAAGGGCCAGCCACCCTCTCTGATCCACGTCCCGACCGGTTGCCCCTTCCACCCGAGATGCCCCTACATCATGGACATCTGCAGGGCGGAGGTCCCGCAGCTCCTTCCGGTGAACGGCCATCACGCTTCGGCCTGCCACTTGCCAGTCGTGGAGAAGGAGCGCATCTTGAAGGAGGAGGTGCTGGTCCGACAGTGAGCATCACGGTCAACGAACGCACCGAGCCTCAGCAAGAGACGAAGCGGACCCCGCTGGTCAAGCTGGAGGGCGTCAGGAAGTGGTTCCGGCTGGCCCGGGGGATCATCTTCCAGAAGACGATCGGCCACGTCCACGCGGTCGATGGGGTGGACCTGGAGGTCTACCCGGGAGAGACGCTGGGCCTGGTAGGAGAGACCGGGTGCGGCAAGTCCACTCTGGCCCGGGTGGTCATGCGGCTGTACGACCCGACGGAGGGGACGATCTACTTCGACGGCCAGGACATCACCCGTCTCCAGGGCAAGGAGCTCCGTCGCCTCCGCCGCGACATGCAGATGATCTTCCAGGACCCCTACGCCTCGTTGAATCCCCGTAAGACGGTCGGGGCCATCATCGGCGAACCGTTCAGGCTCCATGGAACCGTTCGCAAGGACCAGATCAAGAACGAGGTCAAACAGCTCATGGAGCTCGTAGGGTTGAACCCGGAGCACTACAACCGGTATCCCCACGCCTTTTCCGGAGGGCAGCGCCAGCGGATCGGGTTCGCCCGGGCCCTCGCCCTGCGTCCCAAGCTCATCGTGGCGGACGAGCCCGTCTCCGCGCTCGACGTCTCCATCCAGGCCCAGATCCTGAACCTCCTGGAGGATCTCCAGGAGGAGTTCAAGCTGACGTACCTGTTCATCGCCCACGACCTGTCCGTGGTCAAGCACGTGTCCGACCGGGTGGCGGTGATGTACCTGGGCAAGGTTGTCGAGATGGCTCCCGGTGAGACGTTGTACCGCAACCCCAAGCATCCCTACACCGGAGCCCTGATGTCCGCGGTCCCGATCGCGGACCCGGACCTGGCCGCTCAGAAGAAGCGCATCATCCTGGAGGGCGACGTCCCCTCACCGATCGACCCGCCGTCCGGGTGCCGGTTCCACCCCAGGTGTCCCCGGGCCCAGTTCCCCATCTGCAAGGAGCAGCAGCCCGAGCTCCTTCCTCACCACGAGGGACAGGTGGCCGCGTGCCACTTCCCGCTGGAGGACCGGGCCATCATCGCCGCCGAGGCGTAGACCGAGCCCTGCGGGTCACAGCCGGGAGGAGCCGATATCATGCTGGGGATGTCGAACGCCATGCTTGCCGTCTCGAACCTGATCAACGTGGGCGTGATCGTGCTCCACCTGATGGCCTGCCTGTTCCTGATCATCTTCATCCTGCTGCACTCGGGGAAGGGTTCGGGGCTGTCCGACATGTTCGGTGGCGCCTCCAGCCTCTCCGGAGGCACTTCGGTGGAGCGCCGCCTGGACCAGATCACGGTCGCCACGGCGATCCTCTTCGGCTTCACCACGTTCTGGCTGGCCTGGCAGTGGCAATAGCCCGGCGCGGCTAGAATCGTCTCGAGACCTCGTCGGAGTGGCGGAACTAGGTAGACGCGCTAGGTTGAGGGCCTAGTGGGCTTCATCGCCCGTGGGGGTTCAAATCCCCCCTCCGACACCGTAGCTAATAGAGAGGGTCTGACCGAGGGAGTCCGCAAAGGCTACCGGCGGGTCAGCCAGGCCGAAGCGGCATGGCGCGTCTACGCACATGGAACTTATCTGTGGGTGGCTGTTCGCTAGCGAGTTGCTTCAGGGCTTAGACTCCCTCGCCCGGCCGCGCCGGGTTTGTCTGACCAAGTTGCGATAGTTTCAGGCCGTATGGCGACGGTTCGTCCGGCAAGGACCGACGATGCGGAGGCCATGGGCCGAGTCCACGTTCGCGCCTGGCAGGTTGCTTATCGCGGTCAGATGCCCGACGAGTATCTGGACGGACTCTCCGCCGGGGACCGAGCTCAAATGTGGTCGAATGCACTCGCTCGGCGGGACGATTCCAGGCCAATACTCGTCCTCGTCGATCATGAAGAGAAGGTTGTCGGCTTCGCCGCAGTCGGTCCGGTCGCAGATTCGCCAGGCACCGGCGGGCTCTACGCAATCAACATCGACCCCGATCGCTGGGGCCGCGGTCACGGACGAACACTGCTCGCAAGGGCGGAGGCTGAGCTTGCCTCACTCGGCTATGGCGAAGCCGTGCTCTGGGTGCTGCCGGGCAATGCGCGTGCCCGGCGGTTCTACGAGGCGGCGGGGTGGGCGACCGACGGAGCGGAGCGGACCGCGGAGGTCTTGGGGGTCGTCGTCCCCGAGATCCGATACCGCCGTGTCCTGTGAGCAGACTGTCGTATGAGTCCTGACCCTCAGATCGACCTACTACCCGTTCATCGAGGTCCGCCACGAATGCTATCCATGCCGCCTCCGAGGTACCACTTCCGGAAGTGGCCTAGATCACCGAACGGCGCCAGCGCCCCCTCCCCAGCTGTCTACGCTTTTGGAGCCTTCTCCGCGGATCGAGAAGGTGGCGTCTTGCAACCCCTCGCTGTGGTGGGCGAGCGTTCAGCGATGTTCCTGGGCGAAGAGCTCACGGAACGCGAAGGCGGTCGCGTCAATCGGTGAGCACGAGCACGTGTTCCAGCATGTCTTCTTCCTGCGCCGAGTGGTCGAGTACGAAGCCGCACTTCTCGAGCACGCGCCTGGAACCGACGTTGTGGTCGGCCACGTGTGCGTGCAACGGCCTGTGGCAGTCGATGTCGAGGAACGCGCGCAGGGCCGCGGTCGCGTAGCCGTTTCCCCAGTGATCGCGACCGATCCAGAACCCGACGTCGCGCTCACCTTCGACCTCCCAGCTTCCGATCGAGCCGACGATTCCCCCGCCGACGACGATCGTTCGCTTGATCGCCGACGGGTCGGCCTTGATCTTCGCCTCGTGCTCGAGGAACGCAGGCAGGTCGCGCGACTGGAACGCCGCCATCGCGCTCGCCTCGGGATCGGCCTGGAACTCGAACAGCGTGCCGAGGTCC
>JBKPAF010000038.1:0-22945 GCA_046726275.1 Actinomycetota bacterium
ACCCACACCCGGCGCAGCGTGATACCGGCCCGGGCCGCCTCTCTGAACAGGTCGTTCCAGATGCACCCGGCGACGGCGAGGTTCAGGAGCTGGCCGCCGTTGAAGCCCTGGCCTCCGCCGCCGCCCTCGGCGGGGCGGTCCACGGTCAAGGTGAACGGCCCCGCGGACCCGAGAGCCGTGGTGCGACCGTCGACAGAAACCGTCTCGACCCCGTATCCGGTCACTCTCTCCTCCTCTGGCACCCGAGGCACGCGAGCAGAGCGAAATCATTCCCCGGCGAGACTCGCCTGTGCCAGCGGCACCGCCCGGGGGTATCTCTATAAAGTGGGGCTTGACAACCGGCCTCGGTCCAGGTATTTTACCGTTCAGTTATATAACCGGAGGGTTTAATGAGAACGGCGACCACAACCGCGACGGCAACCGAGCAGCTCGACCGGACCTTTGCTGCCCTCGCCGATCCCACTCGCCGGGCGATCCTGGCGAGGCTGGCGACGGGGGAGGCCACGGTGACCGAGCTGGCGCATCCGTTCGACATGAGCCTGCCGGCTATCTCGAAGCACCTGAAGGTGCTCGAGCGGGCCGGGCTGGTCGGCCGGGGCCGGGAGAGGCAGTGGCGACCCGCCCGTCTCGAGGCGGGGCCACTCAAGGAGGTGGCTGAGTGGGCTCAGGCGTACCGACAGTTCTGGGAGGAGAGCTACGACCGGTTGGACGAGTACCTGGATGAGCTCCAGGGACGAGGAAAGGAGCAGGGGGATGGAAAGAAGCGGTAGCAACCAGCTCACCGTGACGACCCCGTCGGACCGGGAGATCGTCATGACCCGCGTGTTCGACGCGCCGCGCGACCTGGTGTTCGAGGCGCACACCTCGTGCGAGCACATGTCGAACTGGTGGGGGCCGAGGAGGTACAAGTTCGACAGCTGCGAGATCGATTTCCGGCCGGGCGGCAAGTGGCGGATCGTCCACAAGGGCACCGACGGTGACCTTCAGGGATTTCGGGGAGAGTTTCGCGAGATCGTCCGACCCGAGCGGATCGTGTGGACGTTCGAGTGGGAGGGGATGCCCGGCCACATCTCCGTCGACACACTGACGCTCGAAGAGAACGACGGGAAGACCACGCTGACGGCGACCTCCCTCTTCGACACCGTCGAGGACCGCGACGGGATGCTTCAGTCGGGGATGGAGGAGGGTGCAGCCGAGACCTGGGACCGCCTCGATGAGTACCTCGAGGTGCTCAGGGCGCGCCGCTAGCGGACGAACCGGGAGGCGCCGCGGCCGGCCGAAGCTGAGAGCTAACGCCGGAACAGACGGTAGAGCAGGCTCGCTGCGATGCCGGCTGCGGCGCCGACCGCGAATCCAGCTGGCGAGGTCGTCAGCACCCGAGCGCCCTCCTGGATGGTGACGTTCGGCGAGGCGACGATGCCGACGAACGTCCGCTGACCGATGGTGGCGCCTCCGGCCGCGACGATCGCCTGGGTGCCGCCGTTCTGGATGGAGACGTCGCCGTTCGCGATGAGCGGCCCGCAGCCTCCGTTCCGGATCGTCACGCCCCCGTTCGCCAGGACGGGCCCGCATCCCCCGTTGAGGATCGAAAAGTTGCCGTCGGTGGCGACGAGCCCGGCTCCTGATCGCGTGAGGTGGACGTCCCGCGCCTTGATCATGCCCACCACCGACCTCGTGACTTCGGCATCCGAGTGGAACTCGAGGGCTCCCGTCGGCCTGTGGCCGTGTTCGTTCATCGTCCGTCTCCTTCGTGCCTCAGCTAACCGGTCCTACTTTCCACCCTCGTGTCGGTCGAGGTACTTGTCCATCTGGCGGCGCTCCCAGTCAGCGCCGAACAGTCCGCTGAACCCGAACATGAACAGCCCGACGATCACGACGATGAGACCTGCGCCCAGCATCGGCCAGTAGAACCACAGGTCGCTGCCGGTGAGCACGTCGATGGTGAACCACAGGACGCTCAGGGCCAGATAGACCACGACGATCCTATAAAAGGTCCGCTTCCGCCGAACCCATCGGCGAGCTTCCTCGCGCCGGTCCTCCGTGGCCATCCGGCCGTCAGCTTACCCCCGGTCAGGCCAGGGGTTTGAGCGCCGAGGTCAACCTCACCACGCCGGCTCCGTAGCGCGCCTCGATGGCGGCCCGGATGTCGTCGTCTACCACGATCGCCCTGATCTCGACGCGGTTGTGGACGACATCGACGTCCGAGCCGAGCACGCGGATCCCGAAGCCCTCGGTCCCCTGGTCCGAAAGCTCGTCCCGGATCCGGAGGAGCTCGGCTTGGGTCCGCTCGTGCCGGGTCATGCACAGGGGTCCTCCCCACACCTCGGCGATCTCCCGGCGATGTCGCTCCAGGTCTCCCGTGAACGCGGTGACCAGAACGACGTCATCGGGGCCGTACACGTCCACGTCCGGGGGCGGGTTGAAGATCTTCACCCACAGGCCGGCGAAGTCGGCCTGCTTTTCGGCGAGACGTTCGGCGGCTTCGCGATCGTCCTCGCCCGTCCTGGTCGGGTCCGCGGCCTTCCATCCCCCCTCCGGTTTGGGGCACGGAACCTCGATGCGATGCTCGCGGAACTCAGCCGGGCGGTAGGTACCCACCTCCTGGACGGTGAACGCGGTGCCGTCGTAGGTCCCCTCGACGTGATACGTCCCCCACGTCACCCCCATCTCGCGCTCCACCCCATCCAGGCCATTCCACTCCCAGTTGGTGATGGGCACGTCGCCACATTGCGGCGGTAGAGAGAGCAGGACCACTCCCAGGCACAGCATCGCCGGCCCGGTCGTGGCCTGGAGAACCATCGTCTCCGTCTCGTACCGCTGGGGAACCTTCGGGGTGGACGGACTGGCGGAGGGAGACCTCATGTTCCCCACTGTGCCACTTCGAGGGCGTTCAGCGCAGGCGGACAGGAGGACGACGATCGGAACCAGGCATGCCGGCAACCCCCTGCGCATGTTGATTTGACGGGACGGCGGGACCGTTGAGTTCCGAGGACAGGATTTGTCACACATCTTCGGCCAGGAGAGCGTCTCGGCTGGACAAGGAAGCCGAAGCTCGTTTATCGTGCGCCCGTCACGAAGCGAGACCGAGCCGCAAGGCTCGGGCGCGCGGAGTGATCAGGGGAGCGAGCCTTCGGGTTCGCTCCTCTGCTTTGTGCGCCGCTCCACCCCCAGGCCTGCAGACCCTGGATATCACACGCCCGCGACGGCCTCCTGTAGGATCGGGCGAGCAGGGGGGAAATGGTTCATGGCCGTCTCCAACAGCGTCAAGAGAGCTCCCTCGGCCGACGCGGCCACGTTGGGGGAGCCTAGCTATGTGTGGCGTTCCGGACAGGAGCGACGGCTCCAACTGATCCGCAAGTACGTCCCGCTCGAGGACCGGTGGATCCTGGATGTGGGATGCGGGATCGGCACCTACGTGAAGCGTTTCCTCGCCTTCAGCTCACATGCCTACGGCATCGACGTGGCCGTGCACAGGCTCCAGGAGTCGTCGGTGCGCCCGTTGGTCGCCGCCGTCGGCGAGAACCTGCCCTTCGGCGACGAGACCTTCGATGTCCTGGTGTTCAACGAGGTCATCGAACACGTCCGGGACGATCGGCAGACCATCGAGGATGCTCTGCGCGTGCTCCGGGACGGCGGACACATCGTGATCTATGCCCCGAACCGGCTGTACCCGTTCGAGACCCACGGCGTGTTCTGGAGAGGGAGGTACAGGTTCGGGAACATACTTGGGGTCAACTACCTGCCGAATCGACTTCGGAACAAGCTGGTCCCGCATGCCAAGGCCTACACGACGTCTGACATCTTCAAGCTCTGGGCCGGGCTTCTCGTCCGTCTGGTCGTGCACACGTACGTCTACCCGGGGTTCGACAACCTCGCCGCCCGAAGCCCGCAGGCAGGAAGGGTCCTGCGCGGCGTCCTGTATCGCGCCGAGAACACGCCCGTGCGCCGCTTCGGTCTGTCGCACTTCGTCGTCCTGCAGAAGAGAGCCGAGTAGGACCCCCCACGTCCGATCTCTCTCCGAGACGATCTACAGCGTCCGAACGAAGAAGAACGAGATAGCCATGATCGCGTAGGCCCCCAGCAACTGGGAGCCCTCCAGCCAGTTCGTCCGTCCATCGAGCGAGATGAACGCCACGATCAAGGTGGACAGTCCAACGGCGGCCACCTCGAACGTGGTGAATATGAAGTCCATGGGGTGCCCCACCGCCAGGCTGATGAAGACGAGGGCAGGGGCGACGAACAGAGCGATCTGCGTGGACGACCCGATGGCGATCTCCAGGGTCACGTCCACCTTGTCCCGGAGGGCGAACACCACCGCCGAGCTGTGCTCGGCCGCGTTGCCGATGATCGGCACCAGTATCAGGCCAACGAAGAACTTGGACAGCCCCAGGTCCTCCAGGGCCGGCTCGAGGGCGCCGACCAGCAGCTCCGATTCCACCGCGACCAGCGCCGTGGCCGCCAGCAATACCACCAGGGCCTTTCGGACCGACCATTTCGCTTCCTCTTCCTCGGTCGGGGTATGGAAGAGGTGCTCGTGTGTGACCATGGTGAAGATCAGGGCTCCCGCGTACAGGGCCATGAGGACAGTCGCCACGGTCCCGCTGACGACCTCGCGCTCCAGGAAGCCGTGTTGCCCCGTCGTCAGGACGAACAGCGCCGGCATCAGCAGCCCGATGACTGCCAGAACGAGAGAGGTCGCGTGCACGCTGGCGGCCTGGGCATTGAATCTCTGCTCGCTGTGTTTGATCCCTCCGACCAGGAAGGACAGACCGAGGACCAGCAGGAGGTTCCCCAGGATCGAGCCGGTGAGCGAGGCCTTCACCACCTCGATCTCTCCATCCAGGATGAGGAAGAAGGCGATGATGAGCTCGGTCACGTTGCCGAAAGTCGCGTTGAGCAACCCCCCGACGCGGGGGCCGGCATGAAGGGCGAGCTCTTCGGTGCCTCTTCCGATCAGGCCGGCCAGCGGGATGATGGCCCCCGCGGCGGTCAGGAAGACCATGAGCTCCTGCTCGAACGCGAGCTGGGCGATCAGGGATATGGGCGCGAGGACCAGCAGCCAGTAAAGGCTCGGCTTGCGCATCCGCCGAGCCTAGCGAAGCGAGGAAGTGGATGTGCTCCTTTACTCGGGCCCAGGCGTGCCCTCTGCCCGGGCCGGGTAAAGGTGGCTCGTCCCGTCGGACTGCCGATCGTGGGAGGTGAGTGGACGCGTGGCAGGGGGCGACGTCACGCAGCAGGACGACGCCGAAACCTTCGCCCAGGTGCTGGGGATGGCGGTCCGCTCGCTCAAACGCAAGGGCGTGCGGTACGCGGTCTTTGGCAGCCTCGTCTCCGACCTCTTCGGGCGGCCCGGCCCTTCCGGGGACGTCGATGTCCTGGTGCAGCCGGGGGACGCCGACGCGGCCGTCGAGGCCCTGGCCGCCGGAGGGTTCACCATCGACCGGCTCGATCCTTCATGGATCTACAAGGCGTGCAGGCAGGGGGTCCTGATCGACGTCATCTTCCGGGTCAAGGGAGATATCTATCTGGATGACGAGGTCATGGAACACACCCGGGTCGTGAATCTCTGCGGCCACGACGTTCGGGTCATCGCTCCCGAGGACGCGGCGCTGATCGAGGCGGTCAGCAACGAGGCGCAATCACCGGACCACTGGTACAACGCGGTGGGGATCGTCGCCAGATCGGACATGGACTGGGACTACCTGGTGCGACGAGCTCGCCACGCGGCGCGAAGGGCCTTGAGTCTGCTCGTGTACTGCGACTCGACCGATGTCCCCATCCCGAGCAGGGTGATCGCGGCGTTGTACGAAGCAGCCTATCCGTGATCGCCGGAGCCAGAGGGCTCGCCTGGCGGCCTGACGAGGTCTCCTAGGGAACGACTCGAGCTCCCGGGCCGGTGACGGCGCCCCGGCCGGTGACCTCGGCGGCCCCGTGACCGGACCGTTGCTGACGGAAGGACGCGCGGGGATCCCGGGCGGAGGCCTGGCCCGCATAGAAGACGGCGAACTTGGTCGCGATCGACCCCAGCATCCCGAGGATGCCCGCGAGGCTTCGCTTCCATCTCGCTCGCCCAGGGAGCACGTTGATCGCCAGACTGCCCGCGGTCAGGGTCTTGGCAGCCCGGAAGAGGGATCCGGCCAGGCCTTCGTGCAACGAGGTCCCCATCCCCTCGACCCTGGCGGCTGCCCGTTCGACGCTCATTCCGGCGGCCAGGTCCGCCACGGCTCCCGTCACGGCGAACCTGCGGGCGATGGAGTGCCCTCTGCTGTTCAGATCCAACAGTTGAAGCAACGAAGCGGCGCCGGTCACGGCTGAGGCAACGAAGAGCGTGGGGAGAGACCGCCTCGTCTCGTTCCACACCGGCACGGCCGTGGTCGAGACCAGGACCGCCGTGTACCCCGCGAGAGGCAGGCCGACGACGCCGGCGGCGTAGCCGGCAGCATCCCCGATCGTTCCCGCCGCCCCGTCCGCGCCGGACAGGACGGCCGAGCCGACCGTGAGCGGCCCCGCCGCCGCCAACACCCACGACCCGACGTTCAGCGGGGAGGTCGGGCGGAACACCCGCAGCATGTTGAGGAATCGCTCGGGGCGGCCGAGGTCGTGGATGAGCAACCCGGTCCCAACCGCGGTGCCGGTGGCCGCGATCCACCGGCACCGCGTGATCAATCCCTCGAGTTCGACTCCTCCCGAGGCCTGAGCGACCGCCCCCAGGACGGCCGCCGCGCCGGCGATCCCGCCCGTGAAGAAGTAGGCGGGAACTGCCCAGATCCATACCGGCTGCTTGAGGAGGGGGCGTCCGTAGTAGGTCGGTTCGGGCGCCGTTGGCCCCATCCCTGCATCCTGGGACGGGACGGATCCCCAGACCTCGACGGGTGTCATCCCTTCCGAACGCTCTCCCCTCACCGGCGTCGACCCCCCGCCGACGTCGCCACGGCTCCCGCCGCGGCCACCGCCATCCCCACAACCGCCGCCGCCAGAGAGAGCCAGGCCTGCCCGGCCTTCTTGGCCGGGACCACAGGATCGGGAGGCAGGTTGTAGACCTCCGGCTGGTCGACCAGGAGGAAAAACGCGTTCAGGCCTTCGGTTCCAGGCTGATTCTCCGCGTCGACCCCGTACAGGTAGGCCTCGGTGGTGCCCCGCCCGTGCAGTTGCTCGATCCTCGCCTCCGCCCGGTGCCGGAGCTCGTCCAGGTCGCCGAACTGGATCGACTCCGTGGGGCAGGCCTTGGCGCACGCGGGGGTCATGTCGTCCTTGAGCCGGTCGTAGCACAGCGTGCACTTCCATGCCCGCCCGTCGTCCTCCCGCCGGTCGATGACGCCGAACGGGCAGCCCACGATGCAGTAGCCGCATCCGTTGCAGATGTCCGGCTGGACGTAGACCGAGTCGAACTCCGTCCGGACGATCGCTCCTGTGGGACAGCTCTCCAGGCATCCCGCGCGCTGGCAGTGCTTGCACACGTCCGACATGAGCAGCCACGAGAAACTCTCCAGGGACGATTGCCCGCCCAGCGGAACCGGCCGTTCGACGAACGAGACGTGGCGCCAGGTCGACGCCCCCAGGGCCACAGTGTTGTCGTAGGACATGCCCGTGAAGAACATCCCGTCCTCGGGCAGCTGGTTCCACTCCTTACACGCCACCTCGCACGCCTTGCAACCGATGCAGACAGTCGTGTCGGTAAAGAAACCCTTGGCTGCCAATCCCATGGACCCCCTAGGTCTGTTCGCCTTCTTTGGCTTCGCCGGCCTTCACCCGATGAGCTCCTTCGGGCCGTCGGCGAGCGGGCGGAAGGTCTCGTGGATTCTCCCGGCCGCCGGGCTTGGGTTGGAGCGGGCCCGAGGTGACGACGCGCCGCTGCCTGCTCCGTCTGCCCGGCTCGATGTTCCCGGTGAGAGCTTTCGACTCCTGGATGGAGACGTTCGGGTCGCCCACGAACGAGATCAGCTCGTTGGCGGCGTCACCTCGGGACAGCCCCTTGGACCCCCAGTGATAGGGAAGGCCGATCTGGTGCACCGCGCGACGGTTCCGTCCCTTGCCGACGGTGAGGGGCCGCAGCCGCTCGGTGACCAGGACCCGGCACTCGATCTCCCCTCGAGCGGTGGTCACCGTGGCCCAGTCGCCGTTCTTCAAGCCCTTCTCGGCGGCCAGCTGCGGGGAGACCTCGCAGAACATCTCGGGTTGCAACTCAGTAAGCCAGGAGAGCCACCGGGTCATCCCCCCGGCCGTGTGGTGCTCGGTCAACCGATAGGTGGTGATGACGAACGGGAACCTCGGGTCGCCCCACGCCTTGTGATACGGGTTGTCCTTTCGGTCCCACTCCATCCGCGCGGGATTGCACTGTTGCCCGTACAGCGGGTTCTTGCAGACCGATTCCTCCGGCTCGTAATGAGTGGGGAGCGGACCGTCCAGCAGCCCGTTGGGGGCGAAGAGCCATCCCTTACCGTCGGCCTGCATGATGAACGGGTCGTCTCCGGAGATGGTGTCCTTGCCCGTGGCGTCCTCGGCCGGTCGGTACGAAGGCGCCCGGTCGGGGATGAAGTCCGGCTCGTCGAACCCGGTCCACCTCCCGCTGGCGTCGTCCCACCAGACGTACCGCTTCCGGTCCGACCAGGGCTTGCCGTCGGGATCCGCTGAGGCTCGGTTGTACAGGATCCGTCGGTTGTTTGGCCACGACCATCCCCATTCCGGCGCCACCCACGTCTGCTCCGATCCGGGCTTTCTCCGCGCCGGCTGGTTGATCCCGTCCTTGAAGCACCCGGAGTAGATCCAACAGCCGCACGCGGTCGACCCGTCGTCCTTCAGCTCCAGGAACCCAGAGACAGGCTTGCCGTCCGCGATCGTGTAGCCGTTGATCTCCTTGAGGACGGCCTCGGCATCGGGCTCGTGGTGCTCGCCCACGACGGGGTAGTCCCAGGTGAGGTCCAGGATCGGACGCTCCTTGGGATCGGTCGAGCCCTTGTAGAGCTCTTTGAGGCGGGTTCCGAGGTGGTACATGAACCACAGGTCGCTCCGGCACTCGCCGGGGGCCTCCACCGCTTTGTGATGCCACTGGAGCAGCCGCTGGGTATTGGTGAACGTCCCGTCCTTCTCCGTGTGGGTGGCGGCCGGGAAGAAGAAGACCTCGGTCTTGATGTCCTCGGGACGGATCTCCCCCCGCGCGATCTCGGGCGCGTCCCGCCAGAAGTCGGCGGTCTCCGTGACGGCGAAGTCTCGTACGACGAGCCAGTCGAGCTGCCGAAGCCCCTTGCGATGCAGCGCCCCGTGCATGGATCCGACGGTGGGATTCTCGCCCATCACGAAGTAGCCCTTCACGGCCCCGTCGGCCATATCCGCGACGGTGACCATGTGCGAGTGATCTCCGGACAGGTGGGGCAGGTGGTCGTAGCAGAAGTCCTTCTCCTTGGTGGCGGCTTCCCCGTACCAGGCCTTCAGCAGCGACACCATGTACTTGGGCATCTCGCTCCACCAGCCCGCGGCCGACTCGTTGTATTCGAGGTACTTCTTCAGGCTGGTGTCGTAGCTCGCCTTCGGCATCGAGAGGTAGCCGGGGAGGAGGTTGTAAAGCGTGGGGATGTCGGTGGACCCCTGGATGGATGCGTGTCCGCGCAGGGCGAGGATCCCTCCGCCGGGCCGGCCGATGTTTCCGAGGAGGAGCTGGATGATGGAGGCCGTTCGGATGTACTGGACGCCCACCGAGTGCTGCGTCCATCCGACCGCGTAGCAGAAGGCGGCCGTCCGGTCGGGTCCCGAGTTGTCACAGAGGGCCTGGGCGACCCGGTGAAAAAGATCCTTGGGGATCCCGCAGGTTTCTTCCACGATCTCGGGCGTGTAGCGCGAGTAATGCCGTTTCACGATCTGGAAGACGCTGCGCGGGTCCTGCAATGAGTAATCGAAGTGCTCCGCCGCTACCTGGGTGCCGCGCTCGGACTTGGGCTCGCCGGAGAACATCTCCCGTTGGCCGGCTGCGGGGGACACCTCGACCCCTTCGTACTGCCACGATTCGATCTCGTACTGGCCCTTCTCCGGGTTCCACCCGCTGAACAGCCCGTTGAGCTCCTCCGTGTCCCGGAACTCCCTCGACACGATGGCCGGGGCGTTCGTGTAGTTGATCACGTAGTCCTTGAAGTACAGGTCATTCTGGAGGATGTGGTTGATGATGCCTCCGAGAAAGGCGATATCGGTCCCGGCCCTGATCGGAACGTGGAGGTCGGCCATCGCGCTGGTTCGGGTGAACCGGGGATCGACGTGGATGATCGTGGCCCCCCGCGCCTTGGCCTCCATGACCCACTGGAACCCCACCGGGTGACACTCGGCCATGTTGGAACCCTCGATCACGATGCAGTCAGAATTCTGAAGATCCTGCTGGAACGTGGTCGCCCCGCCCCTTCCGAACGAGATCCCCAGACCGGGGACCGTGGAGCTGTGTCATATACGGGCCTGGTTCTCGATCTGCACCATTCCCAGGGCCGTGAACAGCTTCTTGATGAGGTAGTTCTCCTCGTCGTCGAGGGTCGCCCCTCCGAGATGAGCTATGCCCAGGGTCCGGCGCAGAGGAGCGCCGTCGGGGTTCACGTCCTCCCAGGTTTCGTCCCTGGCCTTCCGGACGCGCTTGGCCACCATGTCCATGGCCTGATCCAGGGGGATGGGCTCCCACTCGGTGCCGTGGGGCTTGCGGTAGAGGACGGTGTGGACCCGGTGCGCACCCGTCACCAACTGGAAGGTTGCCGCGCCTTTCGGGCAGAGCCGTCCCCGGGAGATGGGGGAGTCCGGATCGCCTTCGATGTCGGTGATCCTGCCGTCCTTCACATACACGTCCTGGCCGCAGCCCACCGCGCAGTAGGGGCACACGGACTTGACAACGGTGTTGGCGATTCGGGTCCGGGGGGTCAGCTCGATCGTTCGCTTGGAAAACGCGGTCCTGCCGAGGCCCTTCGGGTCGCGCTCCCTCAGCTGCCTGAGGAGGGGCCACTCGTCCTTGGCGCCGAAGCCATCGAGGATGCCCACGCTTGCTTTCCTCCGCCGCCGGTGATGACCGGTATCAGCTACCCGCGGGATGTTGGCACGAAACCGAGCGGCGCGCCGCTGCCGGTGGGCCACAGCAGCGCGGTACGATTTTCGACATGCGTGCTTACCAGCCCGGCGAGATCGAGCCCAAGTGGGCCGCCATCTGGGAGGAGGAGGGGACGTTCCGGGCGGTCGAGGAGGACGACGGCCGGCCCCGTTTCTACAAGCTGCACATGTTCCCGTACCCCTCGGGCGATCTCCACATGGGCCACGCCGAGGCCTTCGCCATCAGCGACATCATCGCCCGGTACCGGTGGATGCAGGGCTACAACGTGCTGCACCCGATCGGTTGGGACGGATTCGGGCTCCCGGCTGAGAACGCCGCGATCAAGCGAGGGATCCATCCCAAGGAGTGGACGTACCACAACATCGAGGAGCAGCGGAGAACGTTCAACCGGTATGGCATGTCGTTCGACTGGAGCCGCACGTTCGCTACGAGTGACCCGGAGTACTACCAGTGGACCCAGTGGCTCTTCCTGAAGCTGTTCGAGAAGGGCCTGGCCTATCGGAAGCTTGCCCCGGCCAACTGGTGCCCCAAGGATCAGACCGTCTTGGCGAACGAGCAGGTCGTCAACGGGCGTTGCGACCGTTGTGGAACTCCGGTGGTTCGGAAGGACCTCACCCAGTGGTTCTTCAAGATCACCGACTACGCGGACAGGCTGCTGGACGACATGGAGCTGCTCGAGTGGTCGGATCGAGTCTTGACCCTCCAGCGCAACTGGATCGGCCGCTCCTATGGAGCCGCGGTGATCTTCGAGATCGCTGAGACCGGGGACAAGATCGCGGTCTTCACCACGCGCCCGGACACCCTGTGGGGCGTGACCTTCTTCGCCTTCGCTCCCGAGCATCCCATGCTGGAGCGACTGGCGGAAGCTGGTGCGACGTCGGCACCGGTCAAGGACCTCCAGGACCGGCTCCAGCGGACCGGAGCCGCCGAGCGCGACGAAGCCCTCTCGAGGGAAGGCGTGCCTCTGGGAGTGCACGCGGTCAATCCTGTGAACGGGGAGAAGGTTCCCTGTTTCGTCGCGCCCTATGTGCTCATGGAGTACGGAACGGGGGCCGTCATGGGCGTGCCGGGCCACGACCAGCGCGACTTCGAGTTCGCCCGCGAGCACGGCCTGGAGATCCGGGTGGTGATCCAGCCGCCTGGGCAGAACGTCGACCCCGATTCCATGACCGAGGCGTGGCCGCACCAGGGCGTGATGGTGAACTCAGGTCCGTTCGACGGGACCCCTTCGCCCGAGTCCATCGGGAAGGTGATCGAGTGGCTGGAGAAGGAGGGCAAGGGCCGGACGGCGAGGTCCTACAGACTGCGGGATTGGCTCATCTCCCGCCAGAGGTACTGGGGCCCTCCTATCCCGATCATCTACTGTCCGTCCTGCGGGGAGGTCCCCGTGCCGGAGAGCGATCTGCCAGTCCTGCTTCCGGACGACGTCGACTTCTCGCCCCAGGGCGAGTCGCCGTTGGCAAAGCACGAGGGGTTCGTCAACGTGACGTGTCCTCGGTGCAGCGGGGCTGCGAAGCGCGAGACCGACACCTTGGACACCTTCGTGGACTCGTCCTGGTACTTCCTGCGGTTCCCATCGCCGCACGATGAGAAGCAGGCGTGGTCGCGGCAGGCGGTGGAGCGTTGGTTGCCCGTCGACACCTATTCCGGCGGCATCGAGCATGCCATCCTCCACCTGCTGTACGCCCGGTTTGCCGTCAAGGTTCTGTACGACCTGGGATACGTTGGGTTCGTCGAGCCGTTCACCACCCTGGTCAACCAGGGGATGGTGACGTACGGCGGCGAGGCGATGTCGAAGAGTCGCGGGAACCTCGTCGAGCTCGGCCCGACCATCGACAAGTGGGGATCCGACTCCATCCGGCTCACGGTCATGTTCGCCGGGCCTCCCGATGACGACCTGGACTGGGCCACGGTCTCGGTCTCCGGGATCCACAAGTGGCTGGGCCGGGTGTGGCGCTCGGTGTTCTCGGCGGCGGAGGCGGGATCGCGAGGGGAAGCCGGGGCCGCGGGCAACGGGGACTCCGTGGCGGCCGCGGGCGACGAACTTCGCCGGTTCTCCCACCGCACGGTGAAGGCGGTCACGGCTGACTACGAGCGGATCGGTTTCAACGTGGCCATCGCCAAGATGATGATGCTGACCAACGAGCTGCAGCGATCCCTGGATGCCGGCGTTCGCGGCGCGTCCGTTCGTGAAACGGCCGAGCACCTCGTGCTGCTTCTTGCGCCGATGGCCCCCCACATCGCCGAGGAGCTGTGGCGGGAGGCCCTGGGGAACACGGATCTCGTCTCCATGAGCCGTTGGCCTGCCTGGGACGAGGATCTGGCGAAAGAGGACGAGGTCGTCCTGGTCGTTCAGGTTGACGGAAGGGTCCGCGACCGGATCCACGTGCGAGTCGAAGCCACCGAGCAGGAGTGCAGAGAGCTGGCACTGGCCTCCCCGAAGATCAAGCAGTATCTCGGGGGTCGCGAGCCGGCCCGAGTGATCGTCCGCGCGCCGAGGCTCGTCAACATCGTCACTGCCGCCTGACGGCATCTCCTTCACCGCTCTGGCGTCCAGCCAGATTGCTCCTGTGGGCGCGATCTTCCTGGCGAGTGACAAAGTTCACTGACAGTCGGCTCACCGGTTGGTAGCGTGCCCACTGCACGCCGACGCTTGCCCGTGTCGCGGTGCTCCTTCTCGGTCCCCCGGCCCTTCCCCCTTCCTTCCCGACTCCTTCGGTGAAGAGGTGCGGGCGGTGGGAAAGCTCGATCGTGGGCGCGGGGTGGGGGCGTGATCGGCGAGCCCCTCCGAGAGAGACTCCGATCGCTGGACCGACGCGAGCTGGCGGGACTCCTGGTGGTTGCGGCGCTCCTCGTGGGCGGGGCGGCCCTGTGGTACGTGCGATCGCTGCCTTCCTCAGTCAGCATCCACGCGCCCCCGGACCGCACGGGTCCGGGCCAGAATGCGGCCTCGACGATCTCTCCGTCGCCGGCCACCATCGTCGTGGACGTCGCCGGATGGGTGATCCGCCCCGGCGTGTACGAGTTTCGGCAGGGTGACCGGGTCATCGACGCCGTCCGGATGGCCGGCGGCGCGAAGCCGGGGGCGGACCTCACGTCGATCAATCTGGCCTCGCTGCTGACGGACGGCCAACAGATCGTGGTGCCCAGGAAGGGAAAGGGCGGGGCTTCCGTGCCCGGAGTCGGTCCGGGGGGACCTCCAGGGTCCGGTGGCGCCGCCCTCATCAACCTCAACACGGCCACGCTCGATCAGCTCGAGTCATTGCCGGGGATCGGGCCCGCCCTCGCGCAGCGGATCATCGATTACAGGCAGGAGCACGGGCCTTTTCGCTCGGTCGATGAGCTCCTGAACGTGTCCGGGATCGGCGAGAAGAGACTGGCCGACCTCCGATCCAGCGTGACCGTGTGAGCTCTGGTGGGAGGCTGGGCGCTGGCGTTGGCGGCCGCCGGGTTCTGGTCAGGGATCCTGTGGGCTAGCGGAGGCGAACGGGATCTCGGGGCCTGGACCGGCCTCATGCTCCTGCTGCTCGCGCTTCCGCTCCTCGCGCTGACCTGGCTGGTCACAAGGAGTCGAGGTTCGCCGATCGCGGCGGTTCGCGTGGTCCCGGGAGTCTTCTTCGCGTTCGCGTTGTCGGGTGCAGGCTGGGCCGCGATCCGCGACGCTGAGGTCCGCTCATCACCCGTGGCCTTCCTCGGGGGGCGTGGGGCCACGGTATTCGGCGCGATCTCCTCGATACCGGAGGAGGGGACGTTCGGTTGGACCGGGGCAATACGGTCGAAGTTCGTCTTCCCGGTGGGAGGTCCCTCGTCCGGGATTCGCGCCTCGAGCCTCGTATGGCTGGAGGGTCGAGGCCGGCCTCCCAGGCTTCCGTGGGGCCAGCAGGTCGAGGTCGACGGGACGATCACAGCGCTGCGTGGCTCGTTCGGCTCCTATCTACGCCGGCGCGGGTACGCGGCCACGCTCCAAGTGGATGGCATCAGGGATCGAGGACCCCCGACGAACCCCCTCCGCCGCGCTGCCAACTCGCTCCGGTCGTCCCTGCGCAGGTCCGTTTCCCGGATCTTCCCCCGCAAGGAGGCGGGGTTGCTCATGGGACTCGCGCTCGGCGATATCTCCGGCCTCGATCGGGGAGTGGAGGAGGACTTCCGGGCCACGGGGCTCTCTCACCTGACCGCCGTGTCCGGAGAGAACCTGGTGCTGTTCCTTGCCCCCATCCTGGGCGTCGCGGGGTTCGTGGGGGCCGGGAGGCGAGCGCGATTCGTGATCGGCCTCGGGGCCGTCGGGTTCTTCGTCCTGCTCACCGGCGCCGAGCCGTCGGTGCTGCGCGCCGCAGCGATGTCTGGCCTGACGCTCCTCGGCGTGTTCCTCGGACGGCCGCGCAGTCCTCCGGCCATCCTGGGAGGTGCAGCCCTCGTTCTGTTGGCCCGCGATCCGACCCTGGTTCACTCCGTGGGATTCCAGCTGTCCGTGGCCGCGACGGTGGGTATGGCGCTGCTCGCCCAGCCGTTCGCCGCGCGGTTGTCTGCGCTCCCGCGCCCGCTGGCGCTTGCTGGAGGCACCACCCTGGCCGCCCAGTTCGGCGTGATGCCTGTCCTGCTCTTCTACTTCCAGGTGTTCCCGCTCGTCTCGTTCCCCGCCAATCTCCTGGCCTTCCCCACGGTGGGACCGGGGATGCTCCTGGGACTGGTGGCCGGAGGCCTCGAGGTCGTGTGGCACCCCGTCGCGATCGTGATGGCGTCGCTTGCGCGTCTCCCCATCGGCTACCTCGAATGGCTGGCGCACAACCTCGCCCGCTCACCCATCCCGTCGATCACCTCCCCCGGGGGACAGCTCGCCACGCTGACCGTCGGCCTGTCCGCGCTTGCACTCGCCGGGTGGTGGGTCCGATCGGGAAGACGGATCCCCCGAACAGCCGTCCTCGTCGGCGCGTTGTTCCTCCCGGTCCTCGTCCTGACCAGCGCCTTCCGGTCGGGGACACCCTCGCGATTGACGATCGTGTTCTTCGATGTCGGCCAAGGCGACTCTGCCCTGATCCGCTCTCCCGCTGGCGCGGCGATCCTGATCGATGGAGGCCCCGATCCCGACCTCGTCGCGGCCAAGCTGGCGGCCCTGGGCGTCCGACGACTCGATCTGATGGTTGCCACGCATGCGCACGCCGATCACGTCGCCGGACTGCCCACGGTCCTGGCCCGCTTCCGGGTGGCCCTGGTGATCGATCCAGGCTGCAGAGGCGACTCTCCCTACTACTCGGAGTTCCTCCGGGCGATCCGTTCCTCGGGTGTGCCCTTCCGACATCCCCCCGCCGGAACCTTTCTCCGGGTCGGGGACGTGCGCCTCGATGTCCTCGGGCCGGAGGCGTGCCATGACGGCACCGACTCGGATGCCAACAACGATTCCCTGGTCCTTCGGATCACTGCCGGGCCTGCTTCCGTGATGTTCTCGGGCGACGCGGAGGAGCCCGCTCAGACCGAGATGCTCCAGGATGCTCCGGGAATGCTTTCCGCCCTGGTGCTGAAGGTGCCTCACCATGGCGGGGCTACGTCACTCGAGGAGTTCTTCCGGGCCATCGACGCGACCGTGGCAGTGGTGAGCGTGGGGCCCAACCGGTACGGCCACCCCGTTCGCGAAGTCCTCCAGACGCTGGCCGCCCAGGGCATGCGCGTGTTCCGCACTGACCGCACCGGGGACCTCGAGGTGTCCTTCGAGAATGGGAGGGTTCTCGTGAGTACCGGTTGATGAGAGCAGAGCTGCGCCCGACCGAAGACTCTCCGCAGTGAGCCCTGCTCCCTAGAATCAGGGCCATGGCCGGATCGCGCCCCGTGGTGCTCTTCTGGGGAGAGGATGAGTTCCTCCTGCGCCAAGCAGCGCTGGAGCACCTGGCCGAGCGGGGCGTGCGCGCGACCGAAGTGGACGGTTCGGACTGGCGGGGAGGAGAGACCTCGGACCTCGCCACGCCGTCCCTGTGGGGGGAGGAGCGAGCGCTGCTGGTGACGAGCTGCCAGGCTCTCTCGGAGCAGGGCGCCCGGGAGCTCCTCTCCTATGTGGCGGCTCCCACCCCAGAAGCTGTCTGCGTTCTGACGCTGGTCTCGCGGGCAAGGTCCCTTCCCCGATTGGCGAAACAGGTTCAGGCCGCCGGCGGCGTGGTTCGCCAGATCGCCCTCAAGCGGCAAGATCTGCCCAGATGGGTCCTTGATCGGGCAAAGGCCCGTGGACTGGTCCTGACGCCACCAGGGGCCACCTCGCTGATCGGGGTCATCGGGGAGGACCCTGCGTCACTTGAGCAGTCGGTCGAGCAGCTCGCCACAGCCTTTGCCGGCACCTCGGTTGGGCCCGAGCAGATCCGATCGCAGTTCCGGGGTCTGGGCGAGCAGCGGGTGTGGGACCTGTGCGACCGGGCGCTGTCGGGGCGGTTGCCGGAGGCGTTGGTCGTCCTCCGCTCGCTCCTTGAGCAGAGGGAAGACCCACTCATGATCCTGGGAGGGATAGCCTCCCGCGTTCGAGACCTCCTTCGGGTCCAGGAGCTGCCCACCCGAATGTCGTCGGCGGATGCAGCCAGAGAAGCCGGACTCCGCTACGACTGGCAGGTGAGGCGATACCGGGAGCAGGCGAGGCGATTCACGCCGGAGAGCCTCGCCAACCTCCACGGCCAGGTCGTCCAGGCCGATCGGGCCCTCAAGGGAGGTGCTTCGGCAGAGGTCGTGCTCGGGGCACTGGTCGCCGTCATGGCCGGCGAGGAGGACGCGGTGCTGGATCTGCCCATGCGCGTCTCGCGCTGATCACGGCAGGAGCCGGCGCCCGAAGGCGCTCGGAAGCGATTACGTACTCTAGGAGGCGGCGTTGGCAGCCCGAGCCAGCCGAGACTTCCGCCGGGCAGCGGTCCTCTTGTGAAGGACTCCCCGGGAGACCGCCTTGTCCAGAGCACGGGCGGCTCGCCGACTCTCGGCCTGGGCAGCATCCGCGTCACCCGACGCCGTCGCGCCGCGCACCTTCTTGGCCTCGGTCTTGAGCGCGGTTCGCACGGACTTGTTCCGGAGCTCCCGAGCCTCGTTCTGCCGGTTGCGCTTGATCTGAGACTTGATGTTCGCCACGGCGGGCGAGTCTACCAGGGCCCTCCCTGGCATCCCGACCTCATCAGTTGGACGGCGTCGACCGCGTAGGCTAGCTGAGCCGTGGAACAGTCCCTCATCCGCAACTTCTGCATCGTGGCGCACATCGACCACGGGAAATCAACGCTGGCCGACCGCTTCCTCGAGCTGACCCACGCCGTTTCTGAGCGGCAGATGCGCGAGCAGTACCTCGACCGGATGGACCTGGAACGGGAACGCGGCATCACCATCAAGGCCCAGGCCGTCCGGCTGCGTTACCCGTCTGCCGGGACCGAGTACGAATTGAACCTCATCGACACCCCGGGGCACGTGGACTTCACCTACGAGGTGTCGCGGAGCCTGGCCGCCTGTGAGGGAGCCGTCCTCCTGGTCGACGCGGCTCAGGGGATCGAGGCGCAGAGCCTGGCGAACTACCACCTGGCTCGCGATGCCGGGCTGGTGATCGTTCCGGCCGTCAACAAGATCGATCTGCCCGCCGCCGATCCGGAAGAGGTGACCCGGGAGCTGGCCGAGCTGGTCGGCTGCGATCCGGCGGTGGTCCTGAAGGTGTCGGCCAAGACGGGGGAGGGCGTGGTGGAGTTACTCGAGGCGGTCGTCGCGCGCGTTCCGCCCCCCTCCGGTGAGCCGTCGTCGCCGCTCAGGGCGCTCATCTTCGACTCGAGCTACGACCCCTATCGCGGCGTGGTCGCCTACGTCCGTGTGGTGGACGGCCAGATCGGTGGCCGCTCGAAGATCCTGTTCATGTCCAACCGAGCTACGTCTGAAACCGAAGAGGTCGGCGCCTTCGCCCCCGAGGCGACCGTGTTGCCGTCGCTTTCGGCCGGCGACGTCGGATACCTGGTGACAGGCGTCAAGGACGTGAGTCAGGCCAAGGTCGGGGACACCATTACCCTGGTCAAACAGGCAGCCAGGCAGCCGCTCCCCGGCTACCGCGAACCAAAGCCCATGGTCTGGAGCGGTCTGTTCCCGGCCGAAGGCGGCGACTACACGTTGCTCCGAGATGCTCTGGACAAGCTGAAGCTGTCCGACGCCTCTCTCGTGTACGAGCCGGAGTCCTCGACGGCTCTCGGGTTCGGGTATCGGTGCGGCTTCCTCGGGTTGCTCCACATGGACATCGTCAAGGAGCGCCTCGAGCGCGAGTTCGGCCTCGAGCTCATCGCCACCGCCCCCAACGTCGAGTTCCGAGTCGTCAGAGGAGCGGAGATCATCTCCGTGCACAATCCGTCCGAGATGCCGGCTCCTGGCACCTACGACTCCGTCCAAGAGCCGTTCGTCATGGCTACGATCATCACGCCGTCGACCTATCTAGGACCCGTGATGGAGCTGTGCCAGCACCGGCGCGGTGATCTTCAGGACATGCGGTACCTGTCGCCGGAGCGGGCGGAGGTTCACTACCTGCTTCCGCTGTCCGAGATCATCTTCGACTTCTTCGACCTGCTGAAGTCGAAAACGCGCGGGTACGCCTCGCTCGACTACGAGCACTGGGGCTACGAGCGTTCGGACATGGTCCGGGTCGACGTGCTCCTGCAGGGCGAGCCGGTCGACGCGTTCTCCTCGGTCGTCCACAAGGGCAAGGCATCCGCGTACGGCCGGGCCATGACGGCGCGCCTGCGCGAGTTGATCCCGCGACAGATGTACGAGGTCGCGATCCAGGCCACCATCGGCAATCGCATCATCGCCAGGGAGACGGTGCGGGCGAAGCGAAAGGACGTGCTGGCCAAGTGTTACGGGGGAGACGTCACCAGGAAGCGCAAGCTCCTGGAGCGGCAGAAGGAAGGCAAGAAACGGATGCGGCGCGTCGGCCGGGTCGACGTGCCGCAGGAGGCCTTCATCGCCGCGCTTCGGGTGGACCGGGAACCAGCGGGGAGGCCTTCATGAGGGCTGGGCTGTACGTTCACGTGCCCTTCTGCCTCACCCGTTGTGGCTACTGCGACTTCAACACGTACGCCGGCCTCGATCATCTGGCCGGTGGGTATGTCGACGCGCTAGCCGACGAAGCCAGCCTGTGGAGTGGGGAGTGGCAGGGCACAGAGTTCGTCTCGCTGTTCCTCGGTGGGGGGACGCCCACGACACTCCCCTCCGCGAGATTGGTAAAGCTGCTTGACCAGGTGCGAGCTACGTTTCGATTCGCCCCCGATGCGGAGATCACTTCTGAAGCCAACCCTGACACCGTCGACGAGGCATACCTGAGGGTGCTTCTCGATGCGGGGGTAAATCGCCTGTCGATGGGAGCCCAGTCGTTCGATACGGCGGTTCTGGCGGCTCTGGAGCGGATCCACTCGCCGGAGTCGGCTTTGCGGGCGTCCTCGGCGGCTCGGGCGGCAGGGTTCGGCAACGTCAATCTGGACCTGATCTACGGGGCTGACGGCGAGACACTGGCATCCTGGCAGCGCACCCTCGAGCGGGCCGTCGAGCTCGAGCCGGAGCATCTTTCCTGCTACGCGCTGACGATCGAGCCGGCCACGCCACTCGGTCGAAAGGTTGCGGCCGGACTGGTCCCGCCGCCCGACCCCGAGTTGCAGGCCGATATGTACGAGATGGCGTGCGGTTTGCTTGCCGATGCCGGGTATGAGCACTACGAGGTCTCGAACTGGGCTCGTCCCGGCTTCCGATGTGTCCACAACATGGGCTATTGGGAAGGACGGCCCTACCTCGGGCTTGGAGCAGGCGCGCATTCGTATCGAGATGGAGCGCGGTGGTGGAACCTCCGACCACCCCAGCAGTACATGGCCACGGTGGTCACCGGACGGAAGCCAGTCGGAGGGGAGGAGCGCCTCACCGAGGAGGAGCGGCGACTCGAGCGGTTGCTGCTGGGTCTCCGAATGGCAGATGGAATCCCGGAGGGATCAGTGAACCGGTCACGCGTCGAGCCGTTGCTGCTGGAGGGGGTGGCCGAGCGTCGGGACGGGCGAGTCGCTCTCACCGACCGAGGATTGTTCCTGGCGAACGAGATCGTGCTCGAGCTGGCCGGCTTGTAGGACGGATCAACCCGTTGCGATCCAGCAGGGGTCCCCAGGCTCGAACTGATCGCCCGGACCGACGTTTTCCTCGGCTGGCTCCGTGTAATCGCGCTCGGAGACCACGGTGAACTGGCCGAAGGGTTCGCCGTCAGTGGGGTCGAAGCGGAGGATCGACTCGTGAACCGACCACCTCATCTGGTCGGAGTCCAAGGCGGCGCTCTGAACGATCACCTGGTTGTTGATCAGATCGCAACCCAACGCGTCGTAGTGCGTCACCGAGCCGTACAACGAGAATTCAGCAGGCTCGCCTGGAGGCCATCGGGGCGGTGAACCGGGAGGCGCCACGATGGCCGGACGCCCGAAAGCTTCGCTCGCGGGCAACTCATAGACCTGGATGAAGTCGGTGGAGGCTCCGGCGTCGACCTGGAGGATGAACTCGTCGATCCCATCGCCGTTCAGGTCCGCCCCGGCCAGGGCACGGCATACCTTCCTGCAATCGGGAAGAGGCGCGACACCCTCGGATGGTGGCCACTGAACGTGCAGGGAGTATTCCGCGGTGTCGCCCGCCGCCTCACGGGGTAGACACTCGGTTTTCGCAACGGTCGCCTTGTCAGGTTGGCCGTCGCCGTTGAAGTCACCGAACGCAACGGAGGGGTCGCATGCGGAAGGAAACGTTGTGGGAGTGAGTTCGGGTTCTGGAGATGGGGAGCTGCCGCTGGTGACTGGCTGCCAACTCACGCCGAACGTGGCCGCGCCGTCCACGAGCAGACGTGAGTCGCTTCCGTCGGCGTTCATCACTCGGACCGAGTCTCCGCCTGTGTAGGTGATTCTCATCCCGTCGGGTGACCAGACCGCTTCGCCGCTCATACCGTCAGCGGTGAGCTGTTCGAGTCCAGATCCGTCGGCGCCAATCGCGTAGACGTCGGAAGAGGAATTGCCCTCGGCTGACGAGACGACCCTGGTGAACAAGAGGCTTTTCCCGTCGGGGGACCAGGATCCGGCCCGTAGGAGATCGACCGCCTCGGTGTCCTCGAAGATTCGGCGCGCGCGGCCTCCGGAGGCGTTCATCACCCAGATCCCGCCAGGGCCTCCGGCGCCCGTCTCGGAGAACGCGATCCTCCGGCCATCCGGCGACCAGACCGGGTGGTTGACGCCGAACGGGAGGTCCGTCAATTCCCGCGCTCCAGTCCCATCAGCATTCATGACCCAGATCTGTGGCAGACCGTCATTGGGTCGGCTGGCAAACGCGATCCTCCTGCCATCGGGGGACCACGCCGGATCGCCTTCCTCCACTGTGGGGGTGTTGGTGAGATTGACTTGTCTGGCTCCCGCCAAGTCCATCACGGCGATCTCTTGCATTTCCTCGGTGGCTCGAACGAACGCGACCCTCTGGCCGTCGGGAGACCACGTAGGGAAGACGTCTGACGTCAGCCCACGGGTTAGCTGCCGGATGTCTGTTCCATCAGGCTCGATCGAGAAGATGTCGTATGTTCCGGCCGCATCTCTGACGAAGACGACCTTGCCGTTGCCGGTGAGCGGAAGGTCGCCGGGGCGGGGTGTCACTACCCTCCTCGGCCGGAAGGCGTCATAGAGCAGGAACGTTCCTGTCACCGTTGCTGCGACCACCGCCACGACCAGACCGGCCGCTTGCACGCGGCGCATGATCCGGCGGCGGATCTTCTTCTCGAGGATGCGGTCGAAGGCGCCCGACGGGTCCGCGGGCGGAGCGGCCCGCTCCAGATGCTGCTTCAGCCGGTCGTCAAATCCCGGCAACGTCGTTCGCCTCCTCCAGATCGCCTTCGCCCAGGGC
>JBKPAF010000039.1:0-5876 GCA_046726275.1 Actinomycetota bacterium
TAGCGTGAAGACAGATCGTATCGATGATGCGACGGTGGCGGATTACCCAGGCCGGCTGGGCTCCTCGTCGCCCCCTGCCTCTGCTCGGGCGAGCACAAACAGGAGATCCGAGAGCCGGTTGAGGTATCTGAGGGCGTCCTCGCTCACCGTCTTCCCCGCATCCTTCATCTCCACCGCCCGTCGCTCGGCCCGGCGAACAGCCGTGCGGGCGACGTCGAGGGCCGCCGACACGGGGTTGGCCCCGGGGACGATGAACGCTTCCGGGAGCGGGCGGTGCGCCACCGCCGCGTCGATCCGTCGCTCCAGCGCTTCGACCATCTCGCCGGTGACCAGCGAGATTCCGCTCTTCAGCTTGTGACGTTCCTTGGGATTCGTGGCCAGATCCGCGCCCACCACGAAGAGCTCTCGCTGCAGGTCCAGGATCACCGGGGCTGTCGGCGAGGACGACCCGGCCAGGGCCCTGGCCAGGCCGAGGGCCGCTACGGCCTCGTCCACCCCGCCGTACGCCTCGGCGGCATGGTCGGCCTTGGAGATCCTGCCCCCGTACAGGAGGCCGGTGGTCCCGTCGTCGCCGGTCTTGGTGTAGATCCGCACGGGCACAGGATACCGAGCGGGGGCCGCGTACCGAGCAGCCGAGCAACTCGTTGCACATGTGCCCCATGTGCTTCTTGTGACTTCCGGGGCAACACGATAAGTTCGCACCTGCGCAGATGCGCCCGGGGACGTGTCTGCGGAGTACGCTGCCTGCGCGAAGAGAAGGAGGGTGATTAGCGATGACCAGGAAGTTCGGTTCGGTCGTCACCGCTATGGTGACGCCGTTTCGCGACGACTTCACCCTGGACCTCGACGGGGCTCAGGCGCTCGCCAGCTACCTGCTCGACAACGGCTCGGACACGGTCCTGGTGGCCGGCACCACGGGAGAGGGCCCCACCATCACGCACGAGGAGAAGGATCGCCTCCTCCGAGCCGTGATCGAGGTCGCGGCCGGGCGAGGGAACGTATGGTGCAACACCGGCACCTATGACACCGAGGAGAGCATCGAGCTGACCAAAGAGGCGGAGAAGGCTGGAGCCGACGCTGCCCTCGCCGTCACGCCGTACTACAACAGGCCTCCCCAGCGAGGGCTCATCGCGCATTTCACCAAGATCGCCGAGTCCACCGATCTTCCCCTCCTTCTCTACAACATCCCCGGCCGTACCGGGACCCTGATCGAATACGACACCCTGCTTCGGCTGGCTGAGGTCGAGAACATCGTCGGAGTGAAGGATTCGACGGGCGACCTCCAGACGGCCGGCAGGATCATCAGCGAGACCCCAGACGACTTCGATCTGTACTCCGGGGACGACTGGGCGACCTTCCCGCTTGCCTGCATGGGGGCCGCCGGCATCGTGTCGGTCGCGTCGCACCTGGTGGGGCGGGAGATCAAGGAGATGGTCCAACTGGCCCATTCCGGCGACGTCTCGAGCGCCTGGAAGATCCACGCGCGGCTGTTGCCCCTCTTCAACGGGCTGTTCATCACCTCCAATCCCATTCCCCTCAAGGCGGCGTTGGAGATCGCCGGCCGACCCGTCGGGCCACCCCGCCTTCCCCTGGTCGAGGCGACCCCAGAGGAGCGGACGAGGATCGAGCACGCCATGCGAGAGGCCGGAGTGGCCTGACCTTCCCGGATGGCGGACGTTCCCCCCACCCGAGGCACGGCCGATCCTCGCCTGGTGTTCCTGGGCGGCCTGGGAGAGGTCGGCCGCAACATGGCCGCCCTCGAGATGGACGGCCGCATCCTGGTCATCGATGCCGGCCTGTCCTTCCCCGAGGTGGAGATGCCGGGGATCGATCTCGTCCTCCCGGACTTCCAGTTCCTCCGGGAGCGGCACGACCGGGTGCACGCGGTGGTTCTGACCCACGGCCACGAGGACCACGTCGGATCGCTGCCCTATCTCCTTCGGGAGTTCTCACTGCCCCTCTATGCCACCAAGCTCACGCTAGCGCTCCTCGAGGGGAAGCTGGAGGAACACGGGGTGCGGGGCAAGGCCGAGTTCCACGAGGTCTCACCTGGTGAGGAGGTACGCACCGGTCCTTTCACCTTCCGATTTCGCCGGGTGTCGCACTCGATCCCGGATGGGTGTGCCGTGGCCATCGACCTTCCGGAGGGGATCCTGTTGCATTCGGGCGATTTCAAGCTCGACCCGACACCCATCGACGGACGGCCCACGGACCTCCAGGGCATCGCCGAGGAGGCCCGCAAGGGCGTGCATCTGTTCCTCGCCGACTCGACCAACGCGGAGGATCCAGGGAATACCGGCAGCGAGCGCCTGGTGGGGCCGGTCCTGCGGGACATCATCCGCGACGCCCGGAGGCTCGTGGTGGTGGCGTGTTTCGCCAGCCACATCCATCGCATGCAGCAGGTGGTGATCGCCGCGCGCACCGCGGGGAGGAAGGTTGCGTTCCTCGGCCGGAGCATGCACCAGAGCGTCGATGCCGCCCGGGCGCTGAACTACCTGGACGTGGCAGACGACCAGATCGTCCTGATCGAGGACGTCGAGCACATGGACCCCCGCAAGGTGGTGGTCTGCTGCACCGGCTCCCAAGGGGAGCCTCTGTCCGCCCTGGCCCTGATGGCCGCGAAGGAGCACAAGTGGATCACGCTCGAACCGGACGACACCGTGATCCTTTCGTCCTCCGTGATCCCGGGCAACGAGACCGCGATCCACCGGACGATCGACGGCCTGTACCGGACCGGGGCGGACGTCTACCACGTGCCCATCGCTCCCGTACACGTCTCCGGCCACGCCGCCGCCGAAGAGCTGAAGTTCATGCTCAACCTGGTGCGGCCACGGTGGTTCATCCCCGTACACGGAGAGCGTCGCCACCTCGCCCATCACGCGAGGTTGGCCCGGGAGGTGGGCGTCTCCGAGGATCGCATCCTGATCTGCGAGGACGGCGACACGGTCGAGGTCGGGTCGACGCTGCGGCGCGGGGAGCGGGTCACTGCCGGCATGACGTTCGTCGACGGGATCGGGATCGGCGACGTGGGTCAGGTGGTGCTCCGGGATCGCCGCAAGCTGGCCGGTGACGGGATCGTCGTGGTCGTGGTCACGGTGGACGCCCACTCGGGGGAGGTCCTGGCCGGCCCCGACATCATCGATCGCGGGGTGGTGGAGGAGCCCGCCGAGGCCATCCTGGAAGAGGCGCGACACCGGGTGCTGATGTCGTTGAAAGAGTCCGCTACGGAGGGCACCATCGATCCCAGGATGTTGGGTGATCACATCCGAACGGCGCTCCGCCGGTTCTTCATGGAAACGACGAAGCGCAAGCCGGTGATCGTGCCGGTCGTCATGGAGGTGTGAGCCGAGGCGATGGCGACGAAGAAGGGGTCAGGTTCGAAGAAGAAGCGCAGGGCGTCCGCGAGGACGCAATCGCGCCGCACCTCCCACTCGGGCCGGCGCTCCCATGCCCGGCCACTCCGCGGGGCCGGATCGAAGGTGGCTCGCCATCTGTCGCCTCGGGGAGCCGACATCCTCGGGGTGGCCCTCATCATGCTGTCGCTCCTGGCCATCCTGGGGATGTGGATGGACGCGGCGGGACCTTTCGGCAGGCTGCTGCGATTGGGGGCCAAGGGCGTGGTCGGGCTTCCGGCCTACGCGTTACCGATCGTGGCCGGGTTCTGGGCGGTCCTGCTCCTCCGAGGCACCGTCCGGGATGACCGCGGGCGGATGCTGGTGGGTCTGGTCATCGCCGCGGCGGGCATCCTCGGGCTGTTCTCCTTGGCGCAGGGAAACCCGGGCCCCGCGGACGGCTATGAGGCCGTCAGCTCGGCCGGGGGCGTGGTCGGAGCCGTCGTCGCGCGGCCTCTCTCGACGGTCGCGTCGTCGTATGGAGCGGCGGTCGTGTGTTTGGGCCTCACCTTCCTGGGCGCCATGATCTTCACCGCGACCCCGCTCTCCGCCGTGGGACGGGCCCTGCGGTGGCTGCTGGTCGGGCCCTCCACGGAGGCGATGGACGAGGGCCAGGAAGCCGGAGCCGCCAAGGCCAGGCGCCCGCGGCGGCAACCAGAGGTTCCGGACTCGTTGGCGGACATCGCCCCCTCCATGCCCGAGCCCGAGTTGCCCAGTGAGGAGCCGCGGGTCCGCGCTCCGGTGACGGCCCGCGGCAACGGCTACAGGCTTCCCCCCCTCGACCTGCTCAGGCGGGCTCCGTCGACCTCGACCGACGGCCGCGACGCCGAGCACACCATGGCCGCGCTGGAACGGACATTCCGAAACTTCGGCGTCGCCGCCAACGTGGGGTCGGCGCATCGAGGCCCGACGGTGACGATGTACGAGGTGGAGGTCGAGGCCGGCACGAAGGTGAACCGCGTGCTGTCGCTGGCCGACGACATCGCCTATGCCCTCGCCACGCCCGATGTCCGGATCATCGCCCCCATCCCCGGCAAGTCGGCGATCGGGGTGGAGGTTCCCAACAAGGTTCGAGACTTCGTCATGTTGGGCGATGTCCTGGGGTCCAAGACAGCGCGGGAAGTGACCCGGCCGCTGTTCGTCGGCTTGGGGAAGGACGTCCACGGCCGCGCTGTGCTGGTGAACCTGGCGGAGATGCCGCACCTTCTGATCGCCGGCGCGACCGGGGCCGGCAAGTCCTCGCTCATCAACACGTTCGTCACGTCGGTCCTGATGCGAACCACTCCGGATGAGGTGAAGTTGGTGCTGATCGACCCCAAGCGGGTGGAGCTTTCGCACTTCGCCGACCTGCCGCATCTGCTGATGCCGGTGATCGTGCATCCGAAGAAGGCCGCCGAGGCCCTCGCGTGGGTCGTTCGCGAGATGGAGGGTCGCTACGAGTCACTGGCCGCGGTGGGGATGCGCGACATCGACACCTACAACGCACAGCACGCCCAGGGGACCCTCCGGATCCCGCCCGGCCAGGAGGCCAACTTCGGACGCCTCCCTTGGATCCTCGTGGTCATCGACGAGCTCGCCGACCTCATGATGGTCGCGCCGAGGGACGTCGAGGACGCCATCTGCCGGATCGCCCAGATGGCCCGGGCAGTCGGCATCCACCTGGTGGTGGCCACCCAGCGCCCGAGCGTCGACGTGGTCACCGGGCTGATCAAGGCCAACATCCCGTCGCGGATCGCGTTCATGACGGCTTCCCAGGCCGACTCGCGGGTCATCCTCGACGTCGGGGGGGCCGAGAAGCTGGTTGGCCACGGGGACATGCTGTTCCAGCCCGCGAACGTCTCGAAGGCCGTGCGCATCCAGGGGGCGTGGGTGACCGAGAAGGAGATCGAGGGCGTCGTCGACTGGTGCCGGAAGCAGCGCCAGCCGGAGTACGCGGTGACCGTCGGGGGGATGGGCCGCCCGGCGCCCGACGATGAGGACGGCCTGGGAGACGACGATGAGCTTCTGGAGCAGGCCACCGAGCTGGTGGTTCGCTCGCAGCTCGGGTCCACGTCGATGCTCCAACGCAAGCTCAAGGTCGGCTTTGCCCGCGCCGGGAGGCTGATGGACCTCATGGAGGAACGGGGGATCGTCGGCCCGAGCCAGGGTTCGAAGGCCCGGGACGTCCTGCTGACCTGGGAAGAGTGGGAGGAGTCCAGGGCCCGGGCGAGGTGAGCCGATCCCTGTTCCCCGGAACGAACAACAACTAGAAGGGAGCGAACCCGAAGGCCCGCTCCCTCCGTCACTCCGCTCATCCGGATCCGAAGACCCGGCCTTGCTTCGTGACAGGCGGACCATAAGTGACCCGAGCGATGCTGTCCAGGGGCGCACCCGCTTGCTCGGGAAAAAAGAGTGACAAAACCCCGGGACCCGCCCTCCCGGTCTCATCGGACACCCATCGTTCCGCGGCTCTCAGTCGCATGGCTACTATGAGCGGGTGCAGGG
>JBKPAF010000040.1:0-66454 GCA_046726275.1 Actinomycetota bacterium
TTCGGCGTGCCGGGGAAGATCCCGAAGTTCGACGAAGGACCGCTCGGTCATGCAGAGGTCGGCCGGCTGCGCTCCATCCTCAAAGCCTGCTGGTCGGCGTTCGACGCGGCCGTGGAGTCCGCATCCGGCAAGACGCTACGAAAGGGGCCGCGCGGCGGGGGCCGTGACCTCGACAAGATCGTCCGACACGTCCTGGAAGCCGAGGGGGGTTACTTGGCGGGGATAGGGGTCAAGCACAGGCCCGACGAGAAGGCCTCCCCAGAGGACGAGCTGCCCCGGGTGCGCAAGGTCATTCTCCAGGCCCTGTCCGACGCGGTGGGCGTGGAGCCCGTTCGACGAGGACCCAGGGGCGGTGCCCGTTGGCCTCCCAGGTACTTCGTTCGTCGATCCGCCTGGCACGTCCTGGACCACGCGTGGGAGATCGAGGATCGATCCACTGACTCGAAGGGAGCCGCATGAACGTCATTCGAACGATCACCGTCGATTGTGCAGACGCCGGAGTCGTCGGCCGCTTCTGGGAGACAGTCCTGGGGTGGCCGCTGGAGGTGGAATCGGACGGTTCGGCGCCTTCCCCCGGAGAAGCCTTCCTCCAGAATCCGACGGGCGGCCCGAACATGCTGTTCCAACGGGTGCCGGAGCCCAAGCGCGTCAAGAACCGCGTGCATCTGGATCTCGGTCCCACCGACCACACCCGGGACGAAGAGGTCGCCCGCCTTGAAGGGGCCGGGGCAACGGTCGTCGGGGACCACAGGAAGGCGGACGGGACCGGCTGGGTCGTGATGGCCGACCCCGAGGGGAACGAGTTCTGCGTGGAGCGCAGCGACGCCGAACGCGCGTCCTGAGGATGCCCAGCGGATGCCCCGGCCACGCGTGACCCGCCGGCGCATCCTTGAGTTCGCCCTGCGTTTCCCCGGCGCCTTCGAGGACCACCCCTGGGAGGAGGACGTGGTGAAGGTGGGCAAGAAGATCTTCGTGTTCCTGGGCAGCGAGGACTCGCCGGAGCCGGGGATGACGGTGAAGTTGGATGAGTCGCACGAACAGGCCCTGGCCGTCCCGGGCGCCCAACCGACGGGCTACGGGCTCGGCCGGTCCGGTTGGGTCACCCTTCATTTTCGCGACACCACCCCACCGCTCGAGGTGCTGAAGGACTGGGTCGAGGAGAGCTATCGTCGCGTCGCACCGAAGCAATTGGTCGCGGAGCTCGACGCGCGCCCGCGCCGTCGCTGACGGATCTCATGGTCCAGAGGGGAGAGATGGAGGAAGCACCGCGGGCACCGGGACGGCCGCTGAAGGTCGGTGTCCAGCTCCCGGAGGTGGAACGGGAGGTCCGCTGGCCGGAGCTCCGCGACATGGCCCGGGCGGCGGAGGAAGTCCGGTTCGACTCGATCTGGGTGGGAGACCATCTCCTGTACCGCGACCCCGATCGGCCGCCCACCGGTCCCTGGGAGGCCTGGTCGACGCTGGCGGCGCTGGCCGCCGTCACCGAGCGGGTGGAGATCGGTCCTCTCGTCGCGAGCGTCTCATTCCACAACCCGGCCATGCTGGCGAAGAAGGCGGCCACCATCGACGACATCAGCGGCGGCCGGCTGATCCTCGGCTTGGGTGCGGGATGGAACGAGCCGGAGTACCGAGCCTTCGGGTTCCCCTTCGATCACCGGGTCGACCGATTCGAGGAGGCCTTCACGATCATCCGAGGCCTGCTCCGCGACGGCGAGGTGGATTTCGCCGGGCGCTATCACCAGGCTCGGGAGTGTCTGTTGTTCCCCCGACCCGAACGGACGACGGGGCCACCGCTCATGGTCGGGACGACCGGCCCTCGGATGCTCCGCCTCGCAGCCGCTCACGCCGACGCGTGGAACGCCTGGTACTCGTGGTTCGGCAATCGACCCGAGGGCATCGGTGCGGTGCGCGAGAAGGTCGACGCCGCCTGCGCCGCCGAGGGCCGGGACCCGGCAACGCTCCAGCGCACGGTTGCGGTCCTCGTCCAGACCGACCAAAGTGCGATGGCCAGGCGCGGCGGTGCCGAGGAGACGGCGCCGCCGGTGCGCGGCTCGGCGGACGAGGTTGCCGAGACCCTCCACTCGTTCGCCAGGGAAGGCATTTCGCACGTACAACTGGTGGTGGATCCGATCACCGTCCGGTCGATCACCCGATTGGGCCCCGTCCTGGAGAGGCTGGACCGCGAGTGATCGACGAGGGGGACATCCAGCCGATCCTGCTCGGCCACTACACGATGCCGCAGGAGAGCAGGTTCCCGGGCCAGAAGATCGTGGTCCGCGCCTACCTGATCCATCATCCGGACCGACTCGTCCTGTTCGACACGGGGATCGCCGAGGGCCATGAGGAGGCGGAGCGCACCTACGCTCCGATCGTCAGGCGCCCGCTCCCCGAAGCCCTCGGGTCCGCGGGGTCCTCTCCCGAAGACGTCGGCGCCGTGGCCAACTGCCATTTCCACCTCGACCACTGCGGGGGGAACCCGTTGTTCCCGGATCGGCCCATCTTCGCTCAGGCTCGCGAGTACGAGGCCGCCACCGCGGGCGGTTTGGACTACACCCTGCCGAGCCTGTTCGACTTCGCCGGCGCCACGATCGAGCTCCACGACGGATACGCCGACATCGCATCGGGGCTGCGGGCCATTCCCACTCCAGGGCATACGCCTGGACACCAGTCACTGCTGGTGGAGACGCGGCAGGGCCGAATCCTCCTGGCCGGCCAGGCGGCCAACACGGCGTCGGACTTCGCCATGGCTCACTACGCGTGGCTGCTACGACGAGGGGGTTCGAGGGAGGAGGTGCCCGAGATCCCCGCATGGCTGGACACCGTGCAGGAGCTCGACGTCCGCCGGGTGCACTTCGCCCACGACCTTCTGTCGTGGGGACCTCCGCCGCCCCCGCCGGGCTGACCGGGACTTCAAGCCGGAGCGATTTCCGGAGAGATGGCTTCGTCCTGCGCGCGGGTTGCCCGGTGCACGACGACACCCACCGCCAGCACGGCCATCACCCCGCCGACGATCGACAGCGCGGGCAGCGGCTCGCCCAGAAAGATCATGGCCGCGACCGCGGCGATCACCGGCTCGGCCAGGATCAGCAGGGACGAGATGGACACGTCCACCTGGGCGTGCGACCAGGCCAGGAGGGAGTGCCCCGCCTGGGCCGTGGCCACGAATAGGATCAGCCACAGGAAGTCCTGCCACCGGACCGCGAAGCTCTGCCCGGAAAGCAGCGCAACCGGCGTGACGACGACCGCAGCAACGATGGTCACGGCGGTCATGTACTCGAGGGCCCGGATCTCCTGCCGGATGCGCTTGGACAGAAGCCAGTACGTCGTCCACGCGAAGAGCGCCGCGACCGCCCACAGGTCCCCCTCCAGACTCCACACCGGCGTCCCGCTCGAGCCCACGACGACGAGTGCCACCCCGCCCAGAGAGACCGCCGTCCATGCCACGTCGTGCGCCGTCACCTGCTCGCCGAACATCGGGCCAGCCACCAGCAGCGTGAGGGCCGGCTGGAGCGCCGCCACGATCAGTACGTCGGCCACGCTGGTCAGTTTCAAAGCCGTAAAGAAGAAGCACAGGTTGGCGCCGAACAGGATGCCGCTGGGAATCGTCCTACGAAGGATCGGCCACGAGAGTCGCCGGCCCATCACCAACAGGAGGGCGACCATGAGCACCGCCCCCAACCAGAGTCGGTAGAAGGCGAACACCAGCGCCTCGAGCTGGCTGATCTTGATCACGACGTTCATCACCGAGAACGCCGCGATGGGACAGATGACCGCCAGCACGCCGCGCCTGGTCGCCCTGGGCTTTCTGGTCGGGACCGAGTCGGAACCGGGCTCTGTCACCACTGAAAGGCATTGTGACAGTCACGCGGGTTCGCGCTCCAAGAGCCCAGCTCGCCGAGGTGGCGGCGACCGCGCCGCCGTCATAGGGTCAGCGCCACCACCACCAGCGAGAGGGAAGGGCCATGCCGAAGGTCGAGTTCGACATCGAAACGACGGTCCCTGCCGAGCAGGTTCTCAAGAGCCTGATCGACTTCTCGGAACGGCGTCCGGAGATCTGGCCGGGGATCGATCCCAGCCAGTACGAGGTGTATTCGGTCGGAGAGACCGAGGCCGACGTAAAGGAAGGCTCGAGGATGCCCGGCGCGACCATCTGGGCCAGGGAGCACTACGACTGGTCGACACCGGGCACGGTGAGGTGGACCGTTCGGGAGAGCAATTTCTCGGCCCCGGGGAGCTACGTCTCGGCCACGGTGACGCCGAAGGACGACGGCGGCAGCCGCATCCACGTCACCTGGGATCGGACCGGGACGTCCTTCATCGGGCGAGTGGGCCGTCGCCCTGATCAGCTTGACGAAGGGGAAGCCGGTCGCCGACTCGATGAGGAAGGCCCTGGAAAAGATGGAGCCCTCCTCGGGCACGCAGACGTAGGGCTCAGCCGGACGTCACCGGGCTGCAGGGATCAGTCCGAGCTCCTCAAGCGTTCGCGTCGGCACGACGTGGCAGTAGGGCTCGTGACCGTTCTTCTCGTAGTAGGCCTGGTGATAGCCCTCGGCCGGATAGAAGACGGTGAGGGGTCGGATCTCCGTGGCGATGGGCTTGGTGAACCGGCCCTGGGCTCGCTCACGGGACGCCTCCGCCGCAGCCTGCTGCTCCGGCGAGTGCGTGAAGATCGCGCTTCGATACTGGTCGCCGATGTCGGGTCCCTGCCGGTTGACCTGTGTCGGATCGTGCATCGCCCAGAACACGTCGAGCATCTGGTCGAATGTCACCCGCTCGGGGTCGAACGTCACCTGGCAGACCTCGGCGTGCCCGGTGGTGTGCGAGCACACCTCCTGATAGGTGGGGTTCTCGGTGACGCCGCCGCTGTATCCGGACTCCACGGCCACCACCCCGGGGACGCGGCGAAAGACATACTCCACGCCCCAGAAGCATCCCGCCCCGAACGTCACCTTCTCCTCGGCCATGTCACCCTCCCCGTGAATCGACAACGGCTGTTCTCGTCCCACCATAGTCGCAGGCCGGAGAAAATCGGGCCCGCTTGGGGCTTCAGAAGGCCCGGCGGCGTTCCCGGAGGCGGGCGAGGACGTCGAGGATCCGCTGGTTTGGGGGCGTGTCGGCCACGTGCCGGTTCCGGTGAGCCATCCGGATGAGCCCCTCCGTGTCCACCACGAACGTCCCCGGCATCTGCATGAACTTGCCCCCCTTCAGGCCGCGCTGGATCGTCTGCCTGTGCAGGTTCGCTCGGAGGAAGGGGAGGGCCGTCCTGGGCCCGACCACCTGCGCCGGACGGGCCTTCGAAAGGCCATACGCACGATAGGCCGAGCGGTCGGGGTCCACCAGGCACTCGAAGGGATGGTCCATCCGGCGGGTGAAGGCGACCGCGTCTGAAGGGGTTCCCTGGCCGATGAGGACGATCCCGGCCCCAGCGTCCTCGAATCGCTCACGGTCCTTCTTCAGCCCCACGACCTGGGACTGGCAGAACGGGCACCCGAAATAGCGAAGGAACACGACGACCGCCGGCTCCCGTTGCCAGCAGTCGGACAGCGTGGCCTCCCGGGCAGCCATGTCCAGGAGCGACACGTCCGGGGCGGGGTCGTCCAGGCCCGGTCCCTTGACACCTGGCCCCCGGATCTCCGGTGCGGTCAATCGATCTCCATGGGCGCAGGCTCAGGCTCGGCCACGGCCCGTCGCATGGCGGCCGCGAAGGGGTCCTCCCCGACCCCCACGATCGGCAAACGGAAGGTGAAGGTGGAGCCGACGCCGACCTGCGTCTCGATCTCTAGCGCGCTCCCGTGCAGCTCGAGGATCTCCCCGGCGAGAGCCAGCCCCAGACCGAGGCCCTTCGTCCGGGCGGTCAGATCCCCCCCACGGAAGAACCGTTCGCCGAGGTGGAAGACCTCCTCCTCGGGGATCCCCGGCCCGTTGTCCTGGACGGCCACCACCGCGGTGCCGTCATCACTCCGAGCCGAGATCAGGACGTGCGTCCCCAGGGGAGTGTGCTTGGCCGCGTTCGACAGGAGATTCTCGATCACCCGCTCGATGAGGCCCTGATCCGCCTCGACAAGCAGGAGCTCCTCGGCTAGCACTTCGAGCGGCCGCTCCTTGAACAGGGGAGCCAGCCGCATCGCCACCTGGGCCACGAGCGCTCCCACGTCCGTCGGCTGCTTGGCCACGTTCTGGCCCTCCGCCCCCAGCCGGGCGAAATCCAGGAGGGACGCGATCAGGCCATCGAGCGCCTTGGCGTTCCTGTTCATGGCCTTCAGGAGTTGCAGACGCACGGTGTCGTCCAGGTCGGCCCATCGTTGCTCCAGGGTCGTTCCGGACCCCATGATCACGGTCAGGGGGGTGCGGATCTCGTGGGACGCGGTGGCCAGGAAGTCGTCCTTCAGGCGGTCGAGCTCCTCAAGCCGTTCCACCGTGTGCAGCGTCTCCTCGAACCGCTGGGCGTTCTCCACCGCCAGCCCGACCTGTCCGGCCAGGAGCTGGAACGCCTCGGCCTCGGCCTCCGGGATGGCCCGGCCGTCGCGCCTCGCTCCCAGCAGGGCTCCGGCGAGCCAGCCGTCCAGCCACACGGGGCTCGCGATCAGGGCATGGAACCCGGCGTCGAGGAGCGGCTGGGCCACATCCTCTGGGGCGGTGTGCGCCTCGTCGAGGATCACGGCCTCCCCGGTCGCGCGGACCAGCCCCGGAACGTCCCCGGTCGCAGAGTGCGTGGCCATGACGTAGTCGTCCGGAAGCCCTCGCGGATGCGTGACCACGAACGTCTCGGTCTCGTGATCGAACATGCAGACGGCGGCCGCGTCGAACCCGAGCCCGATGACGCTGTCGACGAAGCTCGCCATGACGGCGTCCTTGTCGAGCGTCATCTGACGGGCCGAGGCCGCCACCTCCGAGAGGACCGTCGCCCACCGCTCGGCCCGGTACCGCTCCTGCTGCAACGAGTCGATGTGGCCGAGGAGCTGGGCGGCCAGGAAGCTGACCAGCAGCGCCACGATCGCGAGGACCCCGCACCGGAAGAAGACCGTCGCCGCGCTGATGTCCCAGCCGGTCAGCAGGAGCACGCCGAGGTAGCAAGCGAAGGTGAAGAGGAGCAATGCGACCTGGCCGCGGGGCGGATAGGCGGCCCCGAAGAAGACTGTGGTCAGGGCGTAGAGGACGAACATCTCGGACTGGCCGCCCCCCGTGAACCCCACCGCCACGGTGATCAGCAGGATGTCCAGGACGGACCAGGCGTAGAGGGTCTTGACCCCGAGGTCGGTCGTGAAGAGGCGCTTCCATGGCAGGAGCAGGACTCCAATGGCGCCCAGGGAGGCCGAGACGATGACGGCGACGTAGGCGACGTCGTGGATCGTGCCGTGGCCGGGGAGGAGCCGAAACAGGATCAGCAGGAGCAACGCCAAAACGGTCGCCTGCAGACCGGTGCGGACGGCGCCCAGCCGGTAGGAGACCAGTGGCTCCGTGTGCGTGTTCGTGTCGAGCATGCCCCTCACACAATCCTCGGCGTGCGAAACGGACGCTATAGCACCGGGAGGAGCCCGGAAAGCAGAAACCGCCGGAACCCGGAGGCCCCAGCGGCTTCTGAACTCAATATTTTAGTCGCGGCCTCGAGTGGAGTCAAGCCTGAACGGGCCGCGGATCGCCGCGAACCGAATTCAGCGGCCTGACTGGTGGCCGTCGATCAGGCCGTAACGGACCATCTCCACGGCGATGCATCGGTTCTCCACGTAATCCAGGCCGGCGTCCTGGGCGATCCGCCTCGCTTCGTCCGAGGAGATGCCGAGTTGGAGCCATACCGCCTTGGCGCCGATGGCCACCGCCTGCCGGACGACCTCAGGCGTCTCAGCCGAGGGGCGGAACACGTTGACCAGATCGACGGGCTCCCGGATGTCCTCGAGCCTCCGGTAGACCTTCTCCCCGAGCAGGAGGTCCGCGTAGGGATTGACGGGGATGATCCGGTAACCGGCCATCTGCATCTGCATGGGAACGCGCCCCGCTTCCTTGTGGGGATACCTGGAGATGCCAACCACAGCGATCACCTTCGACCGTCGCAGGATCGTCTTCGGGTCAGCCATGGCGCGCCTCACGCCTCGCACCGTTCTCGATGGAACGATACCCTCCGGCCCTCGGACTAGTTGAGCGAAGGGTCGGGAGGCATGGTCGATAGGAGTGCGAACCTGCCTCCCTTCCGAAACAAGACTTCGCTCCACAGCTTCTCCGGTTCGGGAGTGAACACGTCCTCCTCGAGAGCGGGCTCGATGATCCAGGATCCGATCTCGAGTTCTGCCTCGAGCTGGCCCTCGCCCCACCCCGCGTAGCCGGCGAATACCCGAGCCCGGCGGATGCCGTCCCGCTGCTTCCCGTCCACCTCGCCCATCAGGAACCCGATGGAACCGAACACGATCAACCCGGCGAAGTCCGGGTGCTCCACGTCCGCCAGGACGACCGCCGACTCCGGCTGGACCGGACCACCCACGAACACCGGGTCGCTGGGATCCACGAGATCAACGAGCACAGGCGCTGCGTCACCGACGGACACGGGGGCGGGTCGGTTGAGCACCACGCCCAGCGCGCCCTCATCATTGTGCTCACCGACCAGGACGACCGTGCGCCTGAAGTTGGGATCCATCAGGCTCGGGTCGGCGATCAGGAGCTGCCCCCGCAATCGGTCCACGGTCCCACTTTCCCTAGATCGGCTTCCGATCACGAGGATAGGATTAGCCGACCGGGCCTGCACGGGGAAGTCCGGACGCCCCACCGAAGGAGGCAACCATAGTTCAGTTGCGACCCGACCCCAGCCTCTACCCTTCGCCCAGGATGGCCGCAGAGGGTCAGGTCGCCTCGACGCGCTCTGGGCCGTCGCGCTGATCGTGGCCGCCGTCCCGGTCCTTCTCGCCTAGGGTCCCGGGTGCGGGCTCGGGCGCGGCTTCTGGTGCTCTTGGGGCTGGTCGGCTGCTCCGTCGTTACTGCGACGCAGGGAGGCAGTACAGCCTTCGCTCAGGCAGCCGACGAAAGGATCACGGCCTACCACATCTCCATCGACATCCAGCGAGAGGGTTGGATCGTCGTGACTGAGCGGATCGCCTACGACTTCGGCTCGAGCCAGCACCACGGCATCATCCGCAATATCCCGGCGCGATTTCGCTACGACGACCGGTCCGACCGCGTGTATCCGCTGCGGGTCCTCTCGGTCGTCGGCTCGCCGGGCACCCCCGACCAGTACGAGGTCATCAAGAGCGGGAGCGACGTCCAGATCAAGGTCGGTGATCCCGATCGCACGATCTCTGGCGAGCACAGCTACACGCTGACCTATCGCGTAGACGGAGCCCTCAACGGCTTCGCCGATCACGACGAGCTTTACTGGAATGCCGTCGGCACGGAGTGGGGCGTGCCGATCGAAGACGTCGACGTGGAGGTGCGAGCCCCGACCTCGCTTCAGCGGATCGCGTGCTTCGCCGGCCCTCTAGGCTCGAACCGTCCGTGCGCGACGAGCGACCTGCAGGGGGACACCGCCACCTTCGCCCAGCCGGGACTCAATCCCTACGAGGCCATGACCGTCGTCGTCGGCTTCCCCGCCGGGGTGGTACCGACTCCGAGGCCCATCCTCGAGGAGCGGTGGAGCCTGGCCCGGGCCTTCTCGGCCACGCCCGTAGCCTTGGGTGTCGCGGGTGGGCTGCTGGCCCTCCTGCTGGCCGGGGTGGGCTACCTCCTGTGGGCCAACGGGCGAGACCGGCGCGCCATCGGGTCCCCCATCGACATCGCGTATGCCACCTCGCACGAAGGCGAACAACCGGTCCCTCTCTTCGAGCAGGGCACGTACCCGGTCGAGTACGCCCCGCCCGATGACATCCGGCCCGGCCAGGTCGGGACCCTCATCGACGAGGTGGCCAACCCCCTGGACGTCACCGCGACTATCGTCGACCTCGCCGTGCGTGGATATCTCCGCATCGAGGAGCTCCCCAAGCGTTGGTTCCTGGGCAAGCCCGACTGGCGGCTGGTCAAGTTGAAGGAAGCCGACCAGGGGCTGATCACGTACGAGCGGCTGCTGCTGGACGGCTTGTTCGAGGACGCCGACGAGGTGGGTGATGACCTGTTCATGGAGGAAGGGGACGAAGCCTCGACCGACGAGACCGAACTCGACGACAGCAGCGCGGCGCCGGCCCGGCCGGACCTTCCCGAGGCGACCGTGCCGAGCGAACCGGGGATCGCCGAGGTGAAGCTCTCCGCCCTGCGCAAGCGGTTCGGCCTGCGCCTGCGACGGATCCAGGACGCTCTTTACGCCGACGCCGTCAAGCGGCGCTGGTTCGCGGGGCGCCCCGACAGGATCCGCGCACGATGGCACACCATCGGCTTCGTCGTTCTCGCCGTGGGAGTCGGCCTGGTGTGGCTCGCCGCCGCGAGATCCCATCTCGGCCTCATCCCGATCCCTCTCGCGCTGGCCGGGCTGGTGCTCGTTTGGGCTGCCCGGTGGATGCCCAGGCGCACCCCGAAGGGCACGGGGTTGGTTCGCCGGGTCCTCGGATTCCGAACCTACATCGAGACGGCCGAAGCCCATGAGGCCCGGTTCCAGGAGCGGGAGAACATCTTCTCGACCTACCTTCCGTACGCCGTCGTCTTCGGCTGCACCGAGAAGTGGGCCCACGCCTTCGCCGGGATCGACGGACAGGTCCCCTCCACGGCCGGGTGGTACGTGGGCGCCTATCCGTTCAACGTGGGGAGCTTCACGTCCTCGATCGACCACTTCTCCTCGGTCGCCGCGGGGACCATCACCTCGGCCGCCGCGACCGGCTCCAGCGGATTCGGGGGCGGGGGGTTCTCAGGCGGTGGCGGGGGTGGTGGTGGGGGCGGCTCGTGGTGAGCTACCGGGCTGGGGTGCGCCACAGCGAGGCCATCACCCGCATGATCGATCCTGCCAGGCGATCCAGGCCCGCGGCGGTCAGGTGGACGCCGTCGCTCGTCCGCACCAAATGCTGCTCGCCCGAGGAGCCCGGAAGGTAGGCGGAGTAGCCGCCGCCCGGCCCGGCGAAGAGATCCCACGAGTCGGAGTAGAGGACGCCGGGATGCTTGGCCGCCTCTACCCGGAACAAGCCGTTGATCGTCCGCATGGACTGAGACCGCCACGTCGTCGCCATGGGCGGCATCCCGACCCAGATCAGGGGCCGCCCCGACGCCGAAACCTCTGCCATGACCCGGCCGACCCGCTGGCGGTACAGCCTCTTCCACTCCGACGTCCCGAACCGGACGCCGTGACCCTTGGCCAGGAAGGCCTGGGCATCGTTGGCCCCGAAGGCGGCGACCACGACGTCGGGCTCGAAGTCATGGATGTCGACTGCTATCTGGTAGGTCCAGTCGAAGTAGTCGGGGCGAGCCAGGCCGGTTGACTGCCTGGCGTCGGTCTCCAGCACGAAGGACTTCCGACCCGATAGGGCCCGGCCGAGCCCGATGGCCAGATCCTCACCGATGGAGTCCCCCACGGCTAGAACGCGAAGGGGATTGGACCTGGTCGGTCGGTGGACGAGGGGTCCGGTGAAGGCGGGCGTCGAGGGTGAGGGTAGGGATTTCGCTGGAGGCCGGACACCGGCGTCAGGAGAGAGGGGCGGAGACGGGGCCGGGAGCGGGACCGAGGGGGGCAGAGGGCCCAACCGGTCGAGGCCCGTCGCCCTGAGCAGAGGAGGTGGGGGCTGCGGCCCGTGAGCCCTCCCGAGGGCCGCATCGATGCCCGACTCGATCCTGTCCAGCCCGAGCACCGCGCTCATCCGGGCGAGCGGCCGAAGCACGACGAGGGCGGCGCTGCGCCGCATCCCCAGCGGCGAGCTCTCTGCGGACCGCAGCAGCGAAGGGGCTGCCAGGAGCCCCCAGAGCAGGAAGCACGTCAAGCCGATGACCAGCACCCGCCCGGCCGGGCCTACGTGCCGGCCCGGCCGGTCCGGGTGCGGTCTCCCCGCCAGCGACGGCTTCGGGTTCGCGGTTCTGCCGGTGTCGCGCGTTCCCGAGGTCGACGTTCTTCCTGGCCTGGGGACCTCAGGGCCGCGCCACGGAGGGAATGGCCGACCCTGGGGTTCGGGAGGGATTCGGGCGGGATGGGTCCGGATGGCCATGGGTCAGAACCTGAAATAGATGAAAGGAGCCACGCCCTGCGGCCCCAACGTCGTGATGGCGAACAGGGTCCCGGCCAGCACGATGCCCTGGGCGGCCGGGCGAAGCTCAGAGAAGCCGTCCTGGACCCTCGACGGCAGATTCTTCGGGATGTACTGAGCACCGATCCCGAGGGCGATCACCGCGACGACCAGCGGGGTCACGGCGGGGGCAGGTCCGAAGGCCGTCACCAGACGGGTGAGCAGCTGGAAGGCCGTTCCGATCGAGTCTGATCGGAAGAACACCCAGCCCAGACACACGAGATGGAACGTGGCCACCCGCTGGACGACGCGGTCAGTGGGCGCGTCGGGAAGCTCGGACAGGCCCCGGTTGACCCTGCAGGCACGCCGCCAGTGGCCGGCCACCTGACCGAAGCCGTGCAGGGCACCCCAGGCCACGAAGGTCCACCCGGCGCCGTGCCACAGGCCACCCAGGACCATGGTGATGAGGATGTTGCGGTAGGTCTGAGACCTGGATCCCTTCGACCCGCCCAGGGGGATGTACACGTAGTCCCTCAACCAGCGCGAGAGGGTCATGTGCCACCGCCGCCAGAAATCCTGCAGCGATCGGGCGGTGTACGGAGCGTTGAAGTTCTCCGGGAAACGAAACCCCAGCAGCAGGGCGATCCCGATGGCGATGTCCGTGTACCCGCTGAAGTCGGCGTAGATCTGCACGGCGTAGCCGTAGATGGCGAACAGGATCTCCAGGGCAGAATGCTGGCCCGGGGCCCCGAACACCGGATCGACGATGGCCGAGGCCAGGAAGCTCGAGATCACGACCTTCTTGAAGAGGCCGGCGAAGATCAAGTAGGCAGCTCGCGAGTAGTCGATCGTGCGGGGGTCACGGCGCCTACGGATCTGGGGAAGGAGCTCGTGGCCCCGCACGATCGGACCGGCCACCAGGTGGGGGAAGAACGACAGGTACACCGCGAAGTCGAGCCATCCCGCGGGCTCGATCTGCTCTCGGTACACGTCGACCACGTGGCTGATGGCCATGAACGTGAAGAAGGAGATGCCCACGGGCAGGATGACCTGCATCAATGGGATCGGTGCGCTCAGGCCGAGGGCGTGGAGCGTGTTGTCCAGGTTGAGGCTGAGGAACCCGTAGTACTTGAACCACACGAGCAAGCCCAGGAGGGACGAGATCGTCGCCCCCAGGATCCAGCGCTTCGCCCGAAGGCTTTCCGTCCGGTTGACGGCCGCGGCGCCGGCCTGCGCCGTGACTGTGGCGGCCCCCAACAGGAAGATGTAGTGCCAGTTCCACCAGCCATAGAACACGTAGCTGGCGACAACCATAAAGGTCTTCCATAGCTTTGGATGGGGATTGAGCAGCCAGTGCCCTAAGAAGACGATTCCGAAGAAGATGCCGAAATCGATGGTCGGAAACAGCATTTCCGAGCCCCTATCGTTGGCACAGCTTCCGGGCGATCCCTGCCGGTCAGGCGGGTGGGCCGCGCCTCATGCAGGGCCGGGCGAGGGCGAACCCTCCCCCCGACCAACGGGGAAGGGCCGCATCCTAGCGCGATTCGTTGATCGTGTATAGCCCGGACTTTTCGTTTTCCAACGTCCGCCTCGTAAGCTTTGTGTATAAGGGGCCGTGTTGCGAGCCGCCCTCTCGGCGGAGGTAGTGATGGCTGATCAAGGAGCAGGGACGAGGTTGGAGTCCGACAGTATGGGCACGATCGAGGTGCCGTCCGACAAGTACTGGGGGGCGCAGACCCAGCGCTCGCTGCACCACTTCTCGATCGGGGGCCCCACCGAGCTGATGCCCACCGAGGTCGTTCGGGCGTTCGGCATCCTCAAGAAGGCCTGCGCCTTGGTCAACATGGACCTCGGCAAGCTCCCGCGCGAGAAGGGTGAGTTGATCGTGCGGGCGGCCGACGAGGTCATCGAAGGAAAGCTCGACGAGCACTTTCCCCTCTACGTCTGGCAGACGGGGTCGGGCACCCAGTCGAACATGAACGCCAACGAGGTCATCTCGAACCGCGCCATCGAGATGGCCGGCGGCGAACTCGGATCCAAGAGGCCCGTCCATCCGAACGACGACGTGAACATGTCGCAGTCGTCGAACGACACGTTTCCCACCACCATGCACATCGCCGCCGCCCAGACGGTGGTGCAGACGCTCCTTCCCGCGGTCCGGAGCCTTCGCGACTCACTGGCGAAGAGGGCCGAGGAGTTCTCCGACATCGTGAAGATCGGCCGGACGCACCTCCAGGACGCCGTGCCGCTCACCCTGGGACAGGAGTTCTCCGGGTACGTCGCCCAGCTCGACGCCGACCTCGAGCGGATCGAGCGAGCTCAGCCGGGCCTCTACGAGCTGGCCATCGGGGGGACCGCGGTGGGGACCGGGCTGAACTCTCCGAACGGCTTCGGCGAGAAGGTAGCCGCCACGATCGCCGAGCTGACCGGCCTTCCTTTCGTCTCGGCGCCGAACAAGTTCGCCGCGCTGGCGGCCCACGACGCCCTGGTCGATGCCCACGGAGCCCTCCGGACCCTCGCCGTCTCGCTGATGAAGGTCGCCAACGACCTCCGGTGGCTGGGTTCGGGACCCAGGTCGGGCCTGGGAGAACTGGAGCTGCCCGAGAACGAGCCAGGGTCGTCGATCATGCCGGGCAAGGTCAATCCGACCCAGTCGGAGGCCATGACCATGGTGTGCTGCCAGGTCTTCGGCAACGATGTGGCCATCACCGTGGCGGGCTCGCAGGGAAACTTCGAGCTGAACGTGTTCAAGCCCGTAATGATCAGGAACTTCCTCCATTCCACCCGGATCCTCGCCGACGTGTGCCGCACGTTCCGCGAGTTCTGCGTGGAGGGCCTGAAGCCGAACCTGGAGCGGATCGCCGACCTGGTGAACAACTCGCTGATGTTGGTCACGGCCCTCTCGCCCAAGATCGGCTACGACAAGGCCGCCGAGATCGCCAAGAAGGCCCACCAGGAGGGCAAGACCCTCAAGGAGACCGTGCTCGAGCTGGGCTATCTCACCGAGGCCGAGTACGACGAGGCCGTCCGTCCGGAGAAGATGGTCGGTCCGGACCCGTCGTGAGAGTGGCTGGTCGACTCGCAGCGGTTACAGCACACGGAAGGTCGGGAGCGGTGAGCTTCTACCCCGCTGGCACCGTGAACGCGTACAGATCGCCGTTTGCCCCCGTCACATACACCGATCGCTCCGTAACGGTGGGCGTGGAGATCCCCTGCCAGGTCCCCAGAACTCGGCTGGTCCATATGGGCCGACACGCCTCGCGGGCTCGACATGAAGCAGGAAAGGCCAGGAGACGGTCCGTCGCAACGAAGACCAACTCGCCGCCGACCGCTGGAGCGGGAAGGAAGGACGCCTTCGACCCGGGGACCTCCGCAGTCCACAGTGGCTGGCAGGCCGCGCCACCCGAGCCGCAGGAAGCCGAGAAGGCGTAGAGCCGATCCGCACCCACGTAGACGATTGCGCCCGACCCGGCCACGGTCGGCGCGGTATATCCGAACGGAGGCCTCCAAGTCCAATCGGGCTCACACACCGAGCCCCTCGTTCCGCACGAAACGGGGAAGGCGTACAGGTCCCCGGCGCCGTGGTGTACGAATACCCGACCATCGGCCACAACCGGCGACGACAACGCTCCTCCATGTGGGCTCGTCCACAGGGGCTCACAGGCCAAGGCGGTTGTGCCGCAAGACGCGGGGTAGGCGCGAAGCCCCTCGAGCTCGTTGGATAGGACGAGCCCCTCATGGATCACGGGAGGCGAGAAACCGCCAGGGCCGGCGCCGTGCCACCTCGGGCGACACGTCCCACCTCGGGCCACGCACGAGACGGCGAAGGCGTATGGGCCGGACCTGCTGTTCACGTAGATCAGGCCGCCAGACACGACAGGGGCGGAGAAGCCGTTGATATCGCCCGGTAACGGATCGACCCGGCCGATTGGCTGGCAGGCCGATCCATCGGTGGCGCATTTCGCGGGGAAGGCGAAGAGAGCCCCGCCACTCACGTACACCATCCCATCCGACACCGCAGGTGAGGAGAGAGCCCTCTCGTACCCAGTGACCCCGACCCAGAGCGGGCGGCACGGTCGGCTGGCCGGCGCGCAGGATGCCGGGAAGGCGTACAGGCGGTTCGAGGACACATACACGACCCCGCCCTCGACTACCGGCGCCGATCGGTTCACCGGTCCCTTTATGGAGGCGCTCCACCCCAGCTCGAGGCCAGAGATGTTCATCGGGTTGATCGGAGCGTCCGGACGAGAGTCCATCCGGGCCCGCAGAGCGATCAGAGCTCCCGAGGTTCCGGCCGCAGCGACAGTCAGAGCCAGGAGGGCCGATGCGATCTGCCGATTCCTCTGTCGCCGGGCGCGCAGACGAGCGAGCCGCTCGAACCCTCCTCGATCGGGTCGCAGCTCACTGCGGCGATCCTCCAGCATGCTTCGGACGTCACTCATCGATCTCTCCGATCGCCTTTCTCAGCGCATGACGTCCTTGAGACGCGAGCTTCCGGACAGTGGCCGGCGTGACGTGCAGAACCTCGGCCGCCTCGTTCGTGGTGTAGTCCAGCAACTCCGTCAGCACGACCGCTGCCCTCTGTCGCCTGGTGATCGAGGCAAGCCCACGATCCACGGTGTGGCGGGCCAGGCTCACCTCGTCCTGGTCGGAGCCCGAGAGCTTTCTCATGAAACGCTTGGCCGCCACCTTGGCACGCCTCCGACGCATGCGGAAGGCATTGAGGGCCGTTCGGTAAAGGTAACCGGTCGGGTTCTCGAGCGATCGGACGTGATCCCATCGCTCCCACAACTTCAGGAAGGCTTCTTGTGTGAGTTCCTCCGCCTCGTTCCTGTCTCCCGTCATCAGACACATGGCCCCGAACAGACGCGACTGCTCCGTTTCATAGAACTCCCTGAAGTCCAGCACCGTGACGTCGGACCGGCTCGCCTCCTCGCCGAGGTCCGGTCTGGAGCTCGGCGCCTTGCCCTCGGTTCGGGTCGGACCCTGTAGTGGACTGGCAATCACCCTTGTCATGAATGCTCGAAGTTTCCACTTCGTGAATGCCAGCCACCAAACTTTTCCATTTCCGGCCCGTGGTTGCGTTTGGGCTGTGCCGAGCATTCATGCCGCATGAGCCATGTCCCGGCGGGAAATGCTGACCCAGGCCGTAACTCCGCCGTACTCCCCCACGAGCTGGAGTCGATCGAGACGCCGTCGGGCCTGGGGAGACTGGTCCGCAGTGGGGGTCGCGTCGTGGGTGTCATCGTGCCTCTGTGGCTCGGGTTGGCCGTCGCGGCCGGCGTCCTCGTCCCGGGTGGAGGGTCTGGCGGGCTCCACCACCCTCGCGGGGCAGTACCTCTCAAGAGTGAGCGGTTCACCCAACTTCCTCCAGTCGCCATGAACCGGGCCGCCCAGATCCATCCGAATGGAACTGTTGACCTTTCCTGCATCGATGGAGCCTGGCGATGGATCACCGGGCTGGATGCTGGTCTCCTCCGTCCACAAGACGTGGCTCGGCGTGGAATCCACGCGCCCGCCAGGAAGCGGATCGTCATGATGGTCTGGACGGAACTGACCACCCAGACGTTCTGGCACGGCCATCTCGGTGCTCTGAGACTGGCCAAGCAGCAGGTCCACGCTTTGTGCGCGCGAGCACGTCCCACTTCACCCGTAACCCAGAGCTGACCGTCAGGCCCCGAGGGAGAAGAACCCGATCCTGCGGTAGCGGCCGCCCGAGCGGAACAGGACCTTGCCCAGGTAGCGGCCGGGAGCGATCTGAACCAGCTCGTCGAGGATGTGGCGGATGAGCATCGGGTTAGCTTCGAAGTCGTAGTCGATCTTGAGCACGCTCACGTCGGCGTCGATCTTTCCCCGGCCAACGCAGGTTCGAAAGGGGAAGGCCTCGAGGCGGTCCCCTCGCGCGACTTCGGGTCGGTGTCGTGGGAACAGCGTCCACAACCACACCCTCGTGGCCGTGGTCGGCGTGAACCGGTTCAGCCCGGTTCCCGTGGTCGGGCTGAAGGTCTTCCCCAGCCACGGCATCCAAAGCTGAGCGATCCTCATGACCACCGCATCCCACGGGCCCCACGTGGAGGTCGCCAGCAGGCGGCCCGTCTGGAATCCGGACGGCGTCGGGTCCGGCTCGACCCCCGATGAGAACAGCGCATCCATGCGCCGGATGACCTCCGCCCGGTTCCGCCCGGGGATCAGTCGGTCGGCCAGCCCGTCGAGCTCGTCCGATCGATCCCGGGTGTCCCCGACGTGATCCTCGGCCCCTTGTTGCGCCATGCCCCACCCCCCGCGGATGCTAATCGGTCGCGGTAGCCCGGAGGTACTCCAAATGAGGGAAAAAACGGGTGGGCCACCAGGGCCTTCGGCGGCGAATCCGGGAGCACCCGGCGAAGAGATCGGCGTGCTGGTCGATGACCGGGACGAGGTGGTGGGTACCGCGCCGCGGAGCGCGATCCGGGCCAAGAACCTGCTCCATCGGGGTGTGGCCATCGCCGTCCGGAACCCGGCGGGCCACATCTACGTGCATCGCCGCACGCCGGGCAAGGACGTCTTCCCCGGGATGTACGACATGGTGGTCGGGGGGATGGTGGCGGCCGGAGAGTCCTACGAGGAGGCGGCCCGCCGCGAGCTCTCCGAAGAGCTGGGCGTCGAGCCGGCCGAGATCACCTCGGTTCTGAAGCATCTGTACAAGGGAGATCGGAACAACGCGTGGATCTCTTTGTACGAGGTGCCCTGGGCCGGACCCATCCGCCACCAGGAAACGGAGATCTCGTGGGGCGCCTACATGACGGTGGACGAGATCGTGGCCAAGCTCGACGAATGGCCGTTCGCGCCGGATCACCTCGAGGTGTTCGAGCGCTATCTGTCGTCACGGGCTCGCGGCTCAGCCCACGGTGGCCGAGCGACCTGAGGCTCCACTCACCTCGCTCGCCCCGTATCATGCGGACCTGTCGAGGCCCGCGGTGCTCGGGAGGGGGACATCATGGCCGACGCACGGATGGGCGCCTTTGCCGGGGTCCCACTGTTCGCGCGGGTGCCCAAGCGGCATCTGCGAACGATCCTCAATCGGATGGAGGAATACGAGTACGAGGATGGCGCCACGATCCTCAGAGAGGGCACACATGGAGAGGTGCTGTTCGTGTTGCTCCAAGGCGAGGCGCGCGTCGTGCGCAGAGGGCGGACCGTGGCGCGCCTTCGCGCCGGTGACTTTTTCGGCGAGATCGCGGTCCTCGACCGGAGGCCCCGAACGGCCAGCGTGATCGCCGCCTCCCCCGTTCGTTGTCTGACGCTCCACCGGGAGGATCTGCGCAAGGTGGCCACCGACGAGCCGAGTGTGGCCTGGACCCTCCTGGGGACGCTGGCATCGCGGTTCCGCGGCGACTGAAGGGCTGAGCTCCGCGGCACTACTGGACGCAGAACTCGTTCCCTTCCACGTCCTGCATGACCACCCAGTATTCCCCGAACTCCGAATCGACCTCACCCGGCCGGACGACGGCGGCCCCCTCGGCCTTCAATCGCTCCACCTCTGTATCGACCCGCCGGCGCCGCTCGTCCGCCGGCGTCGCCCGGCCGCCACTCACATTGAGGTCGAGGTGGACGCGGTTCTTCACCGTCTTCGGCTCGGGCACGCGCTGGAAGTAGATCCGGGGCCCTTTGCCTTCCGGGTCCACGACCGCGCCGGCCGAGTTCCAGCGATCCTCCGGAACGTTCATCGCTCGGAGGAAGTCCTCCCAGCTCCCATACCCATCGGGTGGATCCTGCTCCTTGTAGCCGAGCGCGGCGGCCCAGAAGGTCATCATCCGGTCCGGGTCCGCGCAGTCGATCACGACCTGGATATCGGTGGCCATCGCCGTTCTCCCTTCCCTGGGCGATCCGGGGACGATGACATACCCTAGCGACAGGGCACGCCCAAGGTCGGTGAGTGCCGGAGAGGGGGCCGCGGTGATCACGAAGGCGAACACCATCGGGATCTACGTGAGTGACCAGGATCGCGCCCTTGACTTCTACACGCAGTTGCTGGGGTTCGAGAAGCTGCGGGACGAACCTATGGGCGATCCCAGCGCATCGGACACCAGATGGCTGGTGGTGGCGCCCAAGGGTGCCGACACCCCTTTCGTCCTCTACACGCCCCCAGGAATGGAGGGGCGGATCGGGGGGTTTTCGAACATCGTGTGGGACACCGACGACATCCAGGCCACGTACGGCGACCTCGCCGCAAGAGGAGTGGAGTTCACCCAGCCACCCGCCAGGCAACCGTGGGGCTGGTGGGCCCAGTTCAAGGACCCCGACGGCAACGAGTTCGGCCTCCACCAGTCGGCGAGTCGAGAGCCATGAGCTCGACTGCCACCGACGTCAAGGTCGAGGAGGCAGCGGTTGCCGCTCTCGAGGGCACGTTCAGGGGACAGGTCGTCCGACCCACGGACCCGTCCTACGACGAACACCGCCGGATCTGGAACGGATCCATCGATCGGTTTCCCGCGCTGATCGCTCGGTGTGCCGGCGTGGCGGACGTGATCGAGGCGGTGCGATTCGGACGGGACACCGGCCTTCGGACCGCCGTCCGAAGCGGAGGCCACAGCTTCCCCGGCCAGTCCGTGTGCGACGGCGGGCTGGTCATCGACCTGAGCCTGATGAAAGGGGTCCGGGTCGATCCCGAAGCGCACACGGCCCGGGCTCAAGCGGGCGTTCTCCTCGGAGAGCTCGACCGCGAGACGCAGGCCTTCGGGCTGGCCGTGCCGGCGGGGATCGTCACCCACACTGGTCTCGCCGGCCTCACGCTGGGCGGGGGGATCGGCTGGCTGATGAGGAAGTACGGCCTGACCGTGGATCAGCTCGTGTCGGTGGACCTGGTGACGGCGGACGGCGAGCTCGTGAAGGCGAGCGAGAGGGAGAACCCCGATCTGTTCTGGGGAGTGCGGGGCGCCGGCGGAAACTTCGGGATCGTCACCGAGTTCGAGTTTCGCCTCAATCCCCTGGGACCGACCGTTCTGGCCGGCCCGATCTTCTGGCCCATGGAGGAATCAGCGAGCGTCCTGCGGTTCTACCGCGACTGGATCACGGACGTGCCGGACGAGCTCACGACCATCGTGGTCCACCGCATGATGCCGCCGCTTCCGGCCGTCCCACCGGACCTCCACGGGGTGCCCGTCGTCACGGTGATCTGTTGTTATGCCGGGCCCGTCGAAGAAGGTGAGCGGGTGGTCCGCCCGATGAAGGAGTTCGGAACGCCCCTCCTCGACCTGTGCCAGCCCAAGCCGTTCGTGGAACATCAGTCGATGTTCGACCCTTCTTTTCCCAACGGTTGGTGGTACTACTTCCGATCCTGTGACATCGCCGAGCTTTCGGACGAGGTCATCGACATCGTGTCCGACCGGGCTCCGCGGATGACGTCGCCGCTCACGGCGTTCCCCATCTTCCACCTGGGGGGCGCCATCTCACGCGTGGGCGAGGACGAGACGGCGTTCAATGGGCGTAGCTCAGGGCACACGATCAACATCAACGCCACGACCGCGACCAGTGAGGGGTTCGAGGAAGAACGGGAGTGGTCGCGAAGCTTCTGGACGGCCCTCCAGCCGTATCACACCAGCGTGTACGTGAACTTCCTCATGGACGAGGGCGAGGACCGGATCCGCCAGGCTTACGGGTCCGAGCGGTACGACCGCCTCAAAGGTCTGAAGCGTCGCTACGACCCGGAGAACTTCTTCCGCCTGAACCAGAACATCCCCCCGACGTAGCTTGTCCGGCGACTTCGTGTTCGACCGGGACACGTCGGTCTCGCCCGCGGGGCCGGGCCGGTGGCGGGCCCAGGTCGACCCCAAGTGGAACATCGCCGGCGCGCCCAACGGCGGATACCTGATCTCGATCGCGCTCGGCGCCATCGCGGGCACCGTTCCCCATCCAGACCCGTTGGCCGTGTCGGCGCACTTCCCCATGCGCACCGAGGCGGCGGAGGCCGACATCGCGGTGGATCTGGTTCGAGCGGGACGGGCCCACTCCACCGCCGCCGCGCGCCTGGTCCAGTCCGACCAGACGCGCCTCCACGTCGTGGCGACCTTCGGAGACCTGGGCGGCATCGAGGGACCGACCCTCGTGCGGGAGTCGCCTCCCGTGTTCCCCTCCCCCGGAGACTGTGTTCCGGCCCGAGGCCCGGTGGCTCCCGACTTCATCGGGCAGTTCGATTTGCGGCTCACGCCGGACACGGCGGCGTGGGCGATCGGGAAGCCGAGCGGGGTGGCGGAGATGTGCGGCTGGATCCGGTTCGCCGACGGGCGTGAACCGGACCCCAAGTCTCTGGCCATCTTCGCCGACTCGTTCCCGCCCACGGTGTTCAACGTGGGTCCGGCCGTGTGGGTGCCGACCCTGGAGCTGACCGTCCACGTACGCGGCCGGCCGGCTGCGGGGTGGCTGCAATGCCGGTTTCAGACCCGCTACCTGATTAAGGGCTATCTCGAGGAAGACGGGGAGATCTGGGATTCGCGCGGCCGGCTCGTGGCCCAGTCCCGACAGCTCGCCCAGGTCAGGACGTGACCGCTAGGCCTGGTCCTCCTGGTCGAAATCGAGCGAGCACGAGTTGATGCAGTACCGGAGGCCGGTCGGAGCTGGTCCGTCGTCGAACACGTGACCCAGGTGCCCCCCGCAGTTCTTGCAGGTCACCTCCGTCCGGACCATCCCGTAGCTGGTATCCGTGTGGAGCTCGACGCGCTCCCGATCGGCGGGTTCGGTGAAGCTGGGCCATCCGGTTCCCGAGTCGAACTTCGTGTCCGATCGAAACAGCTCGGCGCCGCATCCCGCGCACCGGTAGGTGCCGTCGTCGTGGAGGTTCCAGTACGCCCCCGTGAACGCCCTCTCGGTGCCCTTCAGGCGGAGCACCTCGTACTGTTCGGGGGTGAGACGCTGCCGCCACTCCTCTTCGGTGTTCGGGATCTGCTTCTGCATGCTCACGCCTTCCTTTCCTTGACCCATCCGGGGCCCTCCAGTCGCTAGAACAGCTCCGAACGCGACGGTGTTCCGGATCAGCCCGTCCGGTCTCCATCGAGGTAGCGGAGGGCGAGGGCCGCGTACAGCGCGATGCCATTGGCCATGGCCGGCTCCTCGACCATCATGCGGTTCGAGTGGTTGGCCGGCGGGTTGGGATCGTCCGGTGGGGCCACCCCCAGGTCCAGCATGGCGCCGGGGACCCGCTGCAACACGTAGGAGAAGTCCTCCGAGCCCATCACCGGGTCGTCCATGACCTTGACCAACTCGTCCCCGAGGAGGTCCCTGGACACGCCGAGGGCGAACTCGGTCATCGCCTCGTCGTTCACCGTGGTGGGATAGCCGGGATCGACGACCAGCTCGGCGCTCATCCTGTGCGCCGAGGCCACACCCTCGATCACTTGGCGGATGTTCTCGAGGACGAATTCGCGATTCTCCTCCGAGAGGGTGCGGACGGTTCCTTCCATGGCGGCCACTTCCGGTATGACGTTGTTCGTGGATCCCGCGTGGATGCTGGCGATGGTCACGACCGCCGGGTCGAACACGTCCACCTTTCGCGTCACCATGGTCTGCAGGGCCTGGACGATCTCGCAGGCCACCGGCACGGGATCCTTCGCTCGATATGGTGCGGAAGCGTGGCCGCCCTGACCCGTCACCGTTGCCACGATCTTGTCGGAGGAGGCCAGGAGCGGCCCGGACCTGGTGTGGATCTCCCCGGCCGGAAGGTAGGAGACGACGTGCAAGGCGAACGCCGCTGAAGGCGGCGCGCCCCCGTCGAGCAGCCCCTCCTCGATCATCAGCCTGGCCCCGTGGTAGCCCTCCTCGCCCGGCTGGAACATGAACAGCACCGTCCCGCTCAGCTCGTCGCGATGTTCAACCAGGAGCCTGGCGGCCTGAAGAAGCATCGCCACGTGGGTGTCGTGACCGCAGGCGTGCATCGCCCCGTCGACCTCCGACGCGAAGTCCAGCCCGGTGTCTTCGGGCATGGGGAGGGCATCCATGTCGCCCCGGAGCAAGATGGTCGGGCCTTCACGTCTACCCTCGAGCGTCGCGGTGACCCAGGTGGCCCGCGTGCCCGTACGGATCTCGAGGGGCAAGCCCTTCAAGGCATCGAGGACGACCTGCTGCGTCTGCGGAAGGTCGAGGCCGATCTCCGGATGGCGATGGATGCGACGGCGAACCGCGATCGCTCCGTCGAGCAGCGCCTGAGCCTCGTCGAGAAGGGTCATGACCTCGTCTCCTTTCCATCGATGAGCTCGGCCTCGTCGCCGAGGGCGATCGTCCCCACCTGGAGCACCTCGGCGTAGACCCCGAAGTTGATGTCTCGGTCGGGCGTGACCCCTCGGTACGAGGCGATGACCTTCAGCGTGTCGAAGTCCTTCACACCTGTCTGGGGATCGAGGGTGGTGACGACACACCTGGGGATGGGACCCCCCACCTCGACCACGGCCTGCCCGAGGCGAAGGTGCCGCCCGGCCCACGTGTCCTCTTCATGGGGTTCGCATCCGGACAGCTCAACGAGCATCCGGAACCTCCCCGAATCGAGCGGACCCGCATGCCCCGCTCGGCGGGCCAACTCCTCGGCCGACGCGCTCGACACGAGCGACACCGGCGTCTCGTCGTTCGCCGCCCCCGGTCGGTCCGGCCGGACCACCAGCACGGGCCTGCCGACGAACGCCGAGACGGCCTCGGCCCAGGGTCCTTTCAACGCTCTCCCCGTGACCGCCCGCCCGTAGAAGCTGGTGACGACGGGCTCACCGAGCGCCGTCGAATCGCCCTCCACGGATGCCCCATCGGGGAAGGTCAGGGCCAACCATTCCCTGGACGGGTCATACGCCGAGGTGATCTGCATCAGCGATCCGTTCTTGCCCGTCGAGACGAGGCGGCCATCGGTCTCCGCCAGATAGAAGCGGCGATTCTCGACCACGCCGAACGGCTCCAATCGGATCCGCTCGGGATGTTGGAGCGCCATCGACTTGACCGGCGCGATCGAGAGTCGAGCCACCGCTCGCATGGATGCTCACGGTACCAAGGAGGAGACCGGGTGAGCTCGAGAAGCAGCGCTCTGGCCTGGGCATTTGCGCAGATCCAATCCCATTCGATATCCTTCGAACGCCTGATTCGGAAAGGATCGAATGGTCATGGCGACCCGAGTGATGGATCTCACGGGAGCGAGGTCCCGGGTGGGAGTGGACGTGGTCCCTTCTACCAGCGTGGAGTTCCTGATGACTCTGACCAAGTTCAGCATGGAGGGGAGCAGGGAGACCTTCGAGGACGGATCGACCTGGTTTGACGAAGTTCGAACGAAGACGTCCCCGGAGCTTCTAGCCGCCCTGGCCGCCGTGAACGGCAAGGCCGGAGTCGGATGGGGAAGCCTGGCCGGGCCGCCGCTCGGTGTCGCCCTCCAACGGCCCTCCGACCACACCGTCTCGGAATTCCTCCGTCGCATGGAGGCGCTGCCTCCTCGGGAGCTGTGGTTGATCCTGGCCGGGTACTACATCCCGCCGTTGCGGGAGGAGGTGGGGAGGGAGGACTTCCTACGGGCCGCAGAGGGGGACACTTCCTCGCGAAGCGCCATCTTGGATGCCGCTCGCAAGTGGGAGGACGAAATGGAGGAAGAGCCGCCCCTCATGTACCTCTCGGCGGAGCAGCTCAAGAATCACATCTTGACGGCGCTCAAGCTCTGGCATCGGGAGGTCTTCGCGGAACGCGAGGAGGAGGTGACCGTAATCCTCGAGCGGGACGCGGCGGCCAAGCGAGCCCTGGCGGCGACGACGACTCCGGAAAAGCTGATCGAGATCGCCACGAATGGGATCGAGTTCCGCGGCGAGCGGTGGGTTCGGCGAGTGGTCCTCCTCCCCCATGTCGCCATGCGCCCCTGGAACGTGTCTTCCGCGTGGGAGGACCGGTGGATCATCTGCTACCCGGTGGCGGACGAGAGCCTCGGAGACGACCGGACCGCGCCCCCGCCCCGCATGCTGAGGTTGTACAAGGCCTTGGGCGACGAGAAGCGGCTCCGGATCCTGAAGCGATTGGTCTCGGGCCAGGCCACTCTCCAGGAGCTCGCCGATTCCGTGGGCCTCGCGAAGTCCTCCGTCCACCACCACATGGTGATCCTCCGGTCGGCCGGCCTCGTCAAGGTGACCGAAGACATCCCGTGGCTGTACACATTGCGAACCGACACCATCCCCGAGGCGTCGGGCCTGCTAGCGAACTTTCTCGAAGGAGTCAGGTCGTGAAGAGCGAACGCAGCCGGAGCCTGTGGCGTCACCCGGACTTCATGAAGCTATGGACCGCGGAGACCATCAGCCAGCTCGGGACCCAGGTGACCCTCCTGGCTCTGCCGCTCACCGCGATCCTCATCCTCAAGGCGTCGCCGTTCCAGGTCGGCCTGCTCGGCACTGTGGAGTTCCTGCCGTTCATCCTGGTCGGGCTGCCTGCGGGCGTCTGGGTGGACCGGCTTCGGCGCAAGCCGATCCTGATCGCCGGTGACCTCGGCCGGGTGGCCGCGCTCGCCTCGATCCCCATCGCCTACGAGCTGGGCGTACTGCACATCGGACAGCTCTACGTCGTGGCGTTCGTCACCGGCGTGTTGACGGTGTTCTTCGACGTCGCCTATCAGTCCTATCTGCCCTCACTGGTCGAACGAGACCAGATCGTCGACGGGAACGCCAAGCTGGAGATCTCCCGGTCCGGCGCTCAGCTCGCCGGGCCCGGCATGGCGGGGGCCCTGATCGAGATCCTCAAAGCGCCGGTGGCCATCCTCGCCGATGCGATCAGCTTCCTGGGGTCGGCGATCTTTGTGTTCCTCATCCGAAAGCCGGAGCCTCCCGTCGAGCGCCACTCCACGGACGGGAGCAAGCCGAAGATGCGGTCGGAGATCCTCGTCGGACTCCGCTACGTGTGGCGACACCCTCTGCTCAGGCCGATCGCGTTCTGCACCGCGACCTCGAACTTCTTCGGCTACATCGCGCAGGCCGTGCTGTTGATCTTCGTGGTCCGGCAGCTCGGGTTGTCGGCCGGCGAAGTGGGCCTGGCGTTCTCGATCGGCAACATCGGGTTCCTGCTCGGAGCGTTCGTCTCTGGCCGGGTCGCCCGCATCGTCGGCCTCGGCAGGACCATCGTGGGGTCCGCGATGACTTTCGGGCTGGCGTTCCTGCCGGTACCGCTGGCAACGAGCGACTCGATCTTCCCGATCCTGGTCCTCACGATGCTGATCGGCGGGTTCGCCAACGTCCTGTACAACGTCAACCAGGTCAGCCTCCGACAGTCCATCACCGCTGAGCGGATGCAGGGGCGCATGAACGCCACCATGCGATTCATGGTGTGGGGCACGATCCCTCTGGGGTCGTTCGTCGGCGGCGTATTGGGCGGTGTGATCGGTCTGAGGCCGACGCTGTGGGTCGCGGCCATCGGCACTCTTCTGGCGTTCGTCCCCCCCTTCCTGTCACCGGTCCGGAAGCTGGAGCGGATCCCGGACATGCCGAGCAAGGAGCCTGGGGTCGCGGAGGCGCTCGCCACGACCGGCGATGGACTGGTCGAGCCGGTGGAGGTCCCCCGTCCCGTCTCCGAGCCGACCCGGGACTGATAGGGGTGCCGGCCTGGCCAAGCTGATCTACTCGGCGATCACCTCGCTCGACGGCTGTGTCGCGGACCAGGACGGCAACTTCGCCTGGGCTGAGCCGGACGAGGAGGTGCACACGTTCGTCAACGACCTTCAGCGTCCGGTGGGCACCCTCCTCCTCGGGCGACGCATGCACGAGGTATTGGTTACCGCACGACGTAGCGGTCCTCGGGCTCAGGCCGGGCGGAGGCGACTCCGCCACGATCTCCGCTAGCCTGTTTCCCGGACCGGTCGATCTTGCTCCGGAGGAAACGAGGTCTCATGCTATCGGCGTTCCGGGGAGGAGGAGGGGGTCGCACGCCTGCCATGCCCGACGCTGCGCCCGTCACCCGGGCGGCCATCATCGATCGGAGGAGGGGCACGCCTCGCGTCGGGGTGGTCCTGGCCGCAGGGCGGTCAGAACGCCTCCGCCGGCACACCGGGGGCCGGTCGAAGCTCCTTCTCCGCCTGGGCGGGCTGCCCCTGATCGAGCGGGCCATCCGAACCCTCCTGGCAAACGATCTCGAGCGCGTCGTGGTCGTCGTGGGGCACCAGGGGGACGCCGTCGCCGCGGCTGCCCGCCGCGTCGCTCCCGACCGGGTGCAGATCGTCCGAGCCATCGATTGGGCGAGAGGAAACGGGGCTTCTCTGTCGGCCGCCGAGGGCGTCCTGCGCGGGGAGGATCTGTTCGTCCTCCTGTGCAGCGATCATGTGTTCGCTCCGGACGCTCTTGACGGGCTCATCCGGGCGGGGGGGCCGGCCGTGCTCGTCGATCCCTCGCCCGAGGCGGACGCCTGGGGGGAGGGCACCCGGGTCCACGTCGAGGGTCACCGGGCTGTCGCCTTCGGCAAGGACCTGGACGACCCGCCCATCGATTGCGGAGCGTTCCTTCTCTCCCCCGACATCTTCGCGGCGGGGCGGCGGGGCGCCGCCGACGGCGACCATTCCCTGGCCGGGGCGGTCACGCGCCTGGCCGCCACGGTGCCGGTCAAGGCCGAGCCGATCCCCGCGGAGAGCTGGTGGCAGGACATCGACACCCCGGAAGACCTTCGCAGGGCCCGGCGCCTGCTTCGGCGGTCCCTGACCAAGAGCACCGACGGTCCGGTCTCCCGCTACCTGAACCGTCCGATCTCCACTCGCTTGTCCATGGCCCTGGCTCCCCTCCGACCCTCGCCCAATCTCGTGTCGTGGGTCGCGTTCTTCATCGGGATCGTCGCGGCCAGCCTGCTGGCGGCAGAACGCCCGTTGATCGGGGGACTCCTCGTCCATCTGCACTCGGTGCTCGACGGCGTCGACGGTGAGTCCGCCAGGCTCCAGATGCGCACGAATCCCCGCGGAGCCAGGCTTGACAACCTGCTCGATCGCATCGTCGATGCCGCGATCGTGGCGGGACTCGGCTGGTGGGTCGCCTACAACTGGTTCAGCCCTCGGACCATCCTGCTGCTCGCCGCGATCGGGGCGGCGTGGGGGCTCCTCGCGCAGGCAGGAAAGGAACGCTCAACCGTTCTGGGCCTTCCCGCGTCCACGGAACGCCTCCTCGGCTATCTCCTTGGAGGACGGGATGGGCGGCTGTTCCTGGTCACGGCGTGGGCCGTGCTCGGCCATCCGATGGTCGCCCTGATGGCGTTCTCGGTGGCGTGGGTGGCCAGCGTGGCGATCCGGGTTCTCCTGGTCAGGCGACTGGCCCTCGATTCGGCCACCACCGCCTGAGGGCGGCGCTCAGGAACGAGCGCCCACGTCGATCATCGGAGACGATTCGTCCGCCGACCCCGGCTCCTTCCTCCACCCCCGCTTCCGGCGCCATGCGACGTAGGTGAGGGCGCCGATCGGAATCTGGATGTAGTACGTGAGGAAGCGAAACACGAGGACGGCCGCGATCGCCTCGGCCCGGTCGGCCCCGGCCAGCACCAGCCCGGCCACGTATCCGAGTTCGGCGAGCCCGACGTTGCCCGGGATGATCGGGACCGAGGAGGCGAGCCGCACGAGAGCGAAGACCGCGAACGCCTGGGCCCAGTTCACCTCCGCGTCGGAGACGCCGATGAAGCGCAGGCTCATCAGCAGCACCACGTAGATCGACAGGTGGCTGACGACGGTGGCCAGGGTGAGGAAATGCCACCGGCGACGAAGCAGGCTGATCGTCTGGGCCCGGAACCGCACCGCCTTCGCGCCCCAACCCTCCACCGGAGGCTTCCTGAATGCCCGTCGAAGGAACGAGACCACCCGTTCGGAGGCGACGCCGAGCTGCTCGGCGAATCGGTCCCGCCAGAGGCTCAGGCCGATCCCGAGCGTGACCACGACCAGGATGGTCACCCCGATCACCGCCGACGTCACGAGGGCATCGTCGTGGTCGCCGTGGATGGCCAGGATGACCAGGGCGAGCACCGGCAACACCAGCCGAAGCACGTAGTTCCAGAAGCCGGTAACCAGCGCCTGGAGGGCGATGTCCGAGCGGCGGAACCCCCAGGAGCGGAACATGGCGTACGAGACGCCGACCGCGACGGCGCCCCCGCCCGGAACCGTCATGGCGACGGAAGTGGACGACTGATTGACCACGGCGGCCTTGGCCACTGACAGGCCAGGCATCCCCGCCATCGTCACCGGCCAGTAAGTCACGATGTTCCAGACAGTGGCCAGGGCGAGGAGTGCGTACTGCGCGGCCGTCATCGACCGGATCGAGGCCCACACCTGGCCGAGGTCCGCCAACTGGGGAAGCACCAGAAGGAACACCCCCAGTACGACGGCCGCGAACAACAGGATCTGCGCGGCCCGGCCCAAGCGTCTCCTCTCCCGGCTTCTCGCCGCGGAGGGATCAGCGGGTTCGCCTTCCGGACTCATCCGCGTTCCATCATCGGGCCCCGGAGCATGGTCCAGCAAGAGAGCACCCACCGCCACGCTCCCGCCGCCGGGGGGGACTACAATCTCGAACACATGTTCGGCACAACCAGTCGCGGCCTCCCTGCCGCCCTCGCCCAGCCGGCATGGGCCGAGGGGCTCAATGCCCGACAGCTCGAAGCCGTCACCTCGGACTCGAGGACCACGCTGGTGGTGGCCGGGGCCGGGACGGGCAAAACGCTGACCCTTGCCTGCCGGGTGGCCCATCTGATCGAACGAGGAGTTCCCCCGGCCCGGCTCCTGCTCCTCACGTTCACCAGGCGGGCGGCTGGCGAGATGCTGGAGCGAGCCCGGCGCATGACCGGCGAGGCCTCCACGTCGCAGGTCTGGGGAGGCACGTTCCACGCGATGGCCAACCGTCTCCTCAGGATGCACGGCCGCACGATCGGCGTCCGCGCCGACTTCACAGTGATGGACCAGGCGGACGCCGCGGACGTGATGAACCTGATCAGGGACGACCTCGGGTTGGCCCGGAGGGAACGGCGATTCCCGCGAAAGGACACGCTCGCGGCGATCTACTCGAGAACCGTCAACACGGCCGTCCGGCTTGCGGAGGCGATCGACCGCTGGTTTCCCTGGTGCCGGGACGACGTCAAGGAGATCGGCGCGATCTTCCAGCTGTACGTGGAGCGGAAGCGCCGACAGAACGTGCTCGACTACGACGACCTACTCCTCTTCTGGGCCGCACTGGCTCGTTCCCAGTCGTCGGGCGGATCCCCACCGCTCTTCGACCACATCCTCGTGGACGAATACCAGGACACCAACGCGATCCAGGCCGAGATCCTCCGCCACATCGCCCGAGACGTGAGCCTCATGGTCGTCGGAGACGACGCCCAGTCCATCTACTCGTTCCGGGCCGCGACCGTCCGCAACATCCTGCAGTTCGCGCAGGACTTTCCCGGGGCCAGGGTGGCCAAGCTCGAACAGAACTACCGTTCGACACCGTACATCCTGGCCGTCTCGAACGCGGTCATCGCCCTCTCCCCGGAGCGCCACGAGAAGACCCTGTGGTCCGAACGCCCCGCGGGGCGACGGCCCGAGCTCGTCACCTGTCTCGACGAGGCCGAGCAAAGCGAGGCGATCTGTCGCCGGGTCCTCGAATACAGGGAGGCGGGCATCCTCCTCAAGCGGCAGGCCGTCCTGTTCCGCGCGGCGCACCACAGCGACGTGTTGGAGGTCGAGCTGTCCCGCCGAAACATCCCCTTCGTCAAGTACGGGGGCCTGAAGTTCCTGGAGGCCGCCCACGTGAAGGACGTCCTTGCCGTCCTGCGGATCCTCGAGAACCCCTATGACGAGGTGAGCTGGTTCCGCGTCCTGCAGCTCCTGGACGGAATGGGTCCGTCGTCAGCCCGCAGGTTCATGGAAGACCTGGGCGTCCGGCAGGGAGTTGGTTCCGAGCCGTCTCCGCTCCGCCGGTTGCTCGATGGGCCTCCGGATGTTTCGCCTCCCGCCGCCCCGGGCGTGAGATCGCTGCGAAGCACCCTGCACGACTGCGTGGCGTCGGGTGCGGGCGCCGCGGAGGAGATCGAGAGGATCACCCTGTTCCTGGAGCCGGCGCTCGTCAGCCGATACCGCAATCCTCGCGAGCGGATGCGGGACCTCGAGCAACTGGCCCTGTTGGCGGGCGAATATCCGAACCGCGCCCGGTTCCTCACCGAGCTCACCCTCGATCCACCCTCCTCGACCAGCGACCTCGCCGGACCGCCCTTGCTGGACGAGGACTACCTCGTCCTCTCCACGATCCATTCGGCGAAAGGGCTCGAGTGGGAAGTCGTCCATGTCATTCACGCGGCCGACGGCATGATCCCTTCCGACATGGCGACCGGGAGCGCAGAGGAGATCGAGGAAGAGCGGCGGCTTCTCTATGTCGCCATGACGCGGGCCAGCGAAGCCCTCCACGTGTACTTCCCGCTGCGGTACTACCACCGGCCGCGCGGCCTCGAGGACGGGCACAGCTACGCGCAGCTCACCCGGTTCCTTCCCCGCTCGATCCAGGATCTCTTCGGCCGCAGCACCGAACATCGAGCGGCGGACGCGGACGCTGATCCTTCTCCCACCGCGACGATGGGTTCAGTGGCGGCTGTGGACGAGTTCCTCACCGCCCTGTGGCGTGACTAGGGGGCAGCTCCTCGATCGAGCTCACGCGCGGCCGATCGGATGATCTCCACGGCCTCCTCGATCCGGTCGCGATGCGTCCGGTGGGAGAGGATGCACGCCCGGATGACGAACCGGCCCTCGATCAACGTGCTCGAGAGGAACACCCGCTTCGACTCGTTGATCCGTTCCAGGAGCGCGCGGTTGAACTCGTCTGCGTCACCGGTCGCAGGGCGATAGCGGAAGGCCACGACGGACAGGTCGGGTTCCCACGGCAGCTCGAATCCGGGCGAGTCCGCCAACGCTTGGTAGAGGTGCTGCGTGAGGTCGAGCTTCTCGTTCAGCGCCGACCGGAACGCGCCGACGCCGTGCAGCATGAGCGGAAGCCATACCCGGAGGCCTCGGAAATCGCGGGAGAGCTCGGGAGAGTAGTCGGCGAAGTTGGGGATCTCTTCCTCGGGGGCCAGGTCCTGAAGGTAATCGGCCCCGACCTGGTGGGCGTCGCGTAGTCGTTTGCCCTCCCGGACGAGGAGGCTCCCCGTGCCATACGGAAGGAACATGCCCTTGTGCGGATCCAGGGTGATGGAGTCGGCCTCCGCGATGCCGTCGAAGAGGCGACGTCCCCGATCCGTGAGCTGGAAGAAGCCGCCGTATGCCCCATCGACGTGCAGCCACAGATCCTCTTCCCTGGCCACCCGGGCGATCTCCGCGATGGGGTCGACCCTTCCAGTGTTGGTCGTCCCCGCGCTGGCGACGACGCAGAACGGCCGCAGCCCCCGGTCCCGGTCATCGCGGACCATCGCCTCCAGCCGATCGACGTCCATGGCCAGATCGGAGGTCGTGGGAACGATCCGGACGGCCGCGTGCGGAAACCCCGCGAGGATCGTTGCCTTCGCGACCGAGGCGTGCGCCTGGTCGGTGACGTATAGCGTTCCCCGGGCCGGGTCCTCGCCGAGATGGACGTGACGCCCGGTCACCACGGCCGAGAAGTTGGCCATCGATCCGCCCGACGTGAGGATCCCCCGGGCCTCGTCCGGGTAGTCGAACAGATCGCACAGCCACCGGATCACGTCCTGCTCCATCTGGACGAATCGGGGAGCGGCGTGCCACACGCCGACGTACCGGTTCACCCCGCACGCGAGGAAGTCCGCCAGAGCCGCCGCGAAGAGTCCACCGCCCGGGATGTAGGCGAGATATCCGGGTCCGGCGGTGTTGAATCCCTTGCGAGCTCCCGCTTCGACCGCTTCGAGGAGCGACGGGAACGGGTGGCCGTCATCCGACGGGACCTCGCGAGTCCCGTCCAGTTCGCGGAGATCGAGGTCCGAGGCCGGAGCAGCCGGAAGCGCTTCAATGAATCCGCCAAGGAACATGAGGGCGGCCTCGCCCATGGCCCGCATCTCTTCGAGGGAAGGCTCCAAGGGATAGCGCTCGTCCATGGCCGACAAGTATGGAACGAAAAATTCCCGCTTCGTTCCCGCGAAGGCGGGACCGGCGAGAGTAGGCTAGTCGCCCGTCCCCCAGGTGGCGTATCGATTGCCCCCCATCCTCCGAGTAGCCTCGTGCGCCCCGGCGGCGGAAAGAGGAGGTGTGCCTTGCCCACTCGCCCCGAGCGCCAACGACGCGACGTGCCGAGATCCTCGAGCCTGCGGACGCGACTGATCCTCCTGGTGCTCCTCGCTTTCGTCCCGGGTCTCGTGCTCCTGCTCTCCTCGGGGCGGGTGATCGACACGCGCCAGACGGTCATCACACTCGCCGCACTGGTTGCGATCGCGATCGCGGGGGCTGCCGCCGACCTGTTCATCGTTCGCAGAGCCCGAGCGCTCGTGGAAGCCACTAGGCGAGTGGAAGCAGGCGACTTCACGGCCCGGACCGGTCCGCCCTACGGACGAGGAGAGCTCGGAGCACTCGGTAGGGCGTTCGACGAGATGGCGATGGCGCTGCAACAGCGCCAGCGCGAGGCAGAGCGTGCCAAGGCAGAGTTCCAGGCCAACCTCGTCGTGCTGCAGGCGAGCGATGAGGAACGACGTCGCCTGGTGATCCACCTGACGCAGGCCCAGGAGCAGGAACGCGGACGGATCGCCTCGGACATCCACGACGACTCCATCCAGGCGATGACCGCGGTGAGCATCCGTCTGGAGACCTTGCGCAGGCGGCTGACGGATCCGGAACAGCTCCGGGTCCTGGAAGAGCTCGAGGAAACGGTGGTCCTGTCGATCGCCAGGCTGCGCCACCTCCTCTTCGAGCTGAGGCCGCCCGTCCTGGACCGGGAGGGGCTGGCCCCGGCGCTTCGGGTCTATCTCGACGAGCTCAGCAAGGAGACGCGCCTGTGGTACGAGATCGACAACCAACTCACGGTGGAGCCTCCCCCGGAGACTCGCCGGATCCTGTACCGGATCACCCAGGAGGCGCTGACGAACGTGCGCAAGCATGCCCACGCCCGGCGCGTGATCGTGTCGCTGCACGAGGAGGAGCGAGGCTTCCGGGTCCGGGTTCGAGACGACGGCCAGGGATTCGTCATGAAGGAACCCGAGGAGCAGGCCCCCGGCCACCTCGGATTCACCGCGATGCGCGAGCGGGCGGAGATCGCGGGTGGCTGGTGGCGGGTGGCGAGCGCACCGCAGGCGGGCACCACCGTGGAGTTCTGGGTCCCGGCCCGGCGCGCCCGGCGGGTCCAGCGCCATGAGGCCACTCGATGAGCCCGATCCGAGTCCTGATCGCCGAGGACGAGCCGGGTGTACGGCACGCGCTCTCTGAGCTCATCAGCGGCGAGTCGTCGTTCGAGCTCGTCGGGGCGGCCGGTCACGCCGTCCAGGCCGTGGAACTCGCGCAGGCACACCACCCTGACGTCGCGCTCGTCGACGTGAAGATGCCGGGAGGCGGGGGGCAGCGGGCGGCCATGGGCATCAAGTCGTACTCCCCCCAGACGAGAGTCCTGGCCCTGTCGGCGTATGACGATCGTGGCAGCGTCCTGGAGATGGTCCGGGCGGGCGCGGTGGGATATCTCGTCAAGGGGAGCTCGCCCAGGCAGATCCTGGAGGCGATCCGAGCCACCGCCCAAGGCCAGGGCGCGCTGTCGGCGGAAGTCGCGGCAGACGTGATCCAGGAGCTGGCAGGACAGCTCAGGCGGGAGGAGGAACAGGCCCGCCATCACGGCGAGCAGATGAGCTCCATCAGACGGGTTCTTGGAGGGAAGGGCATCGCCATGGTCTTCCAACCCATGGCCGATCTGCGGACCCGTGCCATCGTGGGATTCGAGGCGCTGGCCAGATTCGACCTGGATCGCTGGCGGGCCCCCGAGGCCGCGTTCCGGGAAGCCGGCCAGGTGGGACTCCTGGTCGACCTGGAGCTGGCCGCCATCCGCATCGCCCTCAGCCAGATCGAACGGCTTCCGAACGGCGCGTTCCTGTCCCTCAACCTGTCTCCGGCCACTGCGATGTCGGAGCTGTTCCTGGGCCTGGCCCTCTCCGGGCCCTCCGACCGGGTCGTCATGGAGATCACCGAGCACGCCCAGGTGGACGACTATGCCGCGCTCAACGACGCCGTGGCGAAGCTCAGGGACCACAAGGTTCGCCTGGCGATCGATGACGCCGGCGCGGGCTTCGCCAGCCTCCAGCACATCATTCGGTTGAACCCGGACTTCATCAAGCTAGACATCGCGCTCACCAGAGGCATCGACGACGCTCCCGTCCGGCGCGCCCTCGCCACGGCGTTGATCTCCTTCGCGTCAGAGATCGGAGCCTCGATCATCGCCGAAGGGATCCAGACCAAGGGCGAGTTCGACACCCTCCGAGCCCTGGGCGTCCCGTTCGGCCAGGGCTTCTACCTCGCCCCACCCGCCGAACTCCCCCTTTTCGGGTATTCCTTCCCGTCCAAGGTCTGACTTATGGTCCTCCGGATTCCCCCGCCAGACGCGGTCTCGAATCGTACGGACGTCGAGCCATGGTGGGCCGCACTCCGAAAGCGAGGAAGCCGCGCGGTGTCCATTCGAGTCCTTGTCGCCGAAGACGCGCCGGTCGTCCGGACGGCGCTGGCCGCTTTGATCTCGGCCGATCCCGGCCTGGAGCTCGTCGGGACGGCGGAGGACGCCGTCGAGGCGATCGAGCTGGCCAGGGTCACTCGGCCCGACATCGCCATCGTCGACGTGAGGATGCCCGGCGGTGGGGGGTCCCGGGCCACCCGCGAGATCCTCTGGCACTCCCCCGAGACCCGCGTGCTGGCGCTGTCGGCTCGGCCCGAGCGTGACTGCGTCCTCGAGATGCAGGCGGCCGGAGCGGCGTGCTACGTCCTGAAGGGGACGCCCGCCCAGGAGATCCTGCGGACCATTCGGAGCTGCGCCGCGGACGCCCGCCGCGCGCCGGGCGCCTCAGGCAGGACCCCGGCGCCGTCCCGCCTCCTCCAGTCTCCCTGGGTCTCTGCCTGAGCCGAGCTCCCCCGGCGGGGGATTTCTGGGGGTTCCCCCCGTACCTCGTATCAGGTACGCTATCGCTCCGCTACGTGCGGTCCCAGCCGGCGACCACCCGGCCATCGGGCCGGGAGAGCCCGCTCGGCGGTGGCCCGACGGTCGTCCGGCATGGGAGGACACCGGGCAGTCCTCCCTGCCGGACCCCTTCTTCCGGAGCGCAAGCGATGGATGTGATGGATACCTTCCTCGATGCGGTCGGCAACACGCCCCTGGTCCGGCTGCACAACATCACCCGAGGCCTTCGAGCCACCGTCTTGGCGAAGCTCGAGATGCTCAATCCCGGCGGGAGCGTGAAGGACCGGATCGGCCTGCGGATGATCGAGGCGGCCGAGCGTGCGGGGGTGCTCAGGCCGGGGGGCACCATCATCGAACCCACCTCCGGCAACACGGGTCATGGCCTTGCCATCGCCGCAGCGATCCGCGGCTACAAGTGCATCTTCGTGATGCCCGACAAGATGAGCCAGGAGAAGGTGGCGCTGCTCAGGGCGTACGGGGCCGAGGTCGTCATCACGCCCACCGCTGTTCCTCCTGAGTCGCCGGAGTCCTACTACCGCGTCGCCGACCGGCTGACCGAGGAGATCCCTGGCGCCTTCCAGCCGAACCAGTACTTCAACCAGGAGAACCCTCGAGCGCACTACGAGACGACCGGGCCGGAGATCTGGGAGCAGACCGAGGGGCGGCTGGACGTCCTGGTCGCCGGGGTGGGTACGGGAGGGACGATCACCGGGGCCGCGCGGTACCTCAAGGAACGCAAGCCTTCGGTCACGGTGGTCGGTGCGGATCCGGAGGGGTCCCTGTTCTCCGCCGTCGAGGGGGAAGAGGCGCGACCGTATCTGACCGAGGGCATCGGCGAGGACTTCTGGCCCGAGACGTTCGACCCGACGCTGGTGGACCGGTGGGTCCGGGTTTCCGACCGCGACTCCCTGCTCACCGCCCGGGCCATCACCCGGCAGGAGGGCATCCTCGTGGGTGGGTCGTCCGGGACGGCCATGTTCGCCGCGCTCACCGTGGCTCGGGAGCTTCCGGAGGACGCCCTCGTCGTCGTGATCTTCCCGGACACCGGGCGCAACTACCTCTCCAAGGTCTACTCGGAGTCGTGGATGCTCCAATACGGATTCCTCGAGCGGGAAGAAGCGATCCGCGTGGAGGAGATCCTCTCGGCCAAGCATGGAGAGATCCCGCCTCTGGTCTCCGTCGGCGCCCACGAGAAGGCTCGACAGGCGGTCGACCGACTCCAGGAGTACGGGATCTCGCAGGCCCCGGTTGTCCGCGAGCCCACGCTGGAGGTAAGCGCCTTCGTCGGTTCGATCCGCGAGAGGACGCTGCTCGACCGGATCTTCCGCGACCCCGACTCCCTCCAGGCGGACGTCGCCGAGGTCATGGCCCCGCCGTTCCCGATGGTCGAGTTCGACGACCCACTCGAGACGGCGTTCGCCGAGCTTCAGCACGCTCCCGCCGTCATCGTGGCCAAGAATGGGGAGGCGCTCGGCATCCTCACCCGGGCCGACCTGCTGGAGTTCCTGGCTCACCGCGAACGCGCGAGGGCGTGATCTGGCTTCCTCCATGAGAGTTCTGGGAGTCGATGTCTCGCTGGGGCGTGGCCTCGACGTGGTGCTGCTCGAGGACACGGTGGTCAAGGAGACGTGGACACGACTGGGGCCTCGCGCCCTGACTGAGCTTCTCTGGGCGCACCGTCCCGACGCCGTCGCCATCGACTCGCCGCCGGCTCCAGGAAAGGGCCTCCTGCGGGACGAAGCCGAACGATCGGTGCTTCCGGTGCCACCTCCCCCCGGGAAGCACCTCGCCCGCCGAGTCGCCGAGTACGAGCTGTCCCGGCGGGGGATCGGGTCCCACCAGACCCATTACGAGGAGACCAGGCTGTTCTCCTGGATGACGGCTGGGTTCGAGGCCTTCGCCGCGGCCAGAGAGGGCGGGTACGCCGCGTATCTGGGCCGGGGCCGGGCGAGGCGAACGGCGCTCGAGGTGTTTCCCTATGCCTCGTACGTCGCACTCTCCGGTTGCCTGTCCCCCGGCCGCCGGTGGCGGGTCCCTTGGCGGCGCGCCGTTCTGGCCGAGGCGGGACTGGGCGGCCTCCCCGAGCTCGCGGTGATCGACGTCCTGGACGCTGCTTGTGCGGCCTTCACCGCAGCCCGTTTCCTCGAAGGGGATGGGTCGTTCGTGGGCGACCCGCGTGAAGGGGTCATCGTCCTTCCGGTATCGCGCCTGCAGGACCACTACCGCCGATGTGCCCCTCCCGACCTGCCCATCCACCCCGCCAGCCGGGTCGAGGCGCCAAGGCTGTGCGAGTGCGGCTGCGGGCGGCCGGTGCGCCGGCGGTTCCTGCCGGGGCATGACGCCAGGCTGCGGGCCCGGCTGGTGAAGGACGCGAGAGCGGGCGTGGCCGCTCGGCGCGAGCTCGCTCGGCTAGGCTGGACCCGAGCGCTCGACGCGCTCGACGCCGAGGAGGACTGACGACCGATGCGATTCGAGACCCGGGCCATCCACGCCGGCCAGGAACCCGAGCCCGCGTACGGGTCAGTGAACGTCCCGATCTACCAGACCTCGACGTACGCCCAGGAGGCGGTGGGCAAGCACAAGGGGTATGACTACGCCCGCACCGGCAACCCGACCCGGACCGTGCTCGAGACGGCCATGGCCGCGCTGGAGGAAGGCTACGGGGGGTTGTGCTTCGCCTCCGGGATGGCCGCCGAGTCCACGTTCTTCTGCCTACTGAGGACGGGCGACCACGTCGTCATCGCCGACGACGTGTACGGCGGCACCTACAGGCTGGTGGCAAGAGTGCTCGCCCCGGCCATGGGGATCGAGTTCGACACGATCGACCTGACCGACCTGGAAGCCCTGAAGAAGGCGATGCGCGACGAGACCCGGGTGGTGTGGGTCGAGACCCCCACCAATCCCCTCCTCAAGATCATCGACATCGCGGCGGTGGCCGAGGTCGCCCACGACGCGGGCGCCTGGTGCGTGGTCGACAACACGTTCGCCTCCCCCTACCTGCAGCAGCCGATCAGTCTGGGTGCCGACGCGGTGATCCACTCCGCGACCAAATATCTGGGCGGCCACTCCGATGTGGTCGGCGGGGTGATCGTGACCACGGCGGCGGAGATGCACGAGCGGCTCGCGTTCCTGCAGAACTCCCTCGGCGCGGTCCCGGGACCCCAGGACTGCTTCCTGGTCCTTCGAGGACTGAAGACCCTCGCCCTGCGCATGGAGGCGCATTCTCGCAACGCGGCCAGGGTCGCCGAGTTCCTGGACGGCCACGAGCGAGTGAAGCGGGTCTACTATCCGGGCCTTCTTTCCCATCCAGGCCGAGACATCGCCGCCCGGCAGATGCGGGAGTTCGGCGGGATGGTCTCGTTCGAGACGCACGACGAGGAATCGGCCCTGGACGTATGCCGGAAAACGCAGCTCTTCTTCCTGGCCGAATCCCTGGGTGGGGTCGAGTCGCTGATCGAACATCCCGGGCGGATGACGCACGCCAGCGTTGCCGGGTCGCCGCTGGAGGTTCCGCCGAACCTCGTGCGGCTGTCGGTGGGGATCGAGCATCCCGACGACCTCCTGGAGGACCTGGCCCAGGCGCTTGCCTGACCCCTCTGAGATCGAGCCGGCCGCGGTGCCGCCCCCAAGCTGGCGGGAGGTGTTCTCCGGCCGCCTCGGGCGCCTGACGTTCGGCCTGTTCCTGCTGGAGGTGCTGGCCGCCGTGCAGATCCTGGTGGTGACGGCCGTCATGCCGGCCATCACCCGAGAGCTCGGGGGCCTCCATCTCTACGGTTGGGCTTTCAGCGCATCGGGCCTTGCCACCGTAGTGGCCATCCCCCTGACCGGGCAGGCCGTCGACCGACTGGGGCCGGCGCGGCCCCTTGCGCTGATGCTCGGCGTGTTCGCGGCGGGCACCCTTCTGGCCGGCCTCGCCCCCACGATGCCCGCGTTCGTCCTCGGGCGCTTCCTTCAGGGGGCCGGCGCGGGGGCCCAATATGCCGTCGGCCTCAGCACCGTGGCGAAGACGTACCCGCCGGATCATCGGCCTCGGGTCCTGGCTCTGCTCGCCGCCGCTTGGATCGTTCCCGGGCTGCTCGGGCCCTCCTACGGCGCCCTGCTGGCGACCACGGTCGGATGGCGGTGGGCCTTTCTGTCCCTGCTCCCTCTTCTCGCCGTGGCCTCGTGGCTGGTGTTTCCCGGCCTGGCCGAGCTGCCCCGGACGGCGTCGGAGGAACGCCTGGACATCGTCCGGCCGATCCTGCTGTCGCTCGGCGCGGCGGCGGTGTTCGTCGGCCTGACGCACTTCTCGGTGTGGTCGGCACCCCTGGTGATCCTCGGGGTGGCCGTCGCAGCTCCGGCCCTCCGCGGCCTCGTGGCGAGAGGAACGGAGCTGGCCAAGCCCGGCCTCTCGTCTCCCCTGGCCGCCGGCTTCCTGATGTCGGTGAGCTTCTTCGCCGTAGATGGGTTCGTTCCCCTCATGCTCACGCGGGTCCGTGGCCTCTCCATCGCGCTGGCGAGCCTCGTGGTCACCTTCGCCACGGTGAGCTGGTCCCTCGGAACGCTGTGGCAGGCCCGCGTGGCGGGAAGGCTCTCCAAGGGATTCCTGGTCCGGGCGGGGGCGCTGGCAATGGCCGCGGGCGCGGCTGGTGTGGCCGTGGGGCTGCTCGATGTCCCCCTGGTGATCCCTTTCGTCTCGTGGACGATCGCGGGTGTTGGGATGGGGGTCGCGTATCCCACCGTCTACCTGGTCACGATGGAACGAGCCGGGCAAGGAGCCGAGGGCCGAGCTGTGGCCCTGATGCTCCTGATCGACTCGCTGGGCGTCGCAGTGGGAACCGGCCTGGCAGGGAGCGCGGTGGCCCTCGCCGAAGCCGCCGGGGCCGGGCTCTCCGTCGGGCTCACGGCAACGTTCGTGCTCGCCGTGGTGGCTGCGATCGGCCTGGCCGCAGTTTCCCCCAAGCTCGAGACCAACCCCAGACCATCGCCCAGCTGACTCGCCAGCCCGAGGCTCTCCTTCAGCTCTTGGAACGCTTGAGGTAGGCGACCAGCGAGGTGCCTCCGGCGGGCGTCTGCTGGTCCACGACGCTCACCAGCTCCCAACCGTCATCCCCGAAGTTGTTGAGGATCTCTCCCGGATTGTGGGGAAGAAGCGGCGCTACGAAATACTCCCACTGCTGCATCGATCCCCTCCCTTTCTCCCATGGACAAGACGCGGATCAGGCTGATACGGCCCCGCTCTGGCCGAGCAGCTCGAACAGGGACCACAGGATGCGCGCCGTGGCCCCCCAGATCACATGGCCATCCACCTGGTACGCGTAGGTCTGGAACCTGATCCCCTCGTGCTCGAACTCGGACTCAGCGCCATTGGCCATGAGTTCGGCCAGGGGAAACTCGAGCACGTCCGCGATCTCCTCCGGACTCGGGGTGAACCGCGGGTCCTCCTTCAGGAATCCGACGAAGGGGACGATCAGGATGCCCGTGACCCGCGTGTGAACCGGCGGGAGAGCCCCCACCAGCTCGACGTCGGCGGGTGCCAGGCCGAGCTCCTCCTCCGCCTCGCGCAGAGCGGTCGCCGAGGCAGCCTCGCCTTCGTCGGCCAGGCCTCCGGGAAAGGAGATCTCTCCGGCATGCCTGGAGAGCGTGTCCGTTCGCTTGGTGAAGACCAACCTCGGGGTCGGCGTGGAGACCAGGACCGGGACCAGGACGGACGCGAGCGCCGTGTCGGGCGGCACGGTGGTCCTCGGGGACGACACGAGCAACGAAGGTAGAGCCTCGCTCAGTTCCTTCGAGGAGTACATCGGCGGATCCATAGTAGACGCGGGGCTCTGAGGGCGGGCCCCGACTTCGGCCGTATCATGGGGGACGTGGAAACGACGGCTTCGGCCCAGACCATCGCGGTGACCGAACGCGCAGCGGAGAAGGCCATCGAGCTGGCCCGACGAGAAGGCTACGCCGAGCCCCTCCTACGGCTGCGGGTCACCGCCGGCGGGTGCTCAGGGTTCTCGTATCGGCTGTCGTTCGAACGCGATCCTTCTGAAGGCGATGCCGTCGTCGAGGCACATGGACTGAGGGTGATCATCGACGGCAAGAGCCTCCCCATCGTGGCGGGATCCACGTTGGAGTTCAGCGACGCAATGCTTGGAGGCGGGTTCAAGGTGAACAACCCGCAGGCGGTTCACGAATGCGCGTGCGGGGAGTCCTTCGCGATCTGACCGCCCCTGCTCCCGGCCCGACCCGGGTTCCGATCAGGCCCGCACGTTCCTGAGGCCGCCGAGGCCCTTGACGTCCAGCAGGTGCATCTCCATCTCGGCCCAGGGCGACCGGACCTCCGCGGAGGCCATGACCGACGACCACAACCGGTCCGGGAGCTCTCGGTCCATTCCGGCATCGAACACGAAGTCCCAGGTGGAGCCCCCGAGGAAGTCTGCCTTCACGCTCGCCGGTGCCTCGGCGTTGGTGGTCAGCAACTCGTACCCAGATCGGTCTTCGGCGTAGCCCGGCAGCCATCGCCAGAACCGCGGGGGCGCCGCGAGCAACACGGCTCCCTGCTCGACGGCGCCCTTCTGCCGGGCCACGGTCATCTTGAGCATGTCCTCGATGGCGCCGTTGGCGAACCCGGCATGATCCTCGCTCCGAGGATGCCACTGGATCTCGATGGCCAGCTGCGGCACGCGCGTCTTCGCGGCGACGATGACGTCGGTGGGCGACCCGAGGGGACCGGAGCCCAGGCTCGCCTCGGTCGAGACCAGCTCCGCCCGGCCGAACTGGAGGGCCTTTCGAAGGGACGACCTGAGATCCGCCTCGAAGGCCAGCTTGGTGGCCGGAGCCGAACGCGCCGCGAGCCCCAGGTGGTTCATGAGGGCCTGCACCTCGCCGGCGGCGGCCAGGAGGGCCGCTTGGATCGCCTCAGGTTCGAGCACGTGATCCGTCCCGGTGGCGCACGGGTGTGGAGCGTAGCAGGCCCGGAGGGTCCGGAAATGGCGCCCTGATCGGCGGAAATCCGCTTCTCGGATTTCGCCACCTATACTTTCCACCGATGCCGTCCTCCGCCGACAAGACCCAGTGGCGGGATCTATACGACGAGGTCGTCACGACGGGCTTGTGCACCGGGTGTTCCGCCTGTGTCGTGGTGTGCCCGTTCCACGTCCTGGGCTACGAGAACGATCGTCCGTTCCAGCTCGAAGATGGGGAGCCCAATCACTGCACGCATGGGGACAAGGGCTGCGACATCTGCACTCGGGCTTGTCCGCGGTTTCGGGAGTGGGAGCCCGAACTGGATCGGATGCTGTTCGGTCGCACCCGCCTGCCGGAAGAAGTCATCGGCGTCCACCAGGACGTCGTCCTGGCCCGTGCCACCGAGCCCCGTGTTCTGGCGCAGGGACAGGACGGCGGGGTCGTTTCGGCCCTGCTCATCTGGGGGTTGGAGACGGGCCAGATCGACGGTGCCCTCACGTCGAAGCTCTCAGAGGACCGAGCATGGGACGCCGAGCCCGCGGTGGTCACCGACGCCGAGGGCGTCCTGGCCACGGCCGGCTCCCGGTACACCTATTCGGCCAACCCCCTGGCCCTGGTCAAGGCGGCCGAGATGGGTCTGTCCAAGGTGGCTCTGGTGGGGATGTCCTGCCAGGCCAGCGTCACGGGCGCCCTGGAGGCCCGCCGGGTCAACAAGTGGCGGCGCCGGATCGCCTGGACGTTCGGTCTGCTGTGCTCGAAGTCCTTCACGTACGACGGCCTCATGGTGCAGATCGCGCAGAACGAGCTCGGGATCGATCTGGACGAGCTGATCAGGGTCAACGTGAAGGGAAAGCTCCTCTTCTACACGAAGGACGGGCGCGAGCTCACCTACTCACTGAAGAAGTCCCACGCCTACACGCGACCCGGCTGCCTGATGTGCCCGGACTTCGCGGCCGAGCATGCGGACCTGTCGTTCGGGGGGCTCGGACAGAGCGACGGATGGACGCTGACGGTGATCAGGACGGATCTCGGCGACAAGATCTTCAAAGGGGCGTACGCCGCCGGGGTCATCGACTATCGGCCCGGCAGGGAGGACCCAGATGCCCTGGCCCTCATGGACAAGCTGGCCGCCCACTCCCGCCGGCGCTGGCCCCGGGACGAACTGCCGGCGGCCTGGTCGGGGCCGGGAGTCGTGCCAAACGGTCAGGGGGATGGGGCGTCCGGGGACGGTCATGCTCCCCCGCCGGCGACCGTCGATCGGGACCTGAAGTCTTCGGCTACTCCGGAGCGGTGAAGTTCGACACGAAGGCGTGGTCCTTGTCGACAGGACCGACCTGGGCGGCGCCACCGGGAGAGCCGATCCCACTGACGTCTTCATTGAAGAACTCGGCATTGATCGGCGTGTAGTTCTTCCACTCAGCCGGGACGTCGTCCTCGTAGAAGATCGCTGTTACGGGGCACACGGGCTCGCACGCACCGCAGTCGACGCACTCGTCCGGGTGGATGTACAGCATCCGGCCGCCCTCGTAGATACAGTCCACCGGACATTCGTCGACGCACGCCCGGTCCTTGACGTCGATGCAGGGTTCGCAGATCGTGTAGGTCATCCGATAAACCCCTTTCTCACCGTGTTGACCGTGTAAATAGGAGTTTACCCGGACAGGCCCCCGGCGCAACCCCACGCCCGGGAGTCGACACCGAGACGGGTCCTACCGCTCCAGGGCGGGAGATGGCGCAGCCGCGAGAACGGTCCCCAGAACGGAGGAAAGCGTCTCTAGAGCTGCCACCGGATAGCAGAGGACGACATCGGCGCCGGCCTCCCGGAACGCGGCGAACCTGGCCAGGGCTTCCTTCCGGCCTCCGGTCACCGTCACCGCGCGGACGAGCTCCTCCGGAATCTCGCCAGGATTCCCACCGGTGAATGCGTCTGCAGCCTTCGACGCTTCCCGCCCCAACCCCATGAGCCCGAACTGCCGACGGTAGTTCGGGAACGAGGCGTACAGTCCCGTCATCCTCCGAAGTGCCTCCATCGCTACGGGCTCTTCCACGCCGAGGCACGCTCGGACGTAGACGGCGATGGTCACTTCGGTCGGGTCCCGGCCACTCCGCTCCGCCCGCTCGACCAGGATGCGTTTGGCGGCAGCCACCCGCTCGGGCGTGCACCAGTTGAGGAGCACCCCGTCCGCCACCTCCCCGGCCAACCCGATCATGCTGTCCCCGAGGGCGCCTAGCCAGACTGGAGGAGGGGAATAGGGGGATGAAAGCCCGAGCCGGAAGCCGCGGGCACCGAAGAGATCATCTCCCTCAACGAGCTCACCCGACAAAGCCCGTTTGACCACCCGGATGTACCGCCGAACCACTTCCCTGACCCCGCCGGTTCCCATCCGCTCGACCGCCCTCGGATCCCCCGTCCCGATCCCGAGGATCATGCGCCCCCCCGAGAGGTCGTGGACGGTCGCCGCGGCCATGGCCAACGTGGTGGGAGCTCGCGAGGAGACCGTGACTACCCCGGTCCCGAGCGCCATCCGCGTGGTGGCCATGGCGAACCCGGTCAGGGTGGAGAACGCTTCCCGGCCGGCGATCTCGGGGACGAACACGGCGTCGAATCCCGTGTCCTCGGCGGCCTCCACCACCTCGAGCAGGTCGTGCCAGGGAAGTGCGTCCCGGAGCACCACCCCGGTCCGGCCGGTAACGGAGCTCTTGAGTTTGGTCAGCGGTCGAAGCGGCGAGGACCGCGGTCAAGCACCTCGACCTTCGACCCGGGGACCCGGCGCCACCTGGGGTTCGGGCCGAACAGCGCGCGCTTGACCCGCCAATACACAAGGGCTGCGATCAGGGCGACACCGAGAAACAGACCGAGAGCCACACCGACCGCGATCTTCAGCGCCAGAAACAGACCGCCGGTCGCGGCCAGGACGATCAACAGCATCAGGATGAGCAGAGCCACCCCTTCAGTGTACGTCGGCGCGCCGAAACGGTGGCACTTGCGTGCGCCTACCGAGCGGGTATGAAGACGGTGATGATCTACATCGGGACGAGCGGCTGGCAGTACGACTGGTGGAGGAAGTCCTTCTACGCTGGAGCGCCCAAGCGGTTGTGGCTTCAGCTGTACGCGTCTCGATTCCCCATCGTCGAGGTCAACAACTCCTTCTATCAGCTTCCCAAGGAGGAAACCTTCCGCCGGTGGAAGGCGGAATCACCTCCGGGTTTCCTGTTCGCGGTCAAGGCCAGCCGCTACATCACACACATCCGCCGCCTCCGGGACTGCGAGGAGCCGGTGAAGCTGTTCTGGTCCCGCGCCACACATCTGGGGGGCAAGCTCGGACCCGTTCTCTTCCAGTTCCCACCCAACCTCGGGAAGGAAAAGGAGAGGCTCCGCGAGTTCCTGCCTCATCTGCCGCGTGAGATGCGGGCGGCGTTCGAGTTCCGGCACGAATCATGGCGCGACGACGACGTGCTGGGATTGCTCGACCGCGCAGGGGCTGCGTGGGTCCTGGCGGACAGGCCGGGTTGGAGGGTGCCACTGCTGGTGACCGGAGGATGGTCCTACATCCGGTTCCATCAGGGGCACGCCGACGATCCAGGGTACTCGCGGCGCAAGCTGCAGACGTGGGCTGGCAGGATCGCCGACCTGGACGTGAAGGACGTGTTCGTCTTCTTCAACAACGATCAGTCGGGCGCGGCTCCTCGCGACGCCGAGACGCTGGCTCGACTCCTTACCGGCAGGGGTCTGGACGTCGTCGCAGCGGGTTGAGTTGTCCTCTCGGCTCCGACGAGAATCGGTGCATGGCGGCGGTCAGGATCGGGATCGGCTGATGCCGGGCGTCCCGGTGAGCCGGGCGTGGGAGCCTTCCTACGCGGGAGCGGGGGCCACGTTCACCAAGCTCCCCCTGGCCCTGAACACCCAGGATCTCTCCGGGGTCGACGCGGCGATCGTGGGGGCTCCGATGGACGAGGCGGTGAGCAACCGGCCGGGAGCCCGGTTTGGCCCCCGAGCCATCCGTCTGGCTGATTACAACGGCCCACCGCCCCGTCCTCACATGGATCTGGGCGTCGATCCGTTCGACGTGCTGACCGTGGTGGACTACGGCGACGCGGAGGTGACCCCGGCCGACCAGGTCCGGAGCCACGAAGCGATCCGGCGGATCGTGGGCGAGGTGTGCGCGGCTGGTGCCGTCCCGATCGTGCTGGGAGGCGACCATTCCATCGCCCATCCCGACGTCGGAGCGGTGGCCGACCACCTCGAGCCCGGGAGGAGCCTTGGCCTGGTCCACTTCGACGCCCACGCCGACAACGCTGATGACGTCTGGGGCGTCACTCGTTCACACGGGACGCCGCTGCGCCGTCTGGTCGAAGAAGGTTCGCTGGAGGGTCGGAACATCGTCCAGGTCGGGCTCCGTGGTTACTGGCCCGGCCCGGAAGAGTTCGAGTGGGCACGACGGCAAGGATTCCGGTGGCACCTGATGGACGAGATCACCGAGCGCGGTATGGACGCGGTGGTGGATGACGTGGTGGCGGTGGCGAGGGGCTGGGACGCGATGTTCCTGTCCTTCGACATCGACGTGTGCGATCCCGCATTCGCCCCGGGTACCGGCACCCCGGAGCCAGGCGGCATCACCGCCCGGGAGGCCCTTCGCGCGGTCCGCCGGCTGGCGCACGAGGTCGGGTTCGCCGGGATGGAGGTCGTGGAGGTCTCCCCTCCCTACGACCAGAGCGAGATCACGGCCTATCTGGCGAACCGGCTGGTCCTGGAAGCGCTCTCGGGGCTGGCACTGCGCAGGCTGGGACGCGATCCTCGGCCCGAACGGTCCTCACCCCGATGAAGCCGCTCCTTCGGACCGCCTTCATCGCCAGGGGGAACGAAGCAGCCTGATCCGCTCCGCTTCGCTCCGCGGGGCTGCTTCCCCCCTGGACCCCCGTAGGTCAGCCGGCCAGCTCTGCGCAGAACTCCCCGAACGCGTCGACGTAGCGTCGGATGTCTTCCTCCGTGTGCTGGACGCTGATCGTCCACTGCTCCTCGTCGCCGGGGGTCATGAAGATCCCCCGGTTCACCAGCCACGGCCAGGACGCCGCGAACAGATCCGGGTTGCACTCGAGGAAGTCCCGGTAGTTGGTGAGGGGTTCGGGTCGATAGGACACACAGCCCTTGGCCCCCATATCGACTGCGTTGGCCGGGATCGCGAACTCCTGGATGGCCCGCCGGCAACCATCGGCGAGCAGCGTGCCGAGCTTCCCGAGGTGGTCGTAGGCGGACGGGGTGAGAATCTCGGTCAGCGCCACCAACCCCGCCGTGCTCGACAGCGGGTTCCCGTTGAAGGTCCCCTGCTGGGCGGTGCCCCGGGTCACCACCTCCATGATCGACGCCTTCCCTCCGAACGCCCCGATGGTGGTCCCGCCTCCCATGGCCTTGGCGAAGCACGCGAGGTCCGGCTCGACCCCGAACTTCTCGATCGCGCCCCCGGCGGCGATGGTGGCCCCGGACTTGACCTCGTCGAAGACCAGCGCGACCCCATGCTTCGTGCACAGCTCGCGAACCTTCTCGAGATACCCCGGCCGGGGAGGGACCAGGCCGATGTTCATCATCACCGGCTCCATGATCAGCGCGGCGATGTCAGTGCCCCGCTCGGAGAGGACGTGGTCCAGCGCCGCGGCGTCGTTGAATGGCACGATCAAGGTGAGCTCCGTGAGCGCGGAAGGCACGCCTTTGGACGTGGGGATCGTCCGGTAGACGTCACCGGCCGAATCGGCCGCTTCCCCGGTGATCCTCTCCTTGATTCCCAGGACGTCCGCCTCGGGCACCACCGAGAACAAAACGGTGTCGTGGTGACCGTGGTAGGAGCCTTCGATCTTCAGAACGATGTCCCGTCCCGTCGCGGCCCGGGCCACCCGGAGGGCGTCCATGGTCGCTTCGGTCCCTGAGTTCACCAGGCGCACCCGTTCGAGGCGAAAACGCCGGCACAGCTCCTCCGCGAGGGCCACGGTGGTCTCCGTGGTCACGGCGAAGTGCACACCCTTCCTGACGGTCTCGGAAACGGCCTCGACGATCTTGGGGTGGGCGTGGCCCACGAGGTTGACTCCAAAGCCGCTGTGAAAGTCCACGTACTCGGTGCCGTCCACATCCCAGACCCTCGAGCCCAGGCCGCGTGCCAGGTACACGGGATACGGATCGCCGGCCTGGAAGTTGGACGACACACCCATCGGTAGGACACGGGAGGCGCGCTCGAACAGGGCCGCCGAACCGGGCGTCCGGGCGACGAGCCGATCTGCTTCCCGGGCGGAGACCTCCCTGGCCCGAGCCGTCATGCGCTCCGTGTCCACCTGCGCTTTCACAGAACCTCCTCTGCCCACCGGACTGGTCAGGTACGCCGGCGCTGAACGACTACCGTCAGCAGGGCCAGCAGCACTCCCATCACGAAGATAAGCGTTCCCATCACGTTCACCTGAGGCGGCACCCCGAATCGGGAGGCCCCGTACACCCACAGCGGAAACGTCGAAACCTGGCCTGCGTTGAAGGCCGTGACCACATAGTCGTCGACTGACAGGGCTGCCGCGAGCGCGGCCGCGGCCAGGATCCCCGGAAAGATGAGGGGGAAGGTGACCTTCCAGAATGTGACCCACGGCGTCGCCCCGAGGTCCTTCGCCGCTTCCTCCCATTCCCTGTTGAACCCATGGGTGCGGGCCTTCACCGTCACCACGACGAATGAGATCGTGAACATGATGTGCGCGATGAGGATGGTCTTCATGTCCCGCGGGATGCCCAGCGTGATGAACAGCGCGAGCAGCGAGGCCCCCATCACCACCTCCGGCGTCGCCATGGGAAGGAAGATGAACAGGTTGGTCGAGCCCCGGCCCTTGAAGCGATAGCGGGTCAGAGACAGGGCGATCAGCGTGCCCAGCGCGGTGGCCACCAGGGTGACGACCGCGGCCACGAACAATGAGTTCTTCAGGGCCTCAGCCAGCGCGGGAATCTGGAGCAGCCTGCGGTAATGACGGAGCGTGAATCCCTGCCAGGTGAAGTTGAACCTGCCCTTGATGTCGTTGAATCCGAACAGGATCATCACGCCGATCGGCAGGAACAGATAGGCGATCACCACGCCCGTGTAGATGGGCAGGAACAATCCTCTCCGCCGGGGCTTCCGTGGAGTGGGGGCCGGCCGACGGAGGTGGTTCGGCTCGGCGACCGCGACCTGCCCGGAATCCGTGGCCCGGCTCATCCGGTCAGTTCCTCCGTCCCGAGGACCCGTGCGTACACAAACACCCCGACCAGGATCGCCGCCATCAGGATGAACGAGACTGCGGCGCCCTCGGGATAGTCGTTGCTGATCAGCATGCGCCGCTGGATCACGTTGCCGATCATGGTGGTGTTCGTGCTTCCCAGCAGCGTAGCGTTGATGAAGTCCCCGACCGCCGGGATGAACGTGAGGAGGGATCCCGCGAACACCCCAGGCAGGGAGAGCGGGAGGGTGATCTTGAAGAAGGCCACCGCTCGGCTCGAGTAGAGGTCGCCTGCGGCCTCGAGCAGGCTCCGGTCCAGTTTCTCCAGCGACGCGTAGAGCGGAAGCGCCATGAAGGGCAGGAAGTTGTAGACGAGTCCCGACACCACCGCGACGGGGGTCGCCAACAGCCGGAAGTCGCCGGGCACCAGATGGAATTCCTTGAGGGTCCCCAGGATGAATCCCTGGTCGGCCAGGATGAACCTCCAGGAGAGCGTCCGGATAAGGAACGAGACGAAGAACGGCAGGATCACCATGAACAGCAGCGCGTTCTTCCACCGGCCGCCGTAGACGGCGATGAAGTACGCCAGAGGGTAGCTGATCAGCAGACAAGCGCCGGTGACGATCAGTCCGTACTGCAGGGACCGGATCATCTGAACGGAGTACTTGGAGAAGACGTCCGCGTACGTCGCCCAGTGCCACGTCAGGCTGTATCCGCGTTCGAGCGAGCCGGTCTGCAGAGAGATGAAGAACATCTGGATGGTCGGCACGGCGAAGAAGATGACCAGCCACAAGATGCCCGGTGCCAGCAGGGCGTATGGGACGAGCCTGGTCCGCCTCCGGCCAACGCGAGAAGCAGCGACCGTGGTAGCCACGCGGAACCGTCAGCCCTGGATCAGCGGGTCGAAGGAGTCGTGCCAGTCCTGCTCTTCCTGCTCGTCCAGGACCTTGTAAGTGAACGTATTGGCGAGCATCTCGCTCGACGGCCACACGAGGTCGCTCTCGCTGACGGCCAAGAGAGACTCGTCCTCCTTGGCGTCTTCGGCGATCAGCTCCCTCACTCCCTTGACCGGCGACTCGTACCAGACGAACTCGGTGATTCCCTTGGCGATCTCCGGCCTGTAGGCGAAGTCGATCCAGGCGTGCGCGTCCGTGGGGTGCTCGGCCAGCATGGGGATGGCCATGTTGTCCGACCACCGGTTCCCGCCCTCCTCCGGAACGACGAACTCGAGCTCAGGCGTGTCCACCTTGAGCGCGTTCACGTCCCCGGACCATGCCATGGTGATCCATAGGTCCCCCGTAGCCAGCGGGTCGGTGTAGTCGTTGCCGTAGTAGCCGCGGACGATGCCCGCGTCCTTCTGCTCCTGGAGTTTCGCGAAGGCCTGGTCGACCTGTTCATCGGTGGCCTTGTCGGGGGGGCGGACCCCGTTCAGCAGCAGCGCGAACTGCACCGAATCCCGCATCTCCGAGAACATGCCGATGTGCCCCTTGAAGGCGGGGTCCCAGAGGTCGGCGATCTTGGTGATGGGCCTCTTGGTCAGTTTGGGGTTGTACCCGATCCCGGTGATCCCGGCGGCCCACGGGTAGCTGTGCTTGTTGTCGGGATCGAACCAAGGGTTGCGGAACTTGTCGTCCAGGTTGGCGGTCGCGTTGGGGAGGTTCTCCTGGTGCAGCTCCTGGATCCACCCCAGACGGATGAGCTTGGCGATCATCCAGTCGGTCATAACGATGATGTCCCAGCCGGTGGGCTGTTGTGCAGAGAGCTGCTGGCGCAGGTCCGTCCCGAAGAACTCATCGTTGTCGTTGATGTCCTCCTTGTAGGTGGGAGTGATCCCGTTCTCGGACTTGAAGGCGTCCAGGGTCGCGCTCTTCCCGTCTTCCAGATCCAGGTACAGCGGCCAGTTCGCCACCTGGACCACCCCGGCCTTCGGCGGCAGCGGCGAGGGTGTGGGGGTCGCGGTCGGCGATTGCGTGGTGTTCCCGGTGCCACTCACTCCGCAGGCCGCGAGGAAGGCCGAAAGCCCCACGGCGCCGGCCCCGGTCCCCGCATACCTGAGCACGTCCCGGCGGGAGAACCGCCGCTCCAGCATCGCTCGGAGAACGGCCGAATCCTCAGTCGGCTTGTTGTGGGTGGTGCTGGTCATAGCTCCTCCTCCCCCTCGCTCAACGGCGCGGATGGTCGTACGACGAAGGTGTGCTCGGGGCGCCACAGGAGGCGCACCTGCTGGCCCGGGGCGGGGATCGATTCCGCCCCGAGGTTCTGCGCGTACACGGTCAGCGTGTGATCGCCTGGACCGTCGATGGTGAACTGATGGCTCACGCCGACGAAGGTGGCCATGCGAAGCGTGCCGGTCACCGAGTTCCACCCCGTCGGGGACTCCCCCGTGTCGCGTTCCAACCGGATCTTCTCCGGCCGAACTCCGACCTTCACCCCGGTCATCTGACCGTTCAACCGCTCCGACGGCACCGTCAGCATCGAGCCGGTCTGCAGTTGGATGGTGGCCATGGCCCCGTCTCGTCGCGTGACCTCTCCGTCGAGGAGGTTCGACGCCCCCAGGAAACCCGCGACGAACTCGGTGGCGGGGTTCTCGTACATCTCTTCAGGGGCCCCGATCTGCTCGATCTCCCCGGTTCGCATCACCGCGATCCGGTCGGACATCGTCATGGCCTCTTCCTGGTCGTGGGTCACATACAGGAACGTGATGCCGACCTCCAGCTGGATCCTCTTCAGCTCAAGCTGCATCTGCTTGCGGAGCTTCAGATCCAGGGCGCCCAGGGGCTCGTCCAGCAACAGGACCTTCGGCCGGTTGATCAGCGCGCGGGCCAGGGCCACCCGCTGCTGTTGCCCTCCCGAAAGCTGGGACGGTCTGCGCCGCTCGAATCCCGGGAGGTCCACCAGGCGAAGGGAATCCCCAACTCGCTCCTGGATCTGGGTTTTCGGGACCTTCTTCCGCCGAAGCCCGAACGCCACGTTTTCGAACACGGTGAGATGCGGGAAGAGGGCGTAGGACTGGAAGACGGTGTTGACGTCGCGGCGGTAGGCGGGGAGGTCGGTGACGTCTCTCCCCCCCAGGAAGATAGTGCCTTGGGAGGGCTCCTCGAACCCACCGATCATCCGCAGGGTCGTGGTCTTTCCGCAGCCGGATGGCCCGAGCAGGCTGAAGAACTCTCCGCGTTCGATGTCCAGCGTCAGGTCATCGACCGCGGTGACGTCTCCGAACCGTTTGGTCACCCGGTCGAGCCGGACGTCCGCTTCGGCCACGTACTGCTCTCCTCTGCGGGGGCTACCGCTTCGCTGCATGAGCCCCCGCGCCCCACCCTCTTGATCGAGACGCATTGAATCACGGAGCAGCCGGTAGGGCCGCCATGTGCTGCACGCTAGCCTGTCGGGAGACGCCGACGGCACGTCCTCTCGGCCAAAAGCCGTTTGTACGCTTTGTACAGGTGGGCGAGTAGGGAGACCAGGACGCCCCCGGCCGGCGGTGCCACCGGTCCGAACCACGTCCTACAGTGGGGTCGCCATGGTCGAGAGATCCGCCTATCCCGAGAACGGCATGGGCGGGAGCGCTCTTCGGGCCGTCAGCGACGCGGTTTTGGCCATCGCGGCCGAACGTTCGGTCGAGCACGTCCTACAGAAGATCGTGGACTCGGCGAGGGGCCTGGTGCGTGCCCGATATGCCGCGCTCGGAGTCCCCGATGGCGAGGGAGGCTTCTCGCAGTTCATCGTGTCCGGCATCAGCGACACGACTCGGGAGGCGATCGGCGAGCTCCCCCGCACGCACGGGCTGCTGGGCGCCATGCTGGAGGACCCCGGCCCGATCCGCCTTCGGGACATCAAGAGCCATCCGGACTTCCGAGGCTGGTGGCCTGACCACCATCCGAAGATGCGGTCGTTCCTGGGGGTTCCTCTCGTCTCCAGGGGAGCGATCATCGGCGCGTTCTACCTGGCCAGCAAGATCGGGGCCCGGGAATTCAGCCGCGACGACCAGGAGCTGGTGGAGGTCCTCGCCGCCCACGCGGCGATCGCCATCGAGAATGCCCAGCTTCTCGAGCGCAGCCGGGAGCTTACGGTGATGGCGGAGCGCAACCGGCTGGCCCGGGACCTGCACGACTCCGTCACACAGACGCTGTTCAGCGCGGTGTTCACGGCCGAGGCGGCAGCCGAGCTCCTCGAGCGGGATCCTCCCAGGGCGAAAGCCGAGGTGCGAAAGCTTCAGGAGCTGGCCAAGGCGGCCGTGCGGGAGATGCGCGCGCTGGTGTTCGAGCTGCGGCCGGCCGAGATCGAGGTCGAAGGGCTCGTTCCGACCCTGCGCAAGCACATCGGCGTGCTTCGCCGCGTCCACGGGGTGGACGTCGTTCTCAACGTCGAAGGGGCACGACGATTGCCGCTTGGGGCCGAGCGAGAGCTCTACCGGATCGCCCAGGAAGCGATCCGGAACGCCCTGCAGCACTCGGGAGGAAGCAGGATCTCGGTCGAGATGACGATTCGGGATTCCGTGGTCAGTCTCTGCGTGAGCGACGACGGCGTCGGATTCGATCCCGAAGCCCCACAGGTCCGAGGACGACACCTCGGCCTCACCTCCATGATGGAGCGGGCGGGCCTGCTCGGTGGCGAGCTGCACATCGAGTCGGCTCCGGGGTCGGGGTCGAAGGTCTGGCTGGAGGCTCCGGTCGGTGGCTGATCGACGGGGCCGGGCTGGCCGGGGTCCTCAAGTGCGGGCGGACAGGATCGAGGTCCTGATCGCCGACGACCATCCGGTCGTCCGTCATGGGCTCCGGGCGTTCCTCCAGTTGCAGGAGGACTTCGACATCGTCGGCGAGGCCGGGGACGGCCACGAAGCGGTGGCCGAAGTCCAGAAGCTGCGACCGGACGTGGTCCTCCTCGACCTTGTGATGCCGAACCTTGACGGCATCGACGCGATCAGGCAGATCCGCCAGGCCAGCCCCGACACGAAAGTAATCGTCCTCACCACATTCGCCGACGACGAGAAGGTCTTCCCCGCGGTGAGGGCAGGGGCCGCCGGCTACCTGCTGAAGGACGTCGAGCCGAAGGAGCTGGTCGATGCGATCCGCACGGTCCATCGGGGAGAGGGTCTGCTTCACCCCCGGGTCGCCTCAAAGCTGATGAGCGAGTTCGCCGGGGAGCACGAGCGGGCGGACACGTTCGAGGCCCTGACCGACCGGGAGAAGGAGGTGCTCCGGCTCATCGCCCGGGGCATGTCGAATCGGGAGATCGCGAGGGAGCTCGTGCTCTCGGAGAAGACCGTGAAGACCCACGTGAGCAACATCCTGGCCAAGCTTCGCCTGGCCGACCGGACGCAGGCGGCGCTGTACGCCGTGAGGAATCGGCTGGTCGACTAGCCCCCGCGTTCGGGGTCTCCTCCCACAGTCTCACCGTTCTCCGACGCATTGCCGATGCCGGGATGCGCCTCCAGGACGATGCGGGCCCAGCGGGTCTCGGTTACCGTCCAGGGAATGCGATACCGACTTCTCGGCCGGAGTGGGCTGCGGGTGTCCGAGCTGGCGCTCGGCACGATGACCTTCGGCGAAGACTGGGGCTGGGGCGCGTCCAAGGAAGAGAGCCGCAAGATCCTCGATCGGTACGCAGAGGCCGGCGGCAACTTCATCGACACGGCAAACAACTACACGGACGGGACGAGCGAGCGCTTCCTCGGGGAGCTCCTGAGCACCGACCGCGATCACTTCGTCCTGGCCACGAAGTACTCGCTCACCGAGCGGCGGGAGGACCCCAACTTCGGTGGGAACCACCGCAAGAACCTGATCCGGTCGCTGGAGGGAAGCCTTCAGCGACTGGCCACCGACCGTGTGGACCTGTTGTGGCTGCACATGTGGGACGGAATGACGCCGGTGAGCGAGGTCCTCCGGACGATGGACGATCTGGTGCGGGCGGGCAAGGTGCTGTACGTCGGGTTCTCCGACACGCCCGCGTGGGTCGTTGCTCAGGCAGTGACCGAGGCGGAGGTGCGTGGCTGGGTCAGGCCGGTCGGCATCCAGGCCCCCTACAGCGTGCTGGATCGGGGGGTGGAGCGGGACCTCCTGCCCATGGCCCGGGCGAACGAGCTGGGTGTGACCGTGTGGGGGATGCTTGAAGGCGGCACGCTCACGGGCAAATACCGAGCTGCTGACCGCGGCCCCGCCCGCTACGAAGGAGCTTCGGAGAAGGAGCTTGCGGCGGGAGACGCCGTCGCCGAGCTGGCCGAGGAGGTCGGCCGGTCGCCGGCGCAAGTTGCCATCGGGTGGATCCGAGCCCGCCGAGATCTGGCCCAGATCATCCCCATCCTGGGTGCTCGAACCGTCGACCAGCTCGACGATGCGCTGGGCGTCCTGGAGGTCGAACTGACCGAAGATCAGGTCCGTCGGCTGGACGACGTGGCCCCGATCGACCTCGGGTTCCCCCATTCGTTCCTCGCTTCAGACCACGTGCGGGGGCTGATCTTCGGCGACACGTATCCCCTGATCGAGAACCACCGCACCTGAGCTAACCGGCGGCCAGCAGGCGATCGCCAAAGAGGAGCACGAGGAACCACCAACGGCGCGACGGCCGGTTGACCTCAGGACGTACTGGAATCGGGTGGGGGAACAGGTGTCTCGGCCGACACTCGCTCGAGGCGTTCGGCCAAGTGGGGCAGCCGAATACCGTTCGGGACCCATGCCACTACCGGCAGGACCTCGGGGCAACGCTTCCTTGCCGCCCGACGAGCCTCTCCGGGGCTGACCCCAGTGCCCAGCAGCTCCCCATCCCAAAGTGCCACGAACGAATCACCCGAGAGAGACGCACCCTGTTCGCGGATCCACCGCAGCGAATGTCGGAGCTGCGCCGCCTCTTCTTGCGACGGGGGCCCTGCCGCCTCGCCGGCCAGGCCTCTCCGATACTCCAGGACCGACCGCTCACCCCCTAAGCGTCGTCGCGAAGCCAGGTAATGCAGGGCCATCAGTGGACCGAGCGCCGCCATCGAGGGCACCCCAGTGGTGATAACGCCGGCAGAGACGAGGACGAAGAACACGGTGACCGTGGTGAGACCGAGGCAACCGGCGATCCACGCGGAGACCTTGCCGAACGCCTTGTACGAGACGAGGGTCCACAGGGTGAGCATCAACACGTCCCCCAGGCCGATCGGCGCACTGCTGGAGCCGTGTCCCCAGGAGAGGATCGGGGCCAAGGGGAGAGTACGCACCCGGGCGAAGAACTCGACCATGATCGGCAGCGTGATGGTGGCCACGAAGTCGTACACGGCCAGCGCGACACCGAACACCGCGACGTCTCTGGCTCTCATCCCGTTCTGCACGTACAGGTTGCAAACACCCACCACGCCGGCGGCGATAACCAGGTCATTCAGGGCGACGAAGACATGGAACCCGGACCCGGACTGCCCGACGGCGTGGGCCACGATCACGTCCGCGACGACGATCGACGCCGCGGCGAGGAGCGGAATTGGGCGGGGAAGAACAGGGGCGAGAGTGAACTGGAGGACCGCCACGAAGACCATCCCCAGAACGACCGTTACCAGCCAGGTGGGCACCTTCAGGTACAGAGGGGGCAGAACCACCACCGCAAGCATCATGAACACGACATCTCTCAGGTTGTAGCGACCCACCGGTGGCCTGGCGATCCGCACGGTCCGAAAGTAGAGATGGGCGACGGCGATCGTCGCCACGATCAGCGCTCCGACGACCAGAATGTTCACGGCGCTCGGGCTCGGCCTCATTCGGCACTCCTCAACGGACGATGGCCGTTGTACCGAGCGAACGTCACCTCACGAAGGTCCGCCCGCACGGGCACCATCGGCGGCATGGTGACAAGCTCCTCGTGAAGATGAAGCGCGCGGAGCGGCAGCCCCTGCTCCGCCGCCCGCGCCTCGAGCCGCCGGGCGAGGCCCGCGCTTTGTCGGCGGACCAGGACGTGGAGGTCGACGCCGTCGCCAGCCGGATTCGCCGCATAGCGTAACGGCAAGGGGAGCTCCCGCTCGGACTCCAGGAGATCCAGGAAATCCCGGGTGAACAGGCGCCTGCCGTCGGCCTCCACGCTCATCCCCGCCTTGCCCAGCACCGAAGAGGCTGCGGGCATGGCCCGAAGCTCGCACGTCAACGCGTCCTGGTCGAGGGCACGGACGACGTCTCCGGTGACATAGCGGAACAGCAGGGTCGTCTCCCGATACGGGAAGAACGGCGTTCCTACCAATGTGCCCGCCTGCCCCGGAGCGACGGCACGATAAGAATCGAGGTCCAGGACTTCCGCCAGACCCTGCTCCGGGGTGAGATGGATGTGTCCCTGGCTGCACGTCAATCCGCCCATCGGAAAGATCTCGGTCATCAGGTACCCCTCGACCACGGGCGCTCCGAACAGCTCCTCCGCTCGCATCGCAAGTCCCCGGGACAGGACCTCTCCTCCGCACACGATGCGCTCCAAGCCGAAGTCGCCCGGCCCGTACCCCAGGCGTTCGCCCGCATCAACCAGGGCGCCCAGGTAGCTCGGATACACGGTCAGCACGCTGACCTGCGGTTTCTTCCCCGGCAGGTGCACAGGAGCAGCCAGCCTCGACAGGGACACTTCTGGCTCGATCTGACCGACCGGGCAGCACGCGGTGCCGATCAACTGGCATCCCTCGATGGTGATAAGCACTGCGATGGAAGCCCGCGAGCTGATGCTTACCTGGAGCACGTCCTCGGGCCCGTAGGCCATCGTGACCAGCGAGGCAATGGCTCCCAAAGCGATCCCGATGTCGATCTCGTACTTCGAGAACCACACTGCGGTTGGGTGACCTGTTGTCCCCGTTGTGAGAGCGAGGAACGTGGGCCTGGCGTTTCGGCTCACGAAGGACTCGGGCATGGCCCGGAGGTCTTCCTTCGGGGTCACCGGCAGCTCGGCCAGGCCATCCAGGTTCACATCATCCGGAGAGAGTCCGATCCGATCGAACAGCTCCCGGTAATAGGGCGTCGACTCGTATGCCATCCGGGCCATCCCGCGGAGTCTTCGCTCGTTCACCAGCCGGCGAGACTCGGGTGAGAGCCCGCCGCCCCGAAGGAGGTCGACCTGCTCCCGGTCGAGCGGGCCGAATTCCGCCTGCGTGGCCAGGATGTCCTGGATCAGTCGGTGAAGGTCCGCGACGCGGATCCGCTTACCGAAAGCCAGCGAGAGACCGTATCGAAGCTGGGTTAGCGCCGTCTCGAGCATGGCAGGCGATGCTCCACCGTGAAGGGACCGATGCCCCGGTGGAGCGTGAGGGTCCGAACTCCGCCGAGGCACCGGGCCAAGAGCGCTCTCCCCCCTGGGGGGGAGGGTCAGACGGAGGCCGTCAGACCTGGTGGTACATGACCGATGTCAAAGCGCTCAACGCGAACTTCACGTACTCGCGAGCAACTCTGAGCATCAGAGGCACCTCCTTTCCGGGATGGGAGGCGGCCGACTACTCTGGTAGCACAGGGTCAGACGGCGGTCAAATCCTCACCGTCTACAAGGGGACGTTCGAAAGGACCATGATCCTCGGCTCGGTCATCTCCTCCATCGCGTACCGTAGCCCCTCTCGCCCGTACCCAGATTCCTTGGAGCCTCCATACGGCATCTGGTCCGCTCGGAACGCGGACATGTCGTTCACGATCACCCCGCCCACCTCGAGCTCGCGGTGGGCCAGCATGGCTCGCTCGATGGATGACGTGAACACCCCGGCCTGAAGCCCGTAGGGCGTGCTGTTCACCTCGGACAGTGCTTCCTCGAACGTCTGGTATGGCTGAACGGTGATGACTGGCCCGAAGACCTCCTCGCACCGCACCTTCATCTCCGGCGTGGTGTTCGCCAGGATCGTGGGGACGTACACCGGTCCTTCCCGGCGGCCTCCCGTCAGGAGCTCGGCGCCCTGGGCCACCGCCTCGTCGACCCATACCTCCACCCGTTCCACGGCGCCCGCATCGATCAGCGGCCCCACGTCCACCGTCGGATCCATGGGGTCCCCCACCTTCAAGCTTTCCACCTGCTTGACCAGCCTGGCGACGAAGTCGTCGTAGACCTCGGACTGGATCAAGACCCGCTGCACCGAGATGCAGGACTGCCCGGCCTGATAGAAGCCGCCGATGGCGATCCGCTGGGCGGCGTGATCGAGGTCGGCGTCGTAGTGCACGATGACGCCAGCGTTGCCGCCGAGCTCGAGCGTGACGTGCTTTCGCGGATCCAGGCCCTTCAATCTCCACCCGATTCCGGAGCCGGTGAACGTGAACTTCTTGAACCGGCGATCCTCGACCAGCTTCTGGGCCCGTTCGCTCGAGATGGGCAGGACCGAGAGCATCCCTTTCGGCAGGTCCGTCTCGTCGAAGAGCTCGGCCAGGGCCAGCGCTCCCAGAGGGGTCACCCCGGCGGGCTTCACCACGATGGGGGCTCCGACCGCCAAGGCCGGAGCGATCTTGTGCGCCACGAGGTTCACCGGGAAGTTGAACGGGGAGATCCCGATCACCGGACCGAACGGAAACCTCCGGACGATGCCGGCGCGGCTGCCCAGGCTCGGCTCGGTGTCCAGCGGCAGGAACTCCCCTCCGAAGCGGCGCGCCTCCTCGGCGGCCCACCGAAACGTTGAGACCGACCTGCTCACCTCGACCTTGGACCACTTGATGGGCTTGCCGCCCTCCCGCGCGACGATCTCGGCGATCTCGTCCACCCGCTCGCCGATCCGGCGCGAGATGTGCATCAGGCCCTCCGACCGGGCGTGGGTCGGCAGATGCCTCGACTCTTTGAAGGTCCGGGCGGCGCTGGAGACGGCTTCCTCCACGTCGGCGTCCGTGGGAACGCCCAGTTCGGCCACCACACTTCCGTCCCAGGGGCTCTTGACCTCCAACGTCCCCTGGCCGGTCCGCCAATCCCCTGCGATGTAGTAGGGCTTCGCCGTCATCGATAGAGGCCCTCGTTCAGTCGATCGCCGCCATCACGTGCTTCATGTTCGTGTACTCCTCGATCGAGTAGATCGACATGTCTTTCCCGTATCCACTCTGTTTGTAGCCCCCGTGCGGCATCTCCGGAGTGAGAGGGATGTGGGTATTGATCCACACGGTTCCGAACCGGAGCCTCCGGGCGGCGTTCAGGGCCCGGCCCACGTCTCGGGTCCAGACCGATGCAGCTAGTCCGTACTCGACGTCGTTTGCCCACGAGAGCGCCTGTCCGTCGTCGTCGAACCGCTGGACGGTCACGACCGGACCGAACACCTCGCGCTTGACGATCTCGGCGTCCTGTCCCACACCGGTGATCACGGTGGGCTTGAAGAAGAAGCCCGGCCCCTGGATCGGCTCCCCGCCCGTGAGGATCCTGGCCCCGCCCGCCCTGGCCCGGTCCACGAAGCCGCTCACCCGTTCGAACTGCTCCTTCGACACCACCGGGCCCATCTCCGTGTCGTCCTTCTGCGGGTCCCCCACGACCAGCGCCTCGACCGCCGGTACGAGGTTCTCGAGGAGGGCGTCGTAGATGCCGGGCCCCGCCAGGACCCGCGTGGCGGCCGTGCAGTCCTGTCCGGAGTTGAAGTACCCGGCGATCTTGATCCACTCCACCGAGGACTCCAGGCTCGCGTCGTCGAAGACGATGACGGGAGCCTTGCCGCCCAGTTCCAGGTGCACTCGCTTCAGGCTGTCGGCGGCGGCGCGGGCAACCTCCTTTCCCGTCGTGACCTCGCCGGTGAGCGACACCATGCCCACGTTCGGATGCTTGACGATGGCGGCGCCGGCCGGCACGCCGTCACCCGTGATCACGTTGAAGACGCCCGGCGGGAAAATGTCCGCGGCCAGCTCGGCCACGCGAAGCAGGGAGAGCGGAGTCCATTCGGAGGGCTTGATCACGACGGTGTTGCCCGCCGCCAGCGCCGGGCCGAACTTCCAGATGGCCATCCACAGTGGATAGTTCCAGGGCGCGATCAGCCCCACGACCCCGATCGGCTCACGCCGCAGCATGCTGGTGTACATAGTGGAGTCGGCCTTGAAATACTCGCCGGCCGCTCGGCCCTCCATGACGCGGGCCGCGCCGGCGAAGAATCGCACGTGGTCGGTCATGACCGGCATCTCGTCCTGCATGACCGAACCGAACGGCTTGCCGACGTTCTCGGACTCGATCCGCCCGATCTCCTCGGCGTTCGCGTCGATGGCGTCGGCGAGCTTCAGCATCATCGCCTGCCGTTCACCCGGCGTGGTGTCGAACCACACCTCGTCGAACGCCCTGCCCGCGGCGGCGACGGCTCGATTCACGTCCTCCTCGGTTCCACGGGGAATCTCCGCAATGACCTCGCCGGTGGCCGGATTGACGACCGGGAGCGATTCATCTCCCGCGGAATCGACCCATTCGCCACCGATGAACATCTCGTGCCGCTTCACCGAAGTCGCCATGACGCCCTCCAGTCCCGTCTGGACCTCGAGTTCTCAAGGCTATCCCTTCGGCGAGGGCGTGGCGATGCGAAAACGCCCAAGCGCCGCGGCGCGTTTGTACGGGGGGAACAAGCCTCCTAGGAGGTCTCGTCGTCCTCCCGGTCGGTGATCTGCTCCTCCGTGGGATCCTCCGGCTCGGCGGCTTCGTCGCTCGAGATGAACTCGGGGATCATGATCTCGAAGCCTTCCGAGCGGCCGAGCAGATCGTCGGCCTGAGGGTCCTCGCCTGTCGTGCTCAGGGACAGGTCCACCACGTCCTCAGTCGGATACGCGGCCTGGGCGACGGCCATGGCCACTTCGAGCTGCTGGACCACGGTCACCATGTGTTCCTTCGTGGCCTGCAGCTCGGCTACCACAGCGTCGCGACTCGCCGTGAGCCCGCCGAGCACCCGGTCCCGGTCGGACTCGGCCTGACGGAGGACCTCCATGGCCTGCTGACGCAGGCGCTCGGACTCGGCCTCTGATTCGCGCTGGATCTGCGTGGACAGATGTCGCGCCTCGTCGATCCGGTGCTTCGACTCGTCCTCGGCCTCTCGGCGGATCTTCTCGGCCTGCTGGTCTGCCACCTTCAGGAGCTCGGCCATGCGCCCGGCGAGCTGGTTGTAGGCGTCGTCGCGGGCCATCGCGTATCTGCGCCGGGCGGCGTCCCGCTGGGCGACGGCGTCCTCCAGCTCTCGATCGAGGGTGTCGATCCGGGCGGTCAGCTGCAGGAAGTACCCGCGGACCTGCTCCGGGTCGTAGCCGCGCAGAACCTGCGTGAACCTCGGTGAGCCATCCGCATCTGGCGGCCCGAACAATTCGAGGTCGGCTGTGGACATGAGACCTCCTTCCGATTGGGGAGCTCGGAACGGCTCGCGTTCCCAGTCCAACTGCCTAGCCTGCCGAATCTAGCCGCGCAGAACCGGAATTCAACGACCTCCGGACCCTTTTCTGCCCTCCAAAGGGGCAGCTTCGTCCGAGGCCAGGAGGTCGCGCGCCCGGAGGGCGAGGAAGAACTCCATGCGGTCACGCGCCGAGGACAGGCTTCTTTCGGTCAGCTCTTCGACCTTGCGCATCCGGTACCGAAGGGTGTGCCGGTGGACGAAGAGATCCTTCGCCGCCGATTCCCAGCGGGCGTTTCGTTCGAGGAACGCCCTCAGGGACGGGACGAGGTCGGTCCCATGAACCCGGTCGTATTCGTCGAGGGTCGAGAGAACGCTGTCGGCGAAGGTTCGCAGCGCATCCGGATCTTGAAGGGAGAGCAGGAGCTGATACGTGCCGAGGTCGGCGAACTCCGCCTGGACCCGTCCGTCGGCCCGACAGAGCTGCAACGCGTACCTGGCCTCGCGAAGCCCCTGGAGGAGCCTGTCGAACGCAACCAGACTTCCCCCTCCCGCGAGGACGGCCCCGGCGGAGCGCGCGGCCACGGCGTCCCTCAAGGGGGCCAGGAACCCCGGACCCTCGGGCTGAAGGACCGCGACGACGACGTCGTCCCGCGCCGAGGCGATGAACGCCGGGGTCTGGCGAGCGAGGACCTCCTCGCAGGCCGTGGCCAGCCGGTCCGGCGGCTCGGTCCCCGCGAACACGGCCGCGGCCACTGGCCGGTCGAGGTCGAAGCCCAGGCGCTCCATGGCCTGGCGAGCTTCCCCGGGAGCGAGCGACCCACGGAGGATGTGATCCAGAAGGTCACCCTTGAGCCGCCGCTCGGCATCCGACACCGCCCGAGCCTTGGCCAGCTCGAGCGCGAGGAGGGCCAGCGCGTGGCTCGACACGATCCGGTCGAACTGGGTCAGCGGCTCCTTCTTTCCGACGGCGAGGAACGCCTCGATCCTTCCCTGGGCGGTCACCGGCTGGATGGTGATGTGATCTGACCCATCGACGACCGCCAGGCTGAACCGCTGGCCCTCGGCCTTCGACGACTGGAGCTCCACCCAGACCCGTCCGGAATGGGCCCGGGCGCTAGACGGGACCGCCGCGGCCACCCTCCCGTGGAGGTCCAGAAGGAGGCTCCAACCATGGGTGACCCGCGACAGCGCCTTCACCACTCCGTCCACCCCACGGCCCTCGAGGACCTCACGGGTGAGGGTGTGTTCAGCGTCGAGCGAGCGCGACAGAAGCTCGTACTGTTCGGCGACGAGGCGGGTGAACACCGCTTCGGTGATCGCGATGAAGGGGACCTCGTAGGGAACCTCGAAGATCGGGAATCCGGCTCGGTCGGCCGCTTCGGCCAGGGCGCGGGGCACCGAACGGAACGAGAATCCCGTCCCGAACCCCAGACCGGCCAGATCGGCCCGTCGGAGTCGATCCAGGTAGGCCCGCTGGCGAGCGGGAGTCTTCCCCACCCCCATGCCCGTGGTCAAAAGCAGTTCTCCACCCTTCAGCCATGGCGTGGGATCTTCGAGCTCGCTGACGTGGACCCAGCGGATGGCGCTGGAGAGGCCGCGTTTTCCGGCCACCAACTGGATGTCCAGCGCCGGGGTTCGGAGGAGGTCTCCGACCGTGAGGGGCACGCCGCGATTGTACGGTTCGTACAAACGTCAGGCCAGACCTGCCCCCTGAAGGCGGTCTGCGTCGCCCCGTGCCAGCGGTGGCGCCGCCCGGCGAGCGTGTCCGGAGCGTACAAATACCGGGGACGCCTTTCCCCGGCGCGTATCTGACTCTCCCGGCCTCCCAGGGATCAGACTGGGCCTTACCATCTTCGTTGGAGGCTTCCATGAACATCCCTCAGGCGCGGCGGCTCGTCACCGAGATCCCCGGACCGAAGTCGCGG
>JBKPAF010000041.1:0-17218 GCA_046726275.1 Actinomycetota bacterium
CTTCTTCGCCGGAGGTCGTGACTCCCACCACCGTCATCCCTCGTTGCTCGAGAATCCATCTCAACGCATCAGCGAATAGTTTGTGATCCTCGACAATCAGGACGCTAACGCCTTCGGCTAATTGAAGGCTCGCCTGGTCATCCGCGAACTCTGCGTGCCGCATGCTCATCTTGGCCTCCAGAATGGGCTCTTGGAACCAGATCGCCACCGCCTACAAGACCAGACTTCGGCTAGGTCTTTTGTCCCATCAGGACTAGCCTTAGGTCTCCGGAAAGCGATCGGGCAGCCGGGCACGCCTTCATGTTCCGGGCTCACCGGGCGGATATGGCTCCGGCCAGTCAGCATCCCTCCCTCCCTATTCCCGTAGGACGGGTAGTCTACTCCTGAATAGCCCAAATTGGCCCCCGGCGAAATGGCCCGTATGGGCTAGTCAATCGGCCGACAGGGAGAGGTCGGAGCGCCCCTGTAGTGGAGAAATACGAATGAGTGGGTCAAGAGGGTTGGTGTTCCTTCGAGACCTACTGACCGGGGGACGGATCGCCCTCGGACACGTCTGGAGCCTTAGTCAAGCGCCGGGTCGGTCAGAAGGTCCGTTTCGAGGGGACTCTCCGACCGAATGCGCACGGGAACCACGTCGGGGACCGTCACGGTGTGTGCGGGGAATCCCGGGCGTTCCGTCCAGGCGTAGGCCACCTCCCGATGCTGGGTCAGATCCAGGCCGGCCTCTTCCTCCTCGCCCGTCACACGGAGCCCCACGAATCGGTCGGCGATCTTGAGGAGACCCATGGTCAGCGCGAAGGAGTACACGGCCACGACGGCGACGGCGATCGCCTGGCGACCGAGCTGGACCAGGCTGCCGTCCGCGCCCGCCGCGTTGACGGCGAGACTCGCGAACACGCCTGTCAGCAGGGCTCCCACGATCCCGCCGGCCAGGTGCACGCCGACCACGTCCAGCGAGTCGTCGTAGCCCAGGAGATTCTTGACGTTCACGGCCAGGTAGCAGATGAACCCTGCGGTGAAGCCGATCGCGAGCGCGCCCCACGGCCCCACGAACCCCGACGCCGGAGTGATCGCCACCAGTCCTGCCACGGCCCCGGAGGCGGCCCCGATTGTGGTGGCCTTCCGATGCCGGATCCACTCCGGGAGAAGCCAGCCGAACACCGCAGCGGCCGCCCCGAGCTGGGTCACCACGAACGCGCTGGCGGCGAGCCCGCTGGCCGACAGTGCGCTTCCGGCGTTGAACCCGAACCAGCCGAACCACAGGATGCCCGCCCCCAGGATCACCATCGGGACATTGTGAGGGACGAACGCGTCCGTGCTCCAGCCGCGCCTCTTTCCCAGGTAGATAGCGGTCGCCAGCGCGGCCGCGCCGGCGTTGATGTGCACCACGGTGCCCCCGGCGAAGTCGAGCGCCCCGAGGTGACCGATTCCGAGGAAGCCTCCGCCCCACACCCAATGTGCCACGGGCGCATACACGACGAGCGACCACAGCCCGATGAACAGCAGGTAGCCCGAGAACTTCATCCGTTCGGCGAAGGCCCCAGTGATCAGGGCCGGGGTGATGATCGCGAACATGAGCTGGAACGCCATGAAGGCCTGTGCCGGGACGGTGGGCGCCAGGTCCGCTGGCGTCGATCCAACCCCGTGGAGGCCGACGAACCTCAAGCTTCCGATGACCTGGCCGACGTCCGGGCCGAAGGCCAGCGAATATCCGACCAACATCCACAGGATGCTCACGAGGGCCAGGGCGATGAACGACTGCATCACCGTCGCCAGGACGTTCTTCGCTCGGACCAGCCCCCCGTAGAAGAGAGCCAATCCCGGGGTCATGAACATGACGAGGGCGGTTGAGGCCAGCAGCCAGGCGGTGTCCCCGGTGTCGATGCTCGGCATGAGCGCTCCTTCCTGTGGACCTCTGACGTTCACGCCGTTATAGAGGGCGAACGTTTCGCCATGTTTGCGGCGGTGTTTCCTCCGCGTTAACTCTGGTCCGCCTAGACTGCGTGGGATGCGGCTCGGGTTGGATGTGGCACAGCACCAACTCGACTGGCCCGAGCTCCTGCGGCGGGTCCGGTTCGCCGAGGAGTCCGGGTTCGAGGGCGCGTGGGTCTTCGACCATTTCAAGCCCCTGTATGGCGATCCTGGGGGGCCCTGTATGGAGGGATGGGCGCTTCTCGCCGCGCTGGCTGCCGCTACGGACCGGATCCGGCTCGGTACTCTCGTCACAGGGATTACCTACCGGCACCCATCGGTCCTCACCGCGGAAGCGGTGACCGTCGATCGGATCTCAAACGGGCGGCTCGAGCTGGCCGTCGGGGCCGCCTGGTTCGAGACGGAGCACCGGGAGCTCGGTATCCCCTTCCCCCGCGTGCGCGAGCGAACCGAACGGCTGGAAGAGGCGGTTCAGGTTATGCGATTGCTGATGACCGAGGACGGGGTCACCTTCGCCGGGACGCACTATCGGCTCGAGGGCGCGACGTACCATCCCCGTCCCGTCCAGCAGCCGCACCCGCCGATCTGGATCGGCGCGGGAGGTGAGCGGCGCACGATCCCCATCGCCGCACGGCACGCCGACGTCTGGCACTCGTTCGGGTCGGTCGAGGCGCTCGAGCGGAAGGCGGCCGTTCTGGACCGAGCCGCCGACGCGGCCGGCCGAGACCCGGCCACGATCGTGCGGGCCACCGACCTATCGATCTCGGAGGCATGGGGAGCCGTTCGGAAGCGAGCCCTGGCCTTGGCCGAGTTCGGCTTCTCGTACCTCATCGTGAGTTGGCCCTCGGAAGGATGGCAGCGTCTCGAGGAGTTCGTGGAGAAGGTCCTGCCCGAGCTTCCCTGACGGCGCTCCGTGCCCGCTCGAGGTCGCCGCGGAAAAAAATGGTGCTTGACCTGCACGGATAGCCGTTCCGGCTCCTTGCGCCCGGATCGCCGCATCCTTATCCTTCACGTGTCTTCCCCGCTGGGTGGTCTGGGGCCCACCAGAAGCGGAACGCTCCGGACCTGGCAGGAAAGGAGCGCCTATGGCCATCTGGTCACCGCCACGACCGAGCACCACGGGGACTGGCGGTCTCGATCGGTACTTCCACGTCACCGAGCGAGGTTCCACAATCCGAACCGAGGTCATCGCCGGAGCGGCCACGTGGCTCACGATGGCCTACATCATCTTCGTCAACCCGGCGATCCTCGGGACGATCCCCGATCGCCTGGGGAACTTCGTCGCCGGTGGGAAGCAGTTCGACGCCGCACAGGTAGCCGCGGTCACGGCTCTGGTGGCCGGGGTTCTGACGCTGTTGATGGGCGCATACGCGAACTACCCGTTCGCGATGGCGGCTGGCTTGGGCCTCAACGCCTTCGTGACGTTCACCTTGGTCGGGACGTTTCAGCTCACGTGGCCTCAGGCCATGGGCGTCGTGGTCTGGGAGGGCCTGTGCATCACCCTCCTCGTCCTGACGCGCTTCCGCGAGTACGTGATGAACGCCATCCCGTTGGACCTGAAACGCGCGATCGGTGTGGGAATCGGGGCGTTCATCGCGTTCATCGGCCTGGTCAATGCGGGGATCGTGATCCACCCGGAGTCGGGCACCATCGTCACGCTGAATCCGGACCTCCGCCACCTGCAGTTCCTGGTGTTCGTCATCGGGTTGGCCATCACGATGGCCCTGGTCGCACGGAGGGTGAAAGGGGCTCTGCTCGGGAGCATCGTGATCACCACGATCATCGCCTCGATCATCAACGTGGCGTTCACGGACTCGACGCTCTATCCGGAGGGGGTCGCGTCGCTTCCGGACAAGATCTTCCACGTTCCAGACCTCAGCATCATCGGGAACTTCTCGCTGGGGCTCCAAGGGATCGCCATCGGGACGGCCATCGCCCTCGTGGTCTCCGTGATGCTGTCGGATTTCTTCGACACCATGGGAACCGTGGTGGGGGTTGGTGGCGAGGCAGGGCTGCTCGACAGCAAGGGGCAGCTCCCTGGCATCCAGCGGGTCCTGCTGGTCGACTCGCTCGGAGCCGCCGCGGGTGGGGTGGGCTCGGTCTCCTCGAACACCACGTTCATCGAGAGCGCGGCGGGCGTGTCGGAGGGCGGCCGGACCGGCATGACCTCCGTGGTCACTGCGATCCTGTTCTTCGCCGCGCTGTTCTTCGCGTCACTCGCCGGGGTCATCCCACCCCAAGCCACGGCGCCGGTCCTGATCATGGTGGGCTACTTCATGATGACCATCGTCAAGGACATCAACTGGTCCGATCCCGTCATCGGGATCCCCGCGCTGCTGATCATCCTGGTTCAGCCGCTCACGTTCAACATCACGAACGGGATCGGCGCGGGATTCATCGCGTACACGGTCATCCAGCTGACTCGTGCAGAGGGGTGGAGGGATCTGGGCTACTTCGTCTCCTCAGTAGGCAAGGGACAGTGGCGCGAACTGGCCACGCACCAGTGGAAGCTGCACCCCCTGATGGTGGTCGTGTCCGCTGTGTTCGGCTGGTACTTCTGGAAGGGACTGCTCGCGTAGCGCCATCCGACCGGTTTGCAATGACGAAAGGGGGCGTCCCGGACGCCCCCTTTCTCGTTGGCCGCCGAATCAGGCTCGCGATATCAGGATGCGGTTCATCCTCCGAAGCTGGCGCACTTCGGCGAACCGGAACAGGAACCATGTGGCCACGAGGGCGGCCAGCCCCCACACCCGCCACTCCTGCTCCTCCATCCTGGCCGAGGCGCTCCTGACCCACTGCTCGGACAGGGTCTTCGCCTGATCGGGCAGCTGCCTCGCTCGGTCGGGCAGCCTTTTCGCCGCCTCTTGGGCTCGCTCGGTCGCGGAGCGCTTCCGATTCCGGGCTCGGCGGGCCAGAATCAGGGCAGCGCCGCTGCCTCCGGCTACGGTGAGGCCCTTGAGCAGGGCGGCGCGCTGGCCGTTCCGCCTCTCCGTGCTCAGGTAATCGGTCGAATTGCTCATCGTGGCCTCCTCTGGGCGTGGGACCTCGGCCGGGACGCTCACTCCAAGTCCTTCCCACTCGGACCCACTCTCACCCCTCGATACCGCCTCGCTGGGAAGGTACTTTCCTCGGGACCGTGGATCAGGGCGGGCCTGGGAATCAAGACTGGTCGGGAGGGGGGCGGGCCTGGCGGCGGAATGCCGTCGTCGCGTTCGTCGCCTCGGCGGCTGTGTTCGCCCTGCTTGCTTGGAGCGCCGCGGCCGAGGCGGGCCCGGCCCGGGTCGATCCTTTCGTTCAGGACTTCGTCGTGGACCATCGAGTTGGTTGGTTGACCGAGTTCCTCCGAGTGGCGACCTTCCTGGGGTCGACGCTGGTGCTCGGGGCGGTCCTGGCCGACTTCGCCGCCTTCATGTGGGCCACCCGGAGAGACGTGACGGGCCCGGCCGTCACGGTGGCCGCGTTCCTCCTCACGGTCCTGGCGAAGAACGCCGGCAAGGCTCTCATCGAGCGGCCCCGGCCATCCCCGCTCGAAGCCATTGGTTCGAACACCGGGTTCGCCTTTCCCTCCGGCCACGCGGCTGACTCCCTGGCGGTGTTCGCCTTGATCGCCCTCATCGCGTCGACGGGCCGAAGCCCGCGTGTCCGGTGGGCAATCTGGTCCGGCGCCGCGCTGGTGATCCTCGTCGTCGGAGGTTCCCGCGTCTATCTCGGGTCGCACTGGCTCACCGATGTCGTGGGCGGCTGGGCGCTGGCCGCAGCGATCGTGTCGCTTCTGGCAAGCGTATTCCTCGATCCGGGACGCCGGCGGCCGGCCGACCGGGTCACGCCTCCAGAGGAACCAACTCGAACCTGACGGTATCGACCAGGCCGTGATCGGTGATCTTGAGCTCGGGAACGACGGAAAGGGCCAGGAAGGACATCGTCATGAACGGGGCTGGGATCGTTGCCCCGAGCTGCCGGGAAGCCTCCTCCATCCGCTCGACGGCAGAGGCCACCTCCTCCACCGGTCGGTCGGAGAGCAGCCCTCCGATCGGACACGGAACCTCGGCCAGGACCCGTTCGTCGGCCACGGCGACCTGGCCACCCCCGATCTCCACCAGCCGGTTCACGGCCGCCGCCATGTCCGCGTCATCGAGGCCGACGACCACGACGTTGTGGGCGTCGTGCGCGTGCGTCGAGGCCAGGGCTCCCCTCCGGAGCCCGAATCCGGAGACGAATCCCAACCCAATGCGGCCGGTCTCCCTGTGACGCTCGACCACGGAGATCTTCGCCAGGTCTCTCGTCGGGTCGGCCACCGCTCGGCCGTCTCGCCGAGCCGGCTCGGCCTCCAGCGCCCGGGTCACGATCTGCCCGGCGTCGACCCCGATCACCCGGACCCGTCCGTCGGCGCGGATGGCGAAATCCGCAGCCGTGAGGGTGCGCACGCGAACGCTCCCCCGCATCCAGTCCGGAGCGGACACTTTCCGGATGGGGATGGCCCGCCCGTCACTCGCCACCAGCTTTCCCCGCTTCCACACCGCCGCGGGACGGAAGAATTCGAGGTCGGGGACCGCCACCAGGTCGGCGATATACCCAGGTGCCACCGCGCCGTGCTCATGGAGTCGGTGATACCGCGCCGCGAACAACGTTCCCATAACCACCGCGTGATACGGCTGGCATCCGAGGGCGACCGCCCTGCGCATCACGTCGTTGATGTGGCCTTCCTTAAGAAGCTGATCCGGTTCGCGATCGTCGGTGCACAGAAGGCAGTTGCCAGGCCCGAACCGCTCGACCAGGGGGAGGAGAGCCTCGAGGTTCCGCGCCGCCGAACCTTCGCGGATCATGATCCACATCCCCAGCCGGCGCTTCTCCAGCGCTTCCTCGTAGGTGGTGCACTCGTGATCGCTCCTGATCCCTGCGGCCAGATAGGCGTTCAGCCCCCTCCCGGAAAGACCCGGAGCGTGCCCGTCGAGGTGGAACTTTCCAGCCCGCCGGGCCGCAGTCACCTTGGCCAGCGACTCGGGGTCGCCCGCGGCCACCTCGGGGAAGTTCATCATCTCGGCCACGCCGATGGCTCTCGGTTCTTCGTCCAGGAACCTGGCGATGTCCTCCGCCCCCACGGTGGCGCCGTTCGATTCGAAGGGACTCGCCGGCACGCACGAGGACACCATGACGAAATAGTCCAGAGGGACGTCGTCGGCCGCGGCGAGCAGGGCCCTCACGCCTTCGAGGCCGAACACGTTGGCGATCTCGTGGGGGTCGATGACGACGGTGGTCGTGCCCCACGGCAGGACTGCTCTAGCGAACTCGTCGACCATGAGCTTGGTCGACTCGATGTGCATGTGGCCGTCGATGAACCCGGGGAGCAGGATCAGCCCGGTCGCGTCATAGGTCTGGACACCCCGATAGCCGGGCCCCACGGCGGCGACGTGTTCTCCTGCCACGGCCACATCGGCTTCGAGCAGCTCGCCGGTGAACACCGAGAGGACCCGGCCGCCGGCGATCACCAGGTCGGCGGGCCCGTCACCCCGGGCCACCGCCAGGCGGTGACCCAGGTCCTCCGCGGCCGCAGAGTCCCTCATCCGGTCCCTGGTGAGTGGCCGGACCCGCCTCTGGCCGCGGTCACCGCGGCGAAGGCATCCAGCCGACCCTCCCCCCAGACGTTGTTGTTGCCGGGAGTGCCTCCGCAGGTCAGGTTGCTGACGTCGATCGCCGTCTGGTCGATGACTGACCGGGTTCCGTTGATGTCCCGGCTGAATGGAGGTGCTCCGGCCCAGACGAGGGCGACCGTTCCCGCGACGTGAGGCGTGGAGAACGAGGTCCCGCTGAGTGTCATGTAGCCGCCGTTGTTCCAACTGGTCCTGATGGTGACTCCGGGCGCCGTCACGTTCGGTTTGATGATCCCCCCGAAGGACGAAGGTCCCCGGCTGGCGAACGACGCGATGTTGTTGTTCATGTCGAAGGCCGAGACGCCGTAGCTCTCGGGGTAGTCGGCCGGAGACGACACGGTCGCGCAACCGGGGCCCCCAGCTCCCACCGGGAAGACGGGGAAGATCCCCGACGCCACCCATGCCTGCACGGTCGGCTGGTACCACGGATCGCCCTGCGCTCCCCCCCATGAACTGTTGATGACATGGGGCCGAAGGCTCGGCCGGGGGTTCTGGTCGTTCAGATCTCGCGGGGCCAACATCCACTGGCCGGACATCAGCAGCGCCGAGGACGAGCAGGAGTTGGACTCGCACCCCTTGGCAGTGATCCAGTGGGCCCTCGGAGCCACGCCGATCTGGTTGTTCCCACCGTCGTCCCCGACGATGACTCCCATGACGGCGGTGCCGTGGCCGTTGTTGTCACAGACGGTCCGACCGTTGGCCGAGCACACCCGGGATGGGTCGTACCAGTTGTAGTCGTTGCTCGGGAACAGCGGCCGGAACGGGCTCATGTGGAACCCTCGATATTGGTTGAACAGGGCGGGGTGGTTCCACTGCACCCCCGTGTCGATGTTGGCGACCGTGATGCCCTCGCCGCGGTCGTTGTACGTCGACCAGACCTCGGGAGCTCGGATGCGCTGGATGTTCCATTCCACGGCGGCGACGTCCGCGCTCCTGGACACCTTGGGGAGTCGCGCGCTCCAGTCCGGGACGATCCTCTCGACCTCGTGGCGGGCGGCCAGGGCCCTCAGGGTGGCTGCCCCGGACCGGACCCGGATCGTGTTGACGATCCAGAAGGGCTTGAACGAGGCCTTGCGCTGGCGAAGCAGGGTCCGCAGCTCCTTCTGAGCGGAATCAGCGACAGCTTGAAGGCGATTCACCACGAACCAACCCCGGGCCGTCCAGTCCTTGATCGAAGGCGCACCGGACAGATCGGCCCTTGCCCGCAGGATGATCCAGTACGTCGCCGACCTCCCACCCTGGACCGCTCGAAGGACCCGGGGCTCGACCTTGCTCAGACCCGATGATGCCGACACGGCTCCGGGCGCGGCGATGGCCAGCCCTGTGGCCAGGGCCAGCGAGACGAGCGCGACCATGGTCCGCCGGAGCCGTTCTTCGATGCAGCGACGCATGCGTTCCCCCTCCCCTCGTAGTACACGGACCAGGAACGGATAGGTTGTCACGCCGGACCCGGCTTGTGTAGAGGCTTGTTTCCCGCCCATCGAAGTCGGTACCGGATCAGCAGCTCCGTGGCCAGCACGACGGCCACGATCGTGCCCTGAAGGGTCGCCACGACCCACTCCGACGTGCCCAGGCTTTCCAGGGCGAACCCTCCGACCAAGAGCGCTCCGAATGCTGGGGCGATGACGATGACCCCGAGCGGCGAGAGCCCGCTCACGATCGCCACGAGGATGCCCACATAGCCATAGTTCGCTGAGATGTCCGTGTGGAGCCGGTGGGCGACCCCGGAGACCTCGCCCATTCCGGCGATGCCGGCCAGCGCCCCCGAGGCCACCATCACCACCACGATGCCTCGCGCTGCGATCCGCCTCGTCCCCAGCCCGACCCTCCTTTCCTCTTCCGAGGGTCCTGTCCCCGGGCCTGCCCGAGTCCAGAAGAGGAAGAGCCAGGTCAGGATCGCGGCGGCGACGGCGATCAGGGTTCCCCCATGGACGGCGGTCCTCAGAAGTGCCGGCATGGTGGCGTTGTCTGACAGCGCGCGGCTGATGGGAAAGCCGAGGGCGGCCGAATCACGCCACCGGGCGTCGACCAGATAGTCCACCAACAGGATGGCCACGAAGTTGAGGATCAGGGTCGTGAGGATCTCGCTGACCCTGAGCCCTGCCTTGAGCAGGCCGGGGCCGAGTGCCCACACGGCTCCACCCAGTGCGCCGGCGCCCAGCATGACTGCGACCAGGATGGGGCGCGGCCAGTCGGAGAGCCAGATCGCCACGGCCGTTGCGAACAGGGCGCCCATGTAGAGCTGCCCCTCGCCCCCCAAGTTCCACAGTCCCATGCGGGCCGCCAGGACGACCGCGATACCGGTCAGCATGAGAGGGGTAGATGCAACCAGCGTCTGGGCGATGGCGCTGAAGGACCCGAGGGCTCCGTTCCACATCGCCCGGTAGCTTTCGACGACCGGGAGCCCGGCCGCCACGAGCACGAGCCCGCCGAGACCAAGTGCCAGGGCGATCGTCGCCAGGCGAACCAGTGCTCTGGTCCACCCCGAGGCCGCCTCGCGGCTCTCCAGGATCACGGGTCCGATCGCCGACCCACCCATAGGGCCGTAGCCAATCACGTTCGAGGCCGCAAGCTCCAGGGCCCGCCGCTCTGGCGGCGGGCCCCCTGGGGTCCGATCCGAAGCTGCTTCCGGCGTCGGTTAGTCGTGGGGGAAGTCGATGGCCAACCTCATCGGGCCGTCGAGCTCGTGCACGGTCCAGCACGAATCGCTGTTCAGGCCGAAGGCCCACGAGAGAGTGGCTTCGAAGTCGCCCATCTGCCGGGCCTCGGCAAGCGCCCAGTAGTCGCGCTTGAAGTCCTTGGGACCGGTGTAGGTGATCGTGTAGCCCTGCTCGGAGTCGTCGAACTCCACCCCCGATCCTCCGTGAAACACGATCCAGGCGAAGTGGCTGCCATCGAGGGAGACCGGCTCGCCGGAGGGATCCTCGGTAAGCGGAGGGGTGGCGCGATGAAGATCGAACGGCGGAAGGCCGAAGTACTTGGCGCTGTCGCCGCTGGGAGCGGCGAACTCGAAGGTCACCCGGTCATAGCCATCGTGTGTTCCCACCCGCACGTCCACCAGCTGGGCGATCTTGCCCTCTGTTCCACCCTGGATCCGCTCGCAGGACTTCGGCGTTGCGGGCTTGGCGTTGTTCGAACTCGTCTTGCCCTTCGCCGCCTTCGGCGAGGCGCTGGCCGGAGCCGGGGCGCTCGGGCTGACGTTCCTGGTCGTTCGGCTGTCGTTTCCGCGGCTCGCCGCCGGCAACGCTGCGGAGGCGCAGGCCGTCAGGCCCAGCGCCCCTGCCACTGCGAAGATCACCAACCGCTTCATCTCGTCCTCCTCTCGGGTATGGACGAGCTGAGCCTGACGGAGCGGGGTCACCGGGCCTTCTCGGCCCTGTAACGATTCGTTCTCGAAGGATCAGCCCTTTCCGCCTTCGCCGCCGATCTCCTGCTGCCCGGCGCCAAGGCCCACGTATTGCGGGACGGGCTTTGGGCCCGGCACATCGGGAGCGGGGGGAGGTGGGCCCTTCGCACTCACCGGGGGATTCAAGCCGACCAGGTCGTCGGGCTTCACAGGGATCCTGTTGATCTCGCGTCCCGTCGCCGCCCGGAGGGCCGCGGCGATGGCGGCCGGCGCCACGATGGTGGAAGGTTCGCCCACGCCCTTGACCCCGAACGGGGTGCCCGGCTCGGGTTCCTCGATGATCTCCGAGACGACGGAAGGCATGTCCAGGATCGTCGGGATCAGGTAGTCCGTGAACGAGGCGTTCCGCACGGTCCCGTCCACAACCTGGATCTCCTCCATCAGCGCGAGACCCAGTCCCTGGGCCGTGCCGCCCTCGATCTGCCCCTGGACGTTCTGAGGATTGATCGCCCGCCCCACCTCCTGGGCCGCGGCGATCTGGGCAACGCGAACAAGCCCAAGCTCCGTATCCACTTCCACGACCGCCCGCTCGGCAGCGAAGGCGAAGGCGACGTGGATCTCGCCCTGTCCGTTCGTGTCCATGGCCTCGGTGGGGTGGTGATGGTAGGTGCGCGTCTGCTCTATGGGCTGGTCGAGGAAATCCTGGATGCGGCCCACGGTCTGGTCGTTCACCTTCACCTCGCCGTCGACGAGCGTCGCGAACCACGATCCTTCAGGATGGACGCGCTCGACGACCCGGCGGATCAGCTCCTCCTCAACAGCTCGGCACGCGAGCTCCACCGCGCCTCCCGACATCATGGTCTGGCGCGAAGCAGAGCTCGATCCCGCGGAACCGACGTGCGTGTCGCTCGGGTGAAGCACCACGCGCTCGATCCCGAGGACGGACCGGGCGATCTGGGTGAAGATCGTGTGGACGCCCTGGCCGACCTCGGCAGCGGCGCAGTGCACCTCGGCCACCGGCCCCTCCGATCCCGCCTCCAGCCGCACCCTGGCCTCGGATGAGTCGTCGAAGCCTTCGCTGTAGGCGAGGTTCTTGTAGCCGACGGCGAAGCCCACCCCGCGCCGGATCGCCTCTCCTCGTCCCACGTTGCCGGCCACCCCTCCGGGAAGCCTGATGGGATCCCTTCGTCCGGCATCCCTTCCTGGTTCGTCGGGCGGCATCGGGATGGCCGCGCATGCCCGGATCACCTCTCGGACCGGGGCCGCGCCGCGGATAACCTGACCGGTGGGAAGGACCGAGCCGGTGCGAACCGCGTTCATCAGGCGCAGCTCGACCGGGTCGATGCGGAGGGCCCCGGCCAGCTTGTCCATCTGGGCCTCGTACGCGAACCCGGCCTGCACGGCTCCGAACCCTCGCATGGCCCCGCAGGGTGGGTTGTTGGTGTAGACGCACGTCCCCTCGATCAGCGCGTTGGGGACCTCGTATGGTCCGCAGGCGAACGTCGAGGCGTTCCCGATCACCGCCGAGGAGCTGGAGGCGTACGCGCCCCCGTCGACGAGGAGCCGAGCGTTCACGTTGACTAGTCGTCCGTCCTTGCTGGCCCCGTGCCGCATCCACACGCGCGATGGGTGGCGGTGGACGTGTCCGTAGAACGACTCCTCACGGCCGTAGGACATCTTCACGGGCCGGCCCGTGTGCAGGGCCAGCATGCAGGCGTGGATCTGCATGTGGACGTCCTCTCGGGCTCCGAAGGCGCCGCCCACGCCCGCCAGATAGAGACGGACCTTCTCCTCCGTCAACGCGAGACACGGCGCGATCTGTTGGCGGTCGACGTGCAGCCACTGTGTGGAAACGTACAGATCGACGCCACCGTCCTCGGCGGGGATGGCCAACCCGGCCTCTGGGCCGAGAGGCGCCTGGTCCTGCATCCCCGTCTCGTAGTAGCCGTCCACCCATACGTCGGCGGCGGCGTCGGGGTCACCGTGGACGATCCGGACGTGCCGCAGCACGTTGCCGAAGTCGTGAATCAGCGGCGCCGCGGGGGACAGGGCCTCTTCCATGTCCGTCACGGCCGGAAGAACCTCGAAGTCGACGCTGATCCGGCCCGCCGCCCGTCTCGCCAGCTCGGGATGTTCGGCGGCGACGATGGCCACTGGTTCCCCCTGGTAGCGGACCCGATCGGCGGCGAGGACGGGCTGATCGGAGAACTCCAATCCGTACGTCTTCTTTCCGGGGACGTCGTCCGCGAGAAGGACGGCATGCACGCCGGGAGAGGCCACGGCCTCCGACAGGTCTATCGATCGGATCCGAGCGTGCGGGTGGTGCGAGCGAAGCGTGTGTCCCCACAACATGTCCTCGTGCCAGAGGTCGCTCCCGTAGGCGAACTCGCCTTTCACTTTCGGGACGCCGTCGACCCGGCGCGCGGACGTCCCAACGCCGGCACCGGCCCTCGTGACGGTTCCCGTGGACCCGGTCTCGGCCTTCACCGGCGTGTGGCGACGATCCGGCCGATCCGTCGCCCCTCGGCCGCGATGTCGTCCTCGTTCGCGTTCACCAGTCGCCCGTCCCGGACCACGGGTCGGCCCTCCACGAACAGATCCCGGACCCGCTGCGGGGAGCAATGGACGATCGCGGCGACCAGATCGGCTTCCGCTCCGGCGAAGTCGAGCCCGTCGACGCCGAAGAGCGCCACGTCGGCCCTCTTCCCCGGCTCCAGCGAGCCCAGATCGTCTCGCCCCAGGCAGGCCGCTCCGCCCCGGGTCGCCACCCGGAGAGCCTCGCGGGCCATCATGGCCTTTGGATCGCCGCCGGCGCGGCTGATCAGCATGGCCTGGCGGACCTCGGCGAGAAGATTCCCGGCGTCGTTCGACGCCGATCCGTCCACGCCGAGACCGACCGTGGCCGACTCGTCCAGTAGAGCCCGGGCGGGTGCGATGCCCGAGCCCAGCCGGAGATTCGAACTCGGGCACCAGGCCACGCCGGTCCCGGTATCCGCGATCCGGCGGATGTCCTTCTCCGCCAGATGCACGCAATGGGCCAGCCACACGTCCGGCCCCAGCCAACCCCATTCGTCGAGAAGCTCGACGGGGCGAACTCCGAATCGCTCCTGGCAGAAGGAGGCCTCGTCCAGGGTCTCGGCGATGTGGGTGTGGAGCCGCACTCCCAGCGCCCTGGCCAGGCTGGCCGAGTCCTCCATCAACTCGCGACTGGCCGAGAAGGGCGAGCACGGGGCGACGGCGATTCTCAGCATGGAGCCCGGACTCGGGTCGTGGAACTTCCGAACCGCGGCCTGGGTGTGATCCAGGATCGTGTCCGCGTCCTGACAAACGTCGTCGGGAGGAAGCCCACCCTTGGACGTCCCCAGGTCCATCGACCCACGGCACGGATGGAATCGAAGGCTGATCTCCGCGGCCGCCTCGATCTCCGCCTCCAGGAGGCCTTCGGCCGCGATGGGGAAGACGTAGTGATGGTCGGTGCTGGTGGAGCATCCGGACAGGGCAAGCTCGGCCAGGCCGACCGCGGCCGCGGCCCGCTCCCACTCGGCATCGACCGTTGCCCACACCGGGTAGAGCTCCGTCAGCCATCCGAACAGGCCCTCGCTGGTGGCGCGAACCCTGGTCATGGTCTGGTACAGGTGGTGGTGGGTGTTGATCAGGCCGGGGAGGGCGATCGTGCCCCGTCCGTCCACGACCTCGGCGCCGGCGGCATCGGGTGGCGGGCCGGGACCCGTCCACGTGATCTGTCCGTCCTCGACGAGGATGGATCCGCCGGGGATCTCGGAGCCCTCGTCGTCCATGGCGACGACGACCTCGCACGAATCGATCACCAGCTTGCTCATGGCTCGTTCAACCGCCCCGATGCGAGCCGGACCGCATCGAGGATCTTCTCGTAGCCCGTGCATCGGCAGAGGTTCCCGGACAGAGCCTCGCGTACCGTGCCCTCCGAGGGATCGGGGTCCGCCCGCAGCAGGTCGGCGACTGCCACGATCAGGCCGGGTGTACAGAAGCCGCACTGGACCGCGCCCGCTTCGAGGAAGGCCTCCTGCACCGGGTGCAGCGAGTCGCCGGGGGAGAGGCCTTCGACCGTGCGGACTTCACGGTCGTGGGCTTGGGCGGCCAGCACCAGACACGCGCAGACCAGCTCGTCGTCCAGCCATACGGAACAGGATCCGCACTCGCCCTGCTCGCAAGCATTCTTGGATCCTGGCAGTTCGAGGTGCTCGCGGAGCATGTACAGGAGGCTCGATCCAGGCCAGACGTCCGCCTCCCGCCATTCCCCGTTGACCTTGGTCCGCACCAGCATCGGACTAGGCCGTCGCTCTTCGGTCGTCCAGAGCCCACCTCAGCGCGCGCTCGGCCAGGATCCGGCAGGCATGACGGCGATACGCGGCCGTGCCCCTCACGTCATCGATCGGCCTGGTGGCCGAGGCCACCAGTTCCCCGAACTCCTCGACCGATCCCTCAGGGACGCTGGCGCGAGGGTCGTCCCACGCTCCCGCGTCCGCCAGGGCCCGAGCGGCCAGCTTCTCTGCCTCGCGCGCGCGGACGATGGTCGGCGCCACCGATCCCAGGGCCACCCTAACCGTCCTTCCGTCCTCGTCGAACGCCAGGCACAGTCCGGCCATCGAGATCACCATGGCGTTGCGCGTCCCGATCTTCGAGAAGGACCCTGTACCCCGCACGACCTTCCATCGGGCTCCCAGGATCAGCTCGTCCGGCTGGAGCGTGTTCTTCTTGGGACCCACCAGGAACTCGTTCCACGGGAGGGCCCTGGTCGCGCCGCCCGCCTTCCTCAGGACGATGTCGGCGTCGTACGCCGCGAGAACGGGAAGGGCATCGCCGGCAGGGGAGGAGGTCCCGAGGTTGCCGCCCACGGTCCCTCGATTGCGGATCTGCGGTGATCCGACGGTGCGGGAAGCCTGGACCCACGGCACGAACTCGGACAGCTCTCGCATGATTCGGGTGTACGTGACCCCCGCCCCGAGGAAGACCGATCCGTCGTCTCGACGCCACTGCTGCAGCTCGGCGATCCGGGAAACGTCGAGGATCGCCTCGGGCCGGTGCCGGTCGAAGTTCAGCTCGACCATAACGTCGGTGCCTCCCGCGATCGGCACGGCCCGAGGGTGACTGGCCTTGATCTCCAGCGCCTCCTCGAGCGTTCGCGACAGGAACACGTCCACCCGGCTCCCCCCTCAGCTCGGCCCGGCGCGATCCGCGTCTCCGGACGATGGGCCGCGCCTAGGATACTTCGAAGGGTCTTCTCCCTTGAAAGGTCAGACCTCTGAGATGTATGGTCCGGCGACCGCTCGACCGCTCGGAGCGCGTCCGGAGGTGACGCTGCGATGACCACCCGGCAGACCACCGCCGCCCGGATGGTCGGCCAGTCGGTACCGTTTCGCGGCGCGGAGCTTCAGGTCACCGGCAGGCTCAAGTACCACACGGACCTTCATCTCCCGGACATGCTGCACGGGAAGGTCGTGCGCTCGGAGATCCCTCACGGGCGCATCCGCGGGATCGACGTCTCCCCGGCGCTCCGGGTTCCGGGGGTGGTCGCCGTGCTCACGGCCGACGACGTTCCGAACAACGTCGGGGGGATCATTCTGGCCGACTGGCCCATCTTGGCAAGCGACCGGGTGCGACAGGTTGGCGACGCCCTCGCCTTGGTGGCCGCCGAGTCGGTGAGCGCGGCCGAAGCTGGAGCCCGCGCGGTCGTCGTGGACCTCGAGCCGCTCCCCGTCGTCGACTCGCCGGATCGGGCGCTCGATCCCGACGCGCCCGCGCTGCACGAGAAGGGCAATCTCGTCGCCGAGATGGCCTACGAGAAGGGAGACGTCGAGGAAGCCCTGGCTCGAGCCATGGTGGTCGTCGACCGGATCTTCGAGACGCCCAGCCAGGAGCATGTGTGCCTGGAGCCCGGTGGCGGTGTCGGCATCTACCAGGAGGGCCGGTTCACCATCTACATCGGAGCCCAGTGGCCCCAGATCCACGTCAACGAGGTGGCGCGGGCGATGAACGTCGACGCTGCCGACGTTCGGGTCATCTCCACCCCGATCGGCGGAGCGTTCGGCTCGAAGACCGATGGCCCCCTGGCCGTCCATCTGGCCCTCCTGGCGAAGGCGACCGGCCGCCCCGTCCGGATCGTCCTCTCACGAGAGGAGGTGATGGACGCGGGGGCCAAGCGTCACCCCTTCAAGGTGCACACCAGGATGGGCCTCTCGGAGGACGGGACCATCGTCGCGCTCGACACCGACGCCCTGGTGGACACCGGCCCCTATGCCACGGTGGGCATGGT
>JBKPAF010000042.1:0-47112 GCA_046726275.1 Actinomycetota bacterium
TCTGATCTGGTCGGAGGAGGACCCGGAGCGGCACCGCCACGATCGCCTCATCCTGGAGTTCGAAGGTGGCCACGAGCTCCGGTATCGGAACATGCGCAAGCTGGGAGGAGTGTGGCTGGCCCACGACGCAGACGAAACAGCCGCGGTGCTGGGGATGCTCGGACCCGACGCGCTTTCGATCGGACGTGAGGACTTCCTGGACCACCTCGAGAGGCGGCGGGGAGGGGTGAAGGCCGCGCTCATGGATCAGACATTCATCTCCGGCGTGGGCAACATCCTTGCCGACGAGGTTCTCTGGCATGCTCGCCTTCACCCGAGGCGGCGGATCGAGTCGCTCGGGGACGAGGAACGTCGCCGGCTCTTCACCCAGCTTCACAGGATCCTCCGGGAGGCGGTCGAGCACTACGACTTCATCCCGCGGAAGCGATCGTGGCTCTCCAGCGTCCGGGGAGTCCCCGGCGCAAGATGCCCTCGTTGCGGCACGCCGCTGCGGCGCATGACTGTGGCGGGGAGGACCACGTACCTCTGCCCCAGCTGTCAAGGGCCTGACCCCGTACGATGAGTTCCGTGACGGGCACCCGGAGGTTGGCGCTGACAGCCGCGCTCTTCGCGGCTGCCCTCGTCTTCCTCCTGGTGACGATCATCACCCACAGCGCAGTACCTCTGTTCCTGATGTGGCTGCCTCTTCTGATCGTGCCGATCGTCCTGGGCAAACGGGATCCGGATCTTCCCGGCCCACGAGAGACCGAGGGACCGGAGAACGGTCCTCCGGAGGCGGGGTCGGGAGCAGAAGCGCGCTAGGGCGTCTTCGCGGAGGCCTCGCCGGTCGAAGGCTTCTTGGATGAAGCCTTCCGGGGCTTCCTCGACGAAGCCTTCTTTCGTGTCGAGGTCCGCCCAGAAGCCTTCTTCGCTCCCGAGCCGGCCTTCGCCCTGCCCGACCCCCGGGCTCCCTTCGCCTGCGCAGCTACCTGGGCGCCGGCCGCAGCGACGGCGGCTCCCGCCTTCATCGCTATTGCCGGTGCCTTGTCTGCCACCTTCTTCGCCACTGCCGGAGCCCTTGCCGCCACAGTGCCGGCGACCTTGCGCACTACCTTCGTACCTCGAGCCGCCGCCTTACTGACAACGCCGGGAGCGGTAGTGGCCACCTTCCTGGCGGCGCCCGCCGTCGTGCCGGCGACCTTCCTGGCAACCGACGGCGCTCTGCCGGCGACCTTCCTGGTGGCTCCGGCGGTCTTACCAGCGACCTTCCTGGTGGCCCCGGCCGTCGTGCCAGCGACCTTCTTGGCGACCGCTGGCGCCCTCGACGCGGCGGTCGACACCGTTTGAGCCGTCAGATCCCTGGCCCTCTTGCTCATCGCCTCCTCCTTGTCGGACCGAGTCTGTCCCAATCTCGACCCGGAGAGCAAGGCTTGAACCACGCCCGCAGCCATGGCGTACGCTCTTGCCGGCATGGGGAGTGGCGGAAGAGGAACTGGATCCGAGCCGGGCCACGCGAGCGCCAACGACGCCCCGCGGGTCCGGGACCTCCCCGGGCCGCGCCGCAGCGAAAGTGCCATCGGCCCGCTTTTCCGCAACGTCTTCAAATGGCCCTACCGCGCCGTTCTGGCGGGCCTGTACCGGGCTGGGTTCAGGCCATGGCAGCTCACCGCCCTGTCCCTGCTGTCGAACGCCCTGATCGGGTGGCTCCTCGTCACCGGGCACTTCTTCGTTTCGGGACTGCTGCTCATCGTCGCGGGCCTGTTCGACATCTTCGACGGCGGCCTGGCACGCCTCCGCGGCGAAGCGAGCCGAGCGGGAGCCTTCCTCGACTCCGTCGTCGATCGCGTGTCCGATCTCATCCTGTTCGGATGCCTGTTCTGGGCCTTGGCCGGACAGGACCGCCGGCTCGCCGCTGCGCTCGCGCTCTCGAGCCTGATCGTGTCGTTGTTCGTCAGCCACATCCGGGCGGAAGGCGAGGCCATGGGCCTCTCGCTGACCGAAGGCGTGTTCCAGCGCCTCGAGCGCTACGTGATGCTGATGATCGGACTCACGGCACCCGGAGCCTTGGTACCGGTCCTCCTGATCCTCACGGCGCTCGGCGGCCTCACGGTCGTCCAGCGCGCCGCGTCCGCATGGCGACAGCTCGCAGATGCCCGCGCGGAGTCGGCCCCCCAAATTAGAGTGACAAAATCAGATGCGCGGAGTTGACCGGCTCTCGAAGCCTAAGATATAAACGTGTTGGAACCGCTGGAGTCTTCGGACTCCGGCGGTTCCGTTTTGGGACCTTTTCGGTTCGACCCGCCTCAGGGTCCCTGCCGGGAGAGTCCGGCCGGCGACTTGCCCCGTCCCACACGACCTCTTCATAATCTGCCGCGTGGTAGAGAGCCCGAGCGCCCGGGAGCGCCCCACCATCCGTGAGGCCCTGGCGGGTCGCCACATGTTGATCACCGGCGCCACCGGCTTCCTCGGGACGGCCCTCCTCGAGAGGATCCTTGCCGAGATTCCCGGCGTCCGGATCACCCTGCTGGTCCGCGGTCGGTACGGGAGTCCGCCGGCCTCCAGATTCCAGGAGATTCTGTCCAGCAACGCGTTTCGCCCCCTTCGGGAACGGATCGGATCGGATGGCATTCAGCGCCTTTCTGACGAGCGCGTCGGTCTGGTGGAAGGCGACGTGAGCGAGGCGGCGCCAGAGCTACCGGGAGACATCGACGTGGTGTTTCACTGTGCAGCTTCCGTCTCCTTCGATCCTCCGGTCGATCAGGCGTTCCAGGTCAACGTCCTGGGTACCAAGCGCCTGTACGAAGCCGTCAAGGCGAGCGGCAGCCGGGCTCACCTGGTGCACGTCTCGACCGCATACGTCGCCGGGATGACGAAAGGGGTCATCCCCGAGAAAGCGCTCGAGCACCGGGTCGACTGGAGGGTCGAAACCGAGGCCGCGCTGTCTTCGCGAGCCGCGGTCGAGGCTGCCTCACGCCGGCCGGAGATGCTGGATCGCTTCATGGAACAGGCGCGGAAGGAGCACCGGCGGGCGGGACCGATGGCCGTGTCGTCGGACGCCGAGGAGCGCCGCACGAACTGGGTGAACAGGCGGCTGACCGAATTCGGACGGGCTCGCGCCCAGTCGCTCGGCTGGCCGGACGTCTACACCTTGACCAAGGCGCTCGGGGAGCGCGTGGCCGAGCGATCCTCACTCGAGTTCGGGTTACCCCTCTCGATCGTCCGTCCCTCCATCGTAGAGAGCGCCCTGGAGAAGCCCTACCCCGGCTGGATCGAGGGCTTCAAGATGGCGGAGCCGATCATCCTCGCCTACGGCCGGGGCTCCATCCCGGAGTTCCCCGGACTCCCCGAGGGGGTCATCGACATCATCCCGGTGGACCTGGTCGTGGGCGCCATGCTGGCCGTCGCGTCGACCCTCCCCGACCGTGCCACCCGCTACTACCACGTCAGCTCCGGGGCCCGGAATGCGCTCTCATACAAGCGGCTCTACGAGATCGTGAAGGCGTACTTCGAACGACACCCGCTCCCGGAGCGCGGTCGAGGCGACATCCGGGTTCCCGAGTGGCGATTCCCGGGCCGGCGCCGGGTGATGAAGAAGCTCGAGGCAGGCGAGAAACTACTGGCCCGGGCCGACCGGATCGTGTCCCATCTCCCACGCTCGAGCCGTGTGCGCGATCTGGTCCGCCGGGTCGATCGAGAGAAGGCTCGCCTCGAGTTCGTTCGACGCTACGCCGACCTGTACGGCGCCTACACGGAAGCCGAGGTCATCTACACCGACGGCCGAGCGCTCGAGCTGTACCAGTCGCTCTCCGAAGAGGATCGACGCGACTTCAACTTCGACGCCGCCGTGATCGACTGGACGAGCTATTTCCAGGACGTTCACTGCCCCTCCGTCACGGTGGCCATGCGGGTCATCGGTCCCGAGCGCCCGCCGCCCCACGTCCGGGTATCGCCCAGGCACGATGGCGTGGCTGCAGTCTTCGACATGGAGGGAACGCTTCTCGATTCCAATGTCGTCGAGTCCTACCTGTGGCTCCGGCTGGCCGAGCTCCCCCGAGAGGAATGGCCGTTCGAAGTGGGCTCGGTCCTCCGGGGCCTGCCCCGCTACATCGGCGCGGACCGGAGGGATCGCGGGGAGTTCTTGCGGACGTTCTATCACCGGTACGAGGACGCCTCGGTCGAAGGCCTGGATCGGCTCATCGACCAGGACGTTTCGGAGCTCGTCCTTCGACGCCTCTCCCCTGCGGCAATCCGGAGGATCCGGGAGCATCGCCGAGCCGGCCATACGACCATCCTCATCACCGGCGCGCTCGATTGCTTTGCCAAGCCGCTCCGGCCGCTCTTCGACGAGATCGTCGCCACCGAGCTCGACCGGGAGAACGGTCGCTACTCCGGTCACCTGAGAGTGCCGCCCCTGGTGGGAGAAGCGCGGGCCGCGTGGCTGCGGGCGTACAGCGATCGCACCGGCGCGGATCTCGGACGGTCCTACGCATACGCGGACAGCCATTCAGACCTGCCGCTGTTGAAGGCGGTGGGCAACCCCGTCGCGGTGAATCCGGACGTGGCCCTGTTCCGGGTCGCCCGGAAGCGAAGATGGCCGATCGAGGACTGGCGGCGGGTGAACGGGACCCCGCGCGTCCTCCTGCCGGAGGCGACTCCGTGAGCCCGTCTTCACGGGCCGGGGGAGTTCCCTGATGCTCGCCCTCGAGCTGTTCCGCTCGGTTCCCCGCTACGTGGCGGCGCGGACCATCGGCGAGCGGATCCCCGGTCTGCTCGCGGGACCCCTGGCGCCCCTCCGCCTGGTGAATCGCGACGAGCCGTCCTCGCCGGGCGACGGGTGGGCCCGGGTGCGGCCGCGACTCTCAGGCATCTGCGGGTCGGATCTCGCCACCATCTCCGGCCATGCGTCGTTCTATTTCTCCTCGTTGGTGTCGATGCCGTTCGTCCCGGGTCACGAGGTCGTCGGCGAGCTGCACGAGCCCGCCGGAGACCTGCCGGCCGGGACGCGGGTCGTCCTCGAACCCGTCCTTTCCTGCGCGGCACGGGGCTTGGAACCGTGCACCGCGTGCGCTTCCGGCTCGACGGGCCGGTGTGATCGCGTGACGGTGGGCCACGTTGCCCCCGGTCTCCAGACGGGATACTGCGCGGACACCGGCGGAGGCTGGGGGGGCATGTTCGTCGCCCATCGATCTCAGCTCCACCCGATTCCCGATTCGATGCCGGACAGCACCGCGGTCCTGGTGGAGCCGCTCGCGTGCGCCATCCACGCCGTCCTTCGAGCGAGGCCGGACACTGGCGCGTCCGTGCTGGTCGTCGGGGCGGGAACCGTCGGCGTGCTCTGCCTCCTGGCCCTGAGGGAGTTCACGACGGCCGGCCCGGTCCTGGTGGTGGCCAAGCACCGGGGGCAGCGGGAGCTGGCCCTGCGCCTGGGAGCGACCGAGATCATCGAGCCGAAGGACGCCGTCACGATCCTGCGCCGGGCAACCAGGGCCTACCGGCTGGACCCGGAGCGAGGCGCCCCGTACCTGCTCGGCGGCGTCGACGTGGCGCTCGACTGCGTCGGCTCGAAGTCCTCGTTGGACCTGGCACTGCGAAGCGCCCGAGCCGGCGGGCGGGTAATCCTGGCCGGTATGCCGACGGCCGGCGCAGACCTCTCCCCCGTCTGGTTCCGGGAACTCGAGGTCACCGGAGCGTACGCAACGGGGATGGAGCTCGTGGAGGACGGACCTCGATCGACGTTCGACCTGGCCATCGACCTCGCCGGCGAGGCGCCGCTCGAGGGGATGGTGGGAGCCGAGTATCCCCTGTCTCGGTGGCGCGAAGCGCTCGATCACGCGTTCTCCGCCGGCCGACTCGGAACGGTCAAGGTGGCGTTCAACCCTGGAGGGGAGTGAGAACCACATGACGAGACCAGGTTTCGTGCTCGAGGTCGACGAACGGACGCCACCGCTCCTCGTCCACGAGGGAGAGGGGTTCAGGCTTCAGAAGTTCCCGCTGGGAACGCAGGTGCTGTATCCACCGGACTCGCTTCCGCCTCTGAAGGACGTGACCGGGGCCATCCGCCACGCGTTGCTGCATCCGCACAACTCCGAGCCTCTGCCCGAGTTGATGAGGCCAGGGATGAGGCTGACCATCGCCTTCGACGATCTTTCGATCCCTCTTCCCCCGATGCAGACGCCGGACATCCGCGGCCGGGTGATCGAACAGGTTCTCGAGATCGCCGCTAGGAAAGGGATCGACGACGTGAGGCTGGTGGTGGCGAACTCGCTCCACCGGCGGATGACACCGGCGGAGATCAAGCGCGCCGTGGGCGAGCGCGTGTACCGGTCGTTCTGGCCGGAGGCGCTTACCAACCACGACGCTGAGGATCCGGACAGCCTGGCGTACATCGGCCAGACGGAGAAGGGCGAGGACGTGGAGATCAGCCGGCGGGCCGCCGAGAGCGACCTCCTCGTCTACGTGAACATCAACCTCGTCGCCATGGACGGCGGACACAAGTCGGTACCGGTCGGGCTGGGGTCGTACAAGAGCCTGCGCCACCACCACACGGTGCACACGATGCTGAACTCGCGCTCATACATGGACCCCGCCCACTCGGCCCTGCATGACTCCTGCGCGCGGATGGGCAGGCTGCTCGCCGACCATCTGAGGATCTTCACCATCGAGACCACCTTGAACAACGAAACGTTCCCCAAGCCCTTCACGTTCATGAACAAGCGCGAATGGGAGTGGTCGCTGGCCGACCAGGCCGCGTACCTGGCGGCCAAGAAGGCCAACGACTCAGGGCCGCCCAGGATCCGGCGGGAGATCTTCCAGCGCATCGCGTCCCCCTACGGTGTCACGGGGATCAACGCCGGCGAGACCGAGGCGGTTCACGAGAGGACCATGGCCAACGTCCACCGCCAGCAGCTGGTCGAGGTCAACGGGCAGGCGGACGTGATGGTGGTCGGACTCCCCTACATCTGCCCCTACAACGTCAACTCGATCATGAATCCGATCCTCGTCCAGTGCCTGGGGCTCGGCTACTACTTCAACCTGTACCGGAACAAGCCCGTGGTTCGCAAGGGTGGCGCGATGATCCTGTTCCATCCCGTGCCGTGGGAGTTCCACCAAGTGCACCACCCGAGCTACATCGACTTCTTCGACGAGGTGCTCCCGGAGACCACCGACCCTGCGGCCATCGAGGCGAAGTACGAGCAGCAGTACGCCGCCGACCCGTGGTACGTCCATCTCTACAGGAACTCCTACGCCTATCACGGCGTGCATCCGTTTTACATGTGGTACTGGGGAGCCCATGCCATGGACTACCTGGGCGACGTGATCTTCGTGGGTGGAGACCGTAGGGCGGTGCACCGGATGGGATTCCGGGCCGCGTCGAGCTTCGCCGATGCCCTGGAGATGGCGGGCGAGACCGTCGGCAGCAGCCCGAGGCTCGCTTACCTCCACTGCCCTCCCCTGACCCTCGCCGACGTCCGATGAAGGGCCCCTCCATGGTCGATGAGATCCGGGAGGTGGCCAGGGGCTGGCGCTGGACCCGCCGGCCGTTGGTTCCCCGGTCGGCCGAATCCTGGCAGCCGAGACGCGAGCCCAGGGTGTTCCCGACCAGTTGGGCCCGGGCGCCAGCGGCCAGGGCGGTCCGCGAAGCGGTCCTCCGATACGGGTTCAAGCCGATCGTGTGGACGGAGACGGAGCCATCCGTCCACGGTCTCGATCACCTGGCCGCGTTGCGGCCTCCTGTGATGCTGGTGGCGAACCACGCCAGCCACATGGACACGCCCCTGATCCTCTGCTCGCTGCCGAAGGCATGGCGGGAGAAGACGGCGGTCGCGGCCGCGGCCGACTACTTCTTCGACGTCTGGTGGCGAGCGGCCAGCACGGCCCTCGTGTTCAACACGTTCCCCATCGAGCGTACCGGGGGCAAGCGCGCCACCGACACCGCTCGCAAGCTCGTGACGGATGGCTGGAACCTCCTGGTGTATCCGGAAGGCACCCGATCCAAGGACGGGTGGGTCGGACGGTGGCGCCACGGTGCCGCGCGATTGTGCATCGAGTACGGCATCCCGGTCGTTCCCATCGCGCTGAGAGGAACGTACTCGGCGATGCCTCGAGGAAGGTCCTGGCCCATCAAGGGCAGGGCTCCCCTGTCGGTTCGGTTCGGGCCGCCCCTGTATCCGGAGGACGGCGAGGACTTCAGTTCCCTTTCCCGGAGGATGCAGCAGGGTCTGGCTCGGCTGTGGGACGAGGACGCCACGACCTGGTACGAGTCGCTCCGGCGGGAGAGCGAGGGAACGACGCCATCCATCACCGGACCCGAGGGCCCGAAATGGCGCCGGGTGTGGGAGGCCAGCCGGGCACTGCCCAGGCGGAGCAGGCCGAGGGTCTGGCGGCGATGACCGCCCGGGCTCGACGGGGGCCGCCGCGATGACGAGGGTCGGAGGCGAGGCTCGCCGGCGGCGCCTCATGGAAGAGGCCATCCGACTGTTCGGAAAGAGGGGCTACCAGGGAACCAGCCTGGACGCGGTGGCCAAAGCCGCGGGGATCCGCAAGCAGACGCTTCTCTATTACTTCCCCACCAAGGAGGCGCTCCTGGAGGCCTGCGTGATGGAGACCAGCCAACGGGTGGCGCGAGCCCTCTCCGAGGCGCTCGAGGCTGAGACGTCCACATCCCGCAAGGCGGAGACCGTGATCCATACAGTGTTCGAGCTCGCAGGCGAGTGGCCCGAGTTCCCCCAGTTCGTCCGGGAGGCCAGCCGCCTGGGGCCCGAGGTGATCGCGCGGTTCGCCGCCGTGCTCGAGCCTCTCCGGTTGCGGGCCCTGGCCTTCCTGGCCAACGGGATGAAGGACGGCCAGATCCGTCGCCAGGACCCGGCGCTGCTGCTGTTCACGCTGTACACGGCCGTGATCGGTTCGATCACGGAGGCCGGTGTGCTCCGAGCCGTCGTCGGCGAGGATCGGAGCCGCCTGGCCCTGCATCGCAGAGAGCAGGAGGTGCTGACCTTCGTCCGGAGCGCTCTGGCCGCGGCGGCCGACGAACCGGACGAGCGGGTACGCGGGTCCATGTAAGCTGCGCGCTGACGCCCCGCGCTGAAGCGAGACCGGCCGCCCCATTCGGGGCGGCCGTTCGCGGTCCCTTACGGAGAAGCGATCGCTACGGCGTCGCTCCCCAGTTCCTGGTGCGCCAGTCCGTGTCGGTGTTTCCCGGTGGACTGTCGTCGGTGAACATGCTGGTCAACCACACCTGGCCCGTCGCCGCATTCTGCGGCGCCGCAGGGTCGGGTGTGGCCGAGGCGTAGTCACCCCATCGGTTCGGGCAACACGAGTGGTCGAAGTCTTCACCCGTGGAGGCCTCCACCAACACGAAGCCCGACTGGGCTCCCCCACCGATCTTGGAGACCATCTGGATCTTGATGAACTCCGCGGAGGAGGACGTGTTGAAGCCCATGATCATGTTGCTTCCGTACGCTTGGGTGGACCCATTGTTGGCGCGGTCCGGCGAGATGGCGCCGTTGTAGACGTCCAACAAAGGATCCGTGGCCACGCCGCTCTGGAAGACTGTCGCGTTGATCGGGTCGACCTCGTACCAGCGGACCTGGGCGCCTCCCCCGCCGAGAACAGTGTGTTGGGTCCATACCGCGGGCCGGTTCGGCCCGATCCTCGCATCGAAGGCGGACACGGCCTGCGTCACCCGGGCGTCCAGGGTATCGATCGAGGTGGGAAGCCCCGGTTGGTCGGCGGGCGGGGGCTGCGCATAGGTGGGGATCGGAACGGACCTGCCGGGGTTCTCGATGACCGGGCCCGCCAGCCCATTGAACACCCGGAACTCGGTCAGGAAATTCTGCTCACCAACATCGTAAGGGTCGTTGCTGATGATGGTCCCATCCTGGAACAGCGTGGGCGCGTCCGTGCTCTGGGCCGGGATCGGGGTGAACGTCTGCGTTCCCGTCTGGTCCCTCAGGTTCTGCGCGATCCCGCTGAAGGGAGCATTGCACGCCTCGCCGGCCGGCGGCTTCCGGAACCACATGACGTCGGAGCGGACGAAGCTGAAACCCGGCGGGTCGTAGACGTTGGACCCGATCAGCACCCAGCTGAAGCTGTCCCCGAGCTTCGGGTAGTCCGGGAAGAGGTCACCGGCGTAGTCGAAACTGAAGTGGCAGAAGTCCGCAGCCGTCGTCGGGTTCGCGTTCTTGCTCCACCCGAACGCCAGCAGGCTGTTGGTGAAGTTCCCGATCGCGTCGTCCATCGCGTAGTAGAACCGCTGGGTCTGCGGATCCCACATGACCTGCGGGTCGAAGATGAAATCGGTCTCCGGCCGGCCGGCGAGGGTGTTCAACGTGCCGGTGGAGAGTTCGGCGCCGGTCCGGTCGTAGATGGAGAAATTGAGGTTGACCAGCTCGATGTAGCGGGTCGGTCCGATGGCTCCGGTCGAGTCCGAGGGGGTGACGCCCTCGTCCTTGACCCCTTCCCACTCGATGAAGGTACTCGGGGCGTTGATCCCACTGCGCGGCGCGGCCTGGCCCGCCGAGGAGCTGGCCAGCTTGGCCCGAGCCTTCGCCTTTGCGTACGTGGCGGCGTTCTTGGGCAGCGGTCCTCTGGACAGACGCTGGGCCGGGGTCATCCCCTTCAGGCCTGCATTGCCCGAGGCCGGACCGGCGGTGGCGGCGGGGCCCACCAATCCAACGGCGAGCAGCGCCACGGCCAGCATCGACAGTAGGTGTTTCCTCACGCTCATCCCTCCTTACGGGGTCGGCGAGGCATCAACCCCCGAGCATGCCCGAGCCTGGAGGGAAGGGCTATCCGGCAGCGACCGTAGAATTCCTAAGCGAATCTGCGGTCGGGCACCACGTTTCGCTCGTCTGGCTGGTGCGAGAGGACATGGTCGACGTAGGAGCGGACGGCCTCCCTCATCCCCACATCCCGTCCCGCTTCCTCCGACAGGAACCACCGATGCTCCAGCACCTGGTGATAGACCTCGGCAGGCTCCAACTTCCCCCGCAGCTCGAGCGGGATGGCCGCGATGGTCGGCTCGAAGACCTCAGCCAACCATCGATACGCCACGATCGACTCGGGTAGCATCCGGCCCTCCACTTGCTCCAGGTGAGCCCGGAACCCCGCCAGATCGTTGAGGAGCCGCCGGGCCTGATTCTCCAGGACGTCGAGACCGGTCAGGGCCAGGAGCTTGCGCCGATGGTGCCCGGGCTCCACCACCTGGGGCTGAAGCCGCAGGCGGTACCCGCCTCCCGTTTCCACCAGCTCGAGCTCCTCCACGTCGAACCCCATCTCGTTCAGCCTGGACAACCGAGCGTCGATCCGGTAGCGCTCCCCCAGATCGAAGACCTCCTCGCGAGTCAGCTCGGACCACAGGTTCTCGTACCGGGCGCGAACCTCCCCGGCGGTCTCGATCGGGTCCAGCCCCTGGGGAAGTCGTCCCTCGGCGCCCAGGTCGAGGAGATCCCCGGCGATGTTCTCCTCGGCGATCGTCACATCGTGCTCCCGTTGCCCTTCGGAGAGCGTGGGGTGCATCTCGCCGGTCTCGGCGTCCACGAGGTATGCGGCGAGTGCCCCCGCGTCTCGGCGAAACAGGGTATTGGACAAAGAGCAGTCGCCCCAGAAGAACCCCACCAGATGCAGGCGAACGAGGAGGTGGACCAGAGCGTCGAGGAGACTGTTGCGGAGATCGGGAACGCCGTGGCCGGTGAACAGCGTGCGAAAGGGCAGCGAGAACTCGAGGTGTCGGGTGATCAGGACCGCATCCAGTCCGGTCCCTCGCTTTGCCTCTCCCCGGTCCGATACCACGCCCACGGCCTGCACGACCGGGATCGACTCCGCGTCCAGCCCTCGGAGCAGCCGATACTCGCGCTCGGCGAGCGGCTGCGGCATCTCCTTGAGGGCGTACAGCGTCCCGTCATACGCCACGAACCGCACGACGTGCCGGTGGAGGCCGGCCGGAACCGTGATGAGGCGGTCCGACCGCCACTCCTCCAGAGGGACCTGCCACGGCAGGTCGAGGAAGTCGGGGTGGCCGGTGCGAGCCACGATCTGCACGGGACACGCTCCTCACGTCGCTTCCAGGTTGCCTTTACCAATCGTGGCACACTGCCGAGGACGGATCAGATGAAGGTCAAGGAGATCGGTGCAACGGAACCGGGGTAGACAGCGGATCGTGATCGAGGGCGTTCGGCCCGAGATCGACTGCGGCCGCTTCCCGATCAAGCGCGTGGTCGGGGAAACCGTGGTGGTCGAAGCGGACGTCTTCACCGACGGCCACGACACTCTGGCCGCCGGCCTCCGGTCCCGGCGAGAAGGGGGCCGCTGGACGGAGGTCAGGATGGATCCGCTCGGGAACGATCGCTGGCGCGGCGAGTTCCTGGTGACCGAGACCGGCCGGTACGGCTACACCATCCGAGCGTGGCTCGACCGATTCGGCACCTGGGCGCAGGACCTCGCCAAGAAGGTCGACGCCGGGCTCGACGTCGCCGTGGAGCTTCGGATCGGAGCGATGATGATCGCTCGGGCGGCCCTTCGCGCCAGCGGTGAGGCCCGTCGCGAGCTTCGGCGGATCGCGAGTCTCCTCGAAACGGCCGAGGATGGGGCCACGGAGGCCGCCCTCGATCCCGAGTTGGCTCGGCTCATGGATGTGGTACCCGATCGGCGCCGCGTGGTGACCTATGGGAGAGAGCTCCTGGTGGTCGTGGATCGGGAGCGGGCTCGCTTCAGCTCCTGGTACGAACTGTTTCCCCGCTCGACCTCGGCCGAGCCCTCACGACACGGCACGTTCAAGGATCTCGAGGCGAGGCTCCCGTACGTCGCGGGGATGGGGTTCGACGTCCTGTATCTGCCACCCATCCATCCCATCGGCCGGTCCCATCGGAAGGGGAAGAACAACGTGACGACGCCGGAACCCGGGGCGCCCGGGAGTCCGTGGGCCATCGGATCGGAGCTGGGAGGCCACACCTCGGTGAACCCGGATCTGGGAACGATCGAGGACTTCGATCGGCTCGTCGAGCGGGCCCAGGACTTCGGCCTCGAGGTGGCGCTGGACCTGGCGTATCAGTGCTCTCCCGATCACCCGTGGGCGTCGGAGCATCCCGAGTGGTTCCGGCACCGGCCCGACGGCACCATCCAGTACGCGGAAAACCCTCCGAAGAAGTACCAGGACATCTTCCCACTCGACTTCGAGACGGAGGCCTCGCCGGAGCTCTGGGATGAGCTGAAGAGTGTGGTCGACTTCTGGATCGATCGCGGAGTGCGGATCTTCCGCGTCGACAATCCCCATACGAAGCCGTTCGCGTTCTGGGAATGGCTGATCCACGAAAGCAAGGCAAGGCACTCAGAGCTGATCTTCCTCGCGGAGGCCTTCACCCGGCCCAAGGTCATGTACCGGCTTGCCAAACTCGGGTTCACGCAGTCGTACACCTACTTCGCGTGGCGCAACGCGAAGTGGGAGCTGGAGAGCTACTTCACCGAGCTCACCCGGACCGACGTCGCCGAGTTCTTCCGGCCGAACCTCTGGCCGAACACGCCGGACATCCTGACCGAGACGCTTCAGACCGGGGGCCGAGCGGCCTTCATGAGCCGGATCACTCTTGCGGCCACACTGGGAGCGAGCTACGGCATCTACGGCCCCGCATACGAGCTGATGGAGCACGAGCCTCTTCAGCCCGGCAGCGAGGAATACCTGGACTCCGAGAAGTATGAGATCCGGCACTGGGACCTCGACCGGCCCGACAGCCTGGCGGAGTTCATCGCCCGGCTCAACCGGATCCGCCGGGAGAACCCGGCGCTGCAGACCGATCGAACCCTCCGGTTCCACGACGTCGAGAACGAACAGCTCATCGCGTACAGCAAGTCTGACGAAGCGACGGGGAACCAGATCCTCACCGTCGTCAACCTCGACCCCCACAACACCCAGAGTGGCTGGCTGTCGCTGTCCCTGGCGTCGCTCGGCTTGCACGACGAGCGACCCTTTCAGGTGCACGATCTGCTGACCGAATCGAGATATACCTGGCAGGGTTCCCGGCATTACATCGAGCTGAACCCGCAGGTGGTCCCGGCCCATGTCTTCCGGGCCCGCCAACAGGTCCGGACGGAGCAGGATTTCGAGTACTTCGCGTGAGAGGGTGAGGATGGCCAGAACGTCGCCCGTTCGAGCCGAGGGGACGAGCACTTCGTCGTCGCTCTGGTACCGAGACGCCGTCATGTACGAGGTTCACGTGCGGGCGTTCCTCGACAGCAACGCCGACGGGATCGGCGACTTTCGAGGGCTCACCGAGAAGCTGGACTACCTTCAAGACCTGGGCGTGACCGCCTTGTGGCTGCTGCCCTTCTATCCGTCCCCCCTGAAAGACGACGGATACGACATCGCCATGTACAAGAGCATCCACCCGGCCTACGGCAGCATCCGGGACTTCAAGCAGTTCATGCGGGAAGCCCGCCGCCGAGGTCTGAAGGTGGTCACGGAGCTCGTCCTGAACCATACCTCCGATCAGCACCCATGGTTTCAGCGCAGTCGCCGGGCCCGACCGGGCACGCCCTGGCGGGACTTCTACGTCTGGAGCGAAACCTGGGACCGCTATCGGGACGCCAGGGTCATCTTCAAGGACACCGAGAGCTCGAACTGGACCTGGGATCCAGTGGCCCAGGCGTACTACTGGCACCGGTTCTATACGCACCAGCCGGATCTGAACTTCGACAACCCGGACGTCCGCAGGGCCATGGTGCGGGTGGTCGACTTCTGGCTGGAGATGGGGGTCGACGGGCTTCGGTTGGACGCCGTCCCGTATCTGTTCGAACGGGAGGGGACGACCTGCGAGAACGTCCCCGAGACCTTCGAGTTCGTCAGGGAGCTCCGGGCCCACGTCGACAGCCGCTTCCCGGACCGGATGCTGCTCGCCGAAGCCAACCAATGGCCGGAGGACGCCGTCGCGTACTTCGGCCAGGGCGACATGTGCCACATGGCCTTCCACTTCCCGCTGATGACGCGGATGTTCATGGCCATCCGGATGGAGGACCGTTATCCGATCGTGGACATCCTGGCCCAGACTCCGGCCATCCCCGAGTCGAGCCAATGGGCCCTGTTCCTGCGGAACCACGACGAGCTGACTCTGGAGATGGTCACCGACGAGGAGCGCGACTACATGTACCGGGTCTACGCAGAGGACCCCCAGGCGCGGATCAACCTGGGGATCCGCCGGCGCCTGGCTCCGCTCCTGGGAAACAACCGGCGGCTGATCGAGATGATGAATGGCCTTCTCATGTCGATGCCCGGAACCCCGGTGATCTACTACGGCGACGAGATCGGCATGGGCGACAACATCTATCTCGGAGATCGCAACGGGGTACGAACTCCCATGCAGTGGAGCCCCGACCGAAACGCCGGGTTCTCCAGGGCCAATCCGCAGAAGCTGTACCTGCCCGTGGTGATCGATCCCGAGTACCACTACGAGGCCCTGAACGTCGAGGCGCAACAGAACAACCCTCATTCTCTCCTGTGGTGGATGAAGCGGCTGATCGCCCTGCGAAAGCGATATCGCGCCTTCGGCCGTGGCTCCATCGAGTTCCTGTACCCGGAGAACCGCAGGATCCTGGCATTCATCCGCGCGTTCGAGGAGGAGCGGATCCTCGTGGTCGCCAACCTGTCCCGGTTCGCCCAGTACGTCGAGCTCGACCTCTCTCAGTACCGCGGTTCGTTCCCCCTGGAGCTATTCGGTCGAACGGAGTTCCCGAGGATCGGTGACCTGCCCTACCTGTTGACCCTGGGGCCGTACAGCTTCCAGGTGTACGCACTTCAGACGCCGCGGGGGACCACCGCCCAGCCCGGAGAGGCCGCGGCGGTGCCGACGATCGAGGTGTCCGATTCCTGGCAGGAGGTGCTCTCCGGGCGGGCCAGGGCGAGCCTCGAGGAAGTGCTTCCCGACTACCTCCGGGAAAGGCGGTGGTTCGGGTCCCGGGCCCGGCGGATCAAGACCACCGAGATCGTGGAGGTAATCCCCGTCCCGCCCACGTCACCAGACGAGGGGCGGGAGCCGGCAGGCTATGTCAGCCTGATCCACGTCGAATTCACGGAGGGAGATCCCCAGACCTATCAGGTGCCCATCGTCGGGCGGCGACGGGATGGAGAGGACGGCGGAGAGCCTCCCCGATCGACGGTGATCGCCCGGATCAAGGCACCGAACGGCGACTATCTGCTCATCGACGGTTTCCACGAGCCGCCCCTGGTGCGCGCCCTCCTCGACGCGCTGGCCCGCCGCCGAAGAATGAGCGGCCTCGCCGGAAGGCTGGCGGCCACCCCCACCAGGTACTACGCGCGTATGCGCAACGACGTGGCGGAGGTGCTCGCCGGTGGACACGGCGTGGAGCCCTTCGTCCTTACCGGCGAGCAGAGCAACTCCACGGTGGCTTTCGGCGACCGGCTTCTGCTGAAGCTCTTCCGTCGCCCGGACGAGGGAGAGAATCCCGACCTCGAGGTCGGGAGGTTCCTCACCGAAAAGGGCTTCCCGAACATCCCGCCGGTTGCCGGAGCACTCGAGTACGTCAGGGGCCAGAGCGCACCGATGACGGCGGGCATCTTCCAGGGTTACGTCCACAACGAGGGCGACGGCTGGCAGTACACGGTGGACAACCTCGACGGATACGTGGAAGACGTCCTGGCCCGCCAACCCGAGGTCAACGAGCCGCCCCTGCTCATCGGGACGTCGCTGGTCGACCTGGCCGCGATCCCCCCGCCGGAGCTGGCCCTGGAGATGTTCGGGACCTACCTTGAGTCCGCACGGCTGCTCGGGCGTAGGACCGCCGACCTGCATCTTGCCCTCGCTTCGGAACCAGACGACCCCTCATTCGCCCCAGAGCCGTTCACCCCTCAATACCAGCGATCCATGTACCAGTCGATGCGATCTCTGGCACTCCACGTGTTCCGGCTCCTCCGGGAGAAACAGCACGAGGTTCCTCAAGCCGTCCAGCTCTTGGACCTTGAGACGACCCTGGCCAATCGGTTCCGCCGGCTGCTCGAGACGAAGATCGACGCCGACCGGATCCGGGTCCACGGCGACTACCACCTGGGGCAGGTCCTGTACACGGGGAAGGACTTCGTGATCATCGACTTCGAAGGGGAGCCGGCCCGGGCTCTGTCGGAGCGACGGATCAAGCGGTCGGCTCTCCGAGACGTGGCCGGGATGCTCCGATCGTTCCATTACGCGGCGTACCAGACGCTGTTCGGGCGGGTCGGCGCTACTCACCAGGACAACCCTGCATTCCTCGAGCCGTGGATCCTGTTCTGGCACCAGTGGGTCTCGGCCGCCTTCCTCAGGGCCTACCTGGAGGCCGCCTCGGAGGGTTCCTTCCTTCCCCGGAGCAGATCGGAGATGGAGGTCCTTATCGACTGCCTCCTGTTGGAGAAGGCCGCCTACGAGATGCGCTACGAGCTAAACAACCGCCCCGACTGGGTCAAGATCCCGATAGCGGGAGTCCTCCAGCTCCTGGAGACCCGCCCCTGACCGTGACCGATCCCGGCCAGGGGATGGCGCAGCTACGACTCCTGGCTCGACTACACGGGATCCAGACGAGCTACGTCGACATCTCCCGGCGAACCATCAGGGCATCCAGAGCCGACCTCATGGCGGCGCTCCGGGCCATCGGTGCTCCTGTGCAGCGCCCCGAGGACGTGGCCGATGCCCTCCGATCGCGTGTCGAGGAGCTCTGGCGCCAACCTCTCGAGCCGGTCCAGGTGGCATGGGGCGGGCGGTGCCGACCGGTCCGGCTCCGGCTGCCGCTGTGGGTGATGGAGGCGCGAAGGACGTGGCGGCTGCGCCTGGAGAACGGCGAAAGCTTGGACGTCAGCGAGGACTTCCGACGAGGAGACCGCGGCGTCGTGCGCGCGGCTCAGGTCGAGGGCGCGACCTTCGTCGAGCTGGAATTCGCCCCTGGAGTGCGGGTTCCCACCGGGTACCACCGCCTGGATCTCGAGTTCGGCGGCAACTTCGCGGGCGCTCTGCTCGTATCGGCCCCCCGTGCCCCGAAGAGGGAGCTCCCGCCGTCCTGGGGAGTGTTCCTGCCCCTCTATGCCCTGCGAACCCGGCGTAGCTGGGGACTCGGTGACCTCACGGATCTGGGCGATCTCGTGGATTGGGTGGCCGGCCTGGGGGGTGATGTCGTGGCCACCCTGCCCATCCTCTCCGCGTCCTCGAGAGAAGAACCCTTCGATCCCAGCCCCTATTCGCCCGCGAGCCGTCTGTTCTGGAACGAGCTGTATCTCGACGTGCCCGCCGTCTCCGAGCTGGCTCGCTCGCCCGAAGCACGAGCGCTGCTCCGTTCCCCACGCCTCGCTCGACAGATCGCCGCGCTGCAAGCTGCCCCGCTCGTGGACTACCCCGCAGCGATGGCGGCCAAGCGTGGCGTCCTGGAGGCCATGGCGGAAGGCTTCTTCGCTCGACCCTCGAGCCAGCCCGCGAGCTTTGCGGCGTTCGCCCGGGATCCGGTCGTCCAGGACTACGCGAGCTTTCGGGCGAACTGGGAACGGCGAGGAACGCCCTGGCCCACGTGGCCGGCACGGGAGAGAGAGGGCCATCTCCCCAAAGAGGGCGGCGACCGTGAGGGCTTCGGGTATCACACCTTCGTGCAGTGGCTCATGCGACTCCAGATGGAGGAGCTGGGGCGCCGGTCGGCACAGGCCGGGGTCCGTCTCTACGTCGACATGCCTCTCGGAGTGGACCCGGAAGGGTACGACGTATGGCGGGAGCGCGAGGCCTTCGCCCTGGGCGCCGCGGCGGGCGCTCCTCCCGACCCGTTCTTCCGCGGCGGCCAGGACTGGGGCTTTCCGCCGCTTCATCCGGACCGGATCCGGCGCCACGGCTATCGCTACGTCATCGCGTCTCTCCGTCACGCGCTCCGGCATGGGCGGGTTCTCCGGATCGATCACGTCATGAGCCTTCACCGGCTCTACTGGGTGCCCCGTGGCCTGGACGCCCGTCACGGCGTGTACGTTCGTTACTACCCGCAGGAGCTGTATGCGATCCTGGCCCTCGAGTCGGCCGGGGTGGACGCCGTGATCGTGGGCGAGGATCTGGGAACGGTCCCGGACGTCGTGCGCCGATCCATGCGCCATCACGGGCTCTATCGAAGCCACGTGCTGGAGATGGAGACCTCGGCCGATCCGAGGCGAGCGATCCGCCCGGCACCCCAGGATTCGCTGGCCTCGCTGAACACCCACGACCTGCCCACGTTCGCTGCGTTCTGGAAGGAAACCGACATCGACGATCGGATCGCGCGGGGATGGCTCTCTCCAGAGGAGGGCCGCCGGGCCCACGGGGAGCGACGACGGGTGCGGGAGGCGATGGTGCGTTACCTCAGGTCTCAGGGCTACTTGCGGGGCCCCGGTGCCGGGAAGGATGCGGCGGACGCGAGGGACGCGCTCCGGGCGTGCCTGTCCCACCTTGCGGCCGCCGACGCGCGCATGCTGCTCGTCAACCTGGAGGATCTCTGGCTGGAGGAACGCCCCCAGAACCTGCCGGGAACGACAGACGAGCACCCGAACTGGCGGTTGCCCGCGCGGTACCCGTTCGAGCGCTTTCGCCAGATGCGGGAGGTCACCGGTACGCTCCGGCACATCGACGCGCTGAGGAAACGGAGGGGATCGTGACCAGGAGGACCGACGTGAGCCGGGCGCCCACCGGCCCGGCAGTCTCCCTGCTCACCCCCGACGACCTGTATCTGTTCAACGAAGGGACCCACGCCCGTCTCTACCAGAAGCTCGGCGCCCATCCGGTCACGGCCGAGGGGGTCCCCGGCACGTACTTCGCCGTGTGGGCGCCCGACGCCGAGCGGGTATCGGTGATCGGGGACTTCAACCACTGGGACCCGATGGCCCAGCCCCTCCAGACCAAGGGAGCCTCGGGGATCTGGGAAGGCTTCGTTCCCCAGGCGGGGCCGGGGGCCGTGTACAAGTTCCACGTCGTCTCCCGCCATCGCGGCTACCAGGTGGACAAGTCGGACCCGTTCGCCTCCTTCTGCGAAACACCCCCCAGGACAGGCTCCATCGTGTGGGACCTCTCCTACGACTGGCAGGACCACGAATGGATGCGGACCCGAGGTGAGCGCAACTCCCTGACCGCGCCGATCTCCATCTACGAGGTCCACCTCGGTTCGTGGATGCGGGCTCCGGGGGGATTCCTCACCTACCGCGACGTCGCTCCAAGGCTGGCCGAGTACTGCTCACGAATGGGATTCACCCACGTCGAGCTCCTGCCCGTGATGGAGCATCCCTTCTACGGCTCGTGGGGATACCAGACCACCGGATACTTCGCTCCGACCAGTCGCTACGGGACCCCGCAGGAGTTCATGGAGCTGATCGACGCGCTGCACCGAGCGGAGATCGGGGTGTTCCTGGACTGGGTCCCGTCCCACTTCCCCAACGACGAGCACGGGCTGGGGTTCTTCGATGGAACGCATCTGTACGAGCACGCCGACCCGCGGAAGGGGTTCCATCCCGACTGGAAGAGTTTCATCTTCAACTACGGCCGGAACGAGGTCCGGAGCTTCCTGCTCTCCTCGGCCATGCACTGGCTCACCACCTATCACGCGGATGGCCTGCGCGTGGATGCTGTGGCCTCGATGCTGTATCTCGACTACTCGCGCAAGGAAGGCGAATGGCTCCCCAATCGCTACGGCGGCCGGGAGAACCTGGAGGCGATCGAGTTCCTCAGACAGCTCAACACGACGGCCTACGGGGAGCATGCCGACATTCAGACCGTGGCCGAGGAATCCACCGCGTGGCCCATGGTGTCCCGGCCCACCTATCTCGGAGGGCTGGGGTTCGGCATGAAATGGGACATGGGGTGGATGCACGACACGCTCCAGTACATGTCGCACGATCCGATCCACCGGAAGTTCCATCACAACGAGCTGACGTTCCGCCAGATCTATGCGAGCACGGAGAACTTCGTGCTGCCGCTGTCCCATGACGAGGTGGTCCACGGGAAGGGGTCCCTTCTCGGGAAGATGGCCGGCGACGAGTGGCAACGGTTCGCGAACCTGCGTCTCCTGCTCGGCTACATGTGGGCGCAGACGGGCAAGAAGCTCCTGTTCATGGGCGGTGAGTTGGCGCAATGGCGCGAGTGGAATCACGAGGAGAGCCTCGACTGGCACCTCCTCGAGACCCCCGAGCATCGCGGAGTGCAGCGCTGGGTCGAAGATCTCAACGCCTTGTATCGAAGGAAGCCGGCGCTCTACGAACTCGAGACCGAGGGCGCCGGATTCGAGTGGATCGACGCCAACGACAGCGCTCAGAGCGTGCTGACGTTCATTCGGCGCGGGCGGTCGGAGGATGCGGTCATCCTGGTCGCATGCAACTTCACCCCGATTCCCCGTCCCAACTACCTCGTCGGGGTGCCAGGCGGCACGTCGTGGCGGGAGATCCTCAACAGCGATGCCTCCATCTACGGCGGGAGCGGCTGGGGCAACCTGGGTGGCCTCGACTCCCTGCCCCTCTCGGTACACGGCCGGCCCCGGGCCCTGAACCTGACGCTGCCTCCGCTCGCCTGCGTGTTCCTCGAACCGTCGTGAGGAGAAGCCGGTCGTGAAGATGCGGGTGTGGCCGGGAAGCGCCGCCCCCCTCGGAGCCACGTGGGACGGGGAAGGAGTGAACTTCTCCATCTTCTCCGAGCACGCGGAAGCCGTCGAGCTCTGCTTTTTCGACGAACCTGAAGCCGACGAGGAATCCGACCGGATCGAGCTGCCGGAGCGGACGGACCTCATCTGGCACGGCTACCTGCCCGACGTTCGCCCCGGCCAACTCTACGGTTACCGGGTCCACGGCCCCTACGAACCGGAGAAGGGACAACGGTTCAATCCCCACAAGCTGATCATCGACCCATACGCGAAGGCCATCAGCGGCACGATCAAGTGGAGCGACGCGCTATACGGATACGCGGTCGGGGACCCCGAACAGGACCTGGCCTTCGACACCAGCAACAGCGCGGGAGGAATGCCGAAGGGTGTGGTGATCGATCAGGCTTTCGCGTGGGGAGAGGACAGTCCCCGCCGGACGCCGTGGAACCGCACGATCATCTACGAGGCGCACGTCCGCGGCATGACCATGCGCCACCCCGGGATTCCCGAGGAGATCCGAGGAACCTACCTCGCCCTCGCGTACGACCCGATCATCGATCATCTCCTCTCACTGGGCGTCACGGCGATCGAGCTGATGCCAGTGCACCAGTTCGTCGCGGACCGCCGGCTGGTGGAGAAGGGACTGACGAACTACTGGGGATACAACTCGCTCAGCTTCCTCGCCCCCCATGTGGGATACGCGACCGGTGGGCTCGGCCAACAAGTGACCGAGTTCAAGTCGATGGTCAAGGCCCTGCATTCCGCGGGGATCGAGGTCATCCTGGACGTCGTCTACAACCACACGGGCGAGGGCAACCACATTGGCCCGACCCTCTCGCTCCGAGGCGTCGACAACGTGTCTTACTACCGCCTCGACCCGATGAACCCCCGCTATTACATGGATTTCACGGGCACGGGGAACAGCCTCAACATTGTTCATCCCAGGGCCATGCAGCTCATCATGGACAGCCTGCGGTACTGGGTCATCGAGATGCGCGTAGACGGGTTCAGGTTCGATCTCGCCTCCACTCTGGCCAGGGAGCTCTACGACGTGAACCGGCTGGGGACTTTCTTCGACATCATCCAGCAGGATCCGGTTCTCTCCCAGGTGAAGCTGATCGCTGAGCCCTGGGACGTCGGTCCGGGCGGTTACCAGGTGGGCAACTTCCCGGTGGGGTGGGCGGAATGGAACGACAAATACCGCGACTGCGTCCGGCGATTCTGGCGTGGCGATGGCGGGCAGGTGCCGGAGCTCGCGTTCCGGCTGTCGGGATCGAGCGACCTGTACCAGGCGAGCGGCCGCCGCACCTACGGGAGCGTCAACTTCGTGACATGTCACGACGGGTTCACGCTGCACGACCTGGTCAGCTACGAGCGCAAGCACAACGAAACGAACACCGAGGACAACCGGGACGGGACCGACGCGAACTACAGCCGGAACTGGGGAGCCGAGGGACCGGCCGAGTCTCCCCGAATCAGAAGGACCCGTGAGCGGATCAAGCGCAACTTCATGGCCACCCTGCTCTGCTCACAGGGTGTGCCGATGCTCCTCGCCGGGGACGAGCTCCAACGGACCCAGAGGGGAAACAACAACGCCTATTGCCAGGACAACGGGGTCAGCTGGATCGACTGGAACCTATCGGGGCGCGCTCGGCGATTCCTCGAGTTCACCCGGCAGGTGGTGGCCATCCGCCGCAACAACCCCGTTCTGCGACGGCGCAGTTTCTTCACCGGGCGAGCGATCTCTCGGGAGGGCGTCAAAGACCTGGCGTGGCTCCGCCCCGACGGTGCAGAGATGGCGGACCAGGACTGGGCCGATGCCGAAAGCCACGTGCTGGGAATGTTGATCCATGGCCAGGCGACCGACGAGGTGGACGAACGGGGGCGACCGATCTTCGGAGACACGCTGCTCCTCCTGTTGAACGGAGGCCACCGATCCCGAATGTTCGCACTCCCGGACCTGGAGGCGGCGGGCGCCTGGCAGGAGGTGCTGAACACGGCGAGGCCCGAGACCGGAACCAGGATCGTCCGGACCCGGGCCGTCAACCTCGTGGCGCACTCGTTGATCCTTCTGCGGTACGGCGAGGACCTGCGTCCACGTGCATGAGGTTCAGGCTCCCCGTCCGGTAGCCCTGGGGGTCGATGGAGACCTCTCGCCACCCCAAGCTCTGGACCTGCCGCAGCAGCTCGCGAAGCCGATCGTGCGCCGTCAGGCGAGCCACGTCGGGCGCCGCCACCTCGATGCTCGCGGTGTCACCGAGATGCCTCACTCGCACGACGTCGAACCCCAGAGCGCGGACTGCCTGCTCAGCACGATCGATCCGATCGAGGAGCTGTGGCGTGATCCGGATGCCATACGCGACGCGCGAGGAGAGGCAGGCCAGGGCCGGCTTGTCGGCCACGCTCAGGCCGAGGTGCCGCGCGATAGCGCGCACCTCCGGCTTCCGGATCCCGTTCTCGAGCAGGGGATTGCGTACTCCCTGCTGCCGGGCCGCCTCCAGCCCAGGGCGAAAGTCGTCTGCATCGTCAGCGTTCGCCCCCGCCAGGACCACCGTTCCGGCTTCCGTATCCGCGACCAGCTTGCCCAGGGTGGCGTACAGCTCCGTCTTGCAGTGGAAGCACCTCATCACATCGTTCCGCGCGTAGGCCTCTCGTTGCACTTCGCGTGTGCGCACGGTTCGGTGCCGCACTCCAAGGGCAGAGGCGATCGCCTTCGCGTTCCCGAGCTCGCCGGCCGGGAGGCTGGGCGAGACCGCGGTGACGGCTGTGACCATCCCGCCGCTCAGGGCGCGAGCCGCCAGGGCGACCACCACCGTGGAATCCACGCCTCCCGAGTAGGCAACCGTGGCCCGGCCGGCCTGGTAGGACGTGATCGCGCGCTCGAGGGTTTCGATCAGCCCGTCGATGGCCGGCCCTCCATCGGGGCGAACCGGAGGTCCCGGGCCGCCGCGGAAGCCTCCTCGTACACGGCCCGAACGGGCAGGCCTCGCCGCCGGGCCACCTCGGCCACGTCGTCGTGCTCGGGCGTCGCGCTCACCACCCTGCCGTGAAGAAGACCGACCTTCACTCGAACGGAGTCCAAGCCGATCTCCACGACCTCGACGCGCCGCTCGAGCTCGGCCCTGCGCACCGGATAGGACCGGACGCCGAAGGTCGAGGTGCTTTCGAAGAAGGCCTCGCGCAGACCGGGCACCGCCGCCGGCTCGCAGAGGGCCGACAGGAGCAGACCGGGCCGCCCCTTCTTCATCACGATCGGCGTGGTCCACGCGTCGAGAGCGCCCGCGGCGAGGAGGGCGCCGGCTGCGTCGGCCACCAGCTCCGGCGTGAGGTCGTCGAGATTCGCTTCCAGCACGACGAGGTGCCGCTCCGGCGGATCACCTGCCTCCAGGGAGTCCGGCACGTCCACGCCGACGATCACCCGAACCACGTTCGGGTATCCAGGTGGATCGTCGGTGCCCGCTCCATAACCGATCGCTTCGATCCGCATCTCTGGGACGGCGTCGGCCGGCGCCCCGAGCGCGGCCAGTATCGCCGCTCCCGTGGGGGTCACGGTCTCCCTCATCCCCGCTCCACGAACCACGAACCCTCTGAGCAGCTCGAAGGCGACGGCCGTCGGCACGGAACCATGTGAATGGCCTTCCTCGAGGATGCCGGGACCCAGGGGAATCTTCGACACGAGGATCCGATCGACCTCCAGCGACCCGAGCGCCGCCGCCACGCCCACCAGGTCGAGAAGCGTGTCGTCGTCGCCGAGCTCGTGCAGCAGGAGGTCGGCCGGATCGATGCCGTGGACCCTGGACTCGGCCGCTCCCAGCAGGTTCAGCGCCCGGCCCGCGGTCGACGCGATACGTTCGGGAAGGGCTGCGGCCTCGAGCTTCGCGACCAGGTCCCGGAACGGACGCGGCTCCAGGGGCCGGCCTCCCTCTTCCTGCCGATCCTCGATCCGCAGGAGTCGGGCCCGAACCCCCGACCGCCTGACCACGTCCGTGTCGAGCTCGAACCTTCCGGGCAGCACGGCATCCACAGCGGAGCGGACGGCGTCCAGGTCCGCCCCCGCATCGAGCAGAGCCGCCAGCACCATGTCACCGGCCGCCCCTCCCACCACGTCGACGTAGAGCAGCCGGCTCATGATGCCGCCCGGCGGGCGATCAAAGCAGCCGAGTAGCCGGCCCCGATGCCGTCGTCGATGTCCACGCATACCACTCCGGGCGTACAGGAGCTGAGCATCGAGAGCAGCGCGGCCAAACCCCCGAAGCTCGCGCCGTACCCCACGCTCGTCGGGCAGGCGATCACCGGGCGAGCCGCCATTCCTCCGATCACGCTGGCCAGGGCGCCCTCCATCCCCGCCACCACGACCACCACGTCCGCTGCTTCGAGGTCGGCGCGGATCGCGGCCACCCGGTGCATACCGGCCACCCCGACGTCGCCGATGAGGACCACGTCCGTCCCCAGGACCGCTGCCGTCAGGCTGGCTTCCTCCGCAACGGGGAGGTCGGAGGTCCCGGCTGTGACCACGAGAACCCGGCCGGCGGCAGCCGGCACGTTCCTGAGGATGGCGATGGCTCGCGACCTGGGCCGGCTGTCTGTCGGATAGCCGGCGTCATCGGCGAGCGCCTGCACGGCCTTCAGCTGCTCATCGTCCGCCCGGCTGACCAAGATGGGGCCACTGTTCCCGTCGAGCAGCTGCCGGGCGATCCCTTCCACCTGACCCACGGTCTTGCCCGAGGCGTAGACGATCTCGCAGGACCCTTGACGGAGCTCTCGGTGGTGGTCGACCTTGGCAAAACCGAGATCCGCGAACGGGAGATCCCGGAGCTGCTCGAGGGCTTCCTCGGCCGGGACCTCGCCGGCAGCGACCCGGGTCAGGAGATGGCTGATCTGCCCCTCGAATGGCGACCGCCGACGATCCTCGTCTTTCGAACCTCCAGGTTGGTCGGTCCGCCCGTGTCCGGCCCTGATCACGGCGCCACCATAGTCGACTCGGCGCTTCAGGGACGGTGCGGCTCGAAAGAAAGGACCTCGTAGGCGAACGTCCCGCCTGGCGCCTGATAGGAGACCCGGTCACCGACCCGCTTGCCGAGCAGCACGGAACCGAGGGGTGAATCCGAGGTGACGGTCCGGACGCCCGGCGCCCGTTCCTCGCGAGACAACGCCACCAGGTAGGTCTCGTCCTCGTCGCTTCCGTCGTCGAGAGGCCGGAGGGTGACCAGAGTCCCCGGGCCGACCTCGTCGGCCTCGCCGACCTCGAGGATCTCGGGATCCTTCAACATGTGCTCGAGGTCCCGGATCCTGGCCTCCATGAGGCCCTGTTCGTTCTTGGCGGCGTCGTATTCCGCGTTCTCTCTGATGTCGCCGTGCTCGCGGGCACGAAGAAGCCGCTCGGCCGTGGCCGTACGACCCTCGGTCTTCAACTGCTCGACCTCTTTGCGCATTCGGACGTATGCGTTCAGCGTCAAGCGCGCCGTGGGCTCCTGACCCGGCTTTCGCGGAGGTCGCTCCGGTGGAAGGAATCGCTCGTCTTCCATATCCGGCAATCTACCAACCTCCCATCGCCGTCAACACCCGACCGGGAACGCTGGGGAGGTCCTCCGTGTGAGAATGCCGTTGGGATCGAGCACGACGTCGAAGAGAAGCGAGCGACGGCATGAGTACCCATATCTACACCCTTCCAGTAGATCAAACGCAATGGCTGGTCGGTGAGGAATCGACCGCCGTCTTCAACTGGGAGTACGGCGAGACCCGGGATCGCCTCCTGACGCTGTACGAGAAGGGCAAGGCCAAGCAATGGAACACGAACACGCGCCTGGATTGGTCCATCGACGTGGACCCCCGGTCGTCGGGCAACTTCCCGGACTATTACATCCCGATCTTCGGATCGGACATGTGGGAGCGGATGGACGACGAGGCCCGGGCCGACTTCCGGCACCACATGGCAGCGTGGATGAACTCGCAGTTCCTCCACGGTGAGCAGGGCGCCCTCATCTGCGCCGCCAAGATCGTCCAGACCGTTCCCCATGTGGATTCGAAGTTCTACGCGGCCACGCAGGTCATGGATGAGGCCCGCCATATGGAGACCTACTCGAGATACCTGAGGGAGAAGATCGAGCTCGCGTACCCGATCAACGAGCACCTCCGTGCTCTCCTCAACGACGTGGTTTCCGATCCCCGGTGGGACATGACCAACCTCGGCATGCAGGTGCTCATCGAGGGGCTGGCCCTGGCGGCCTTCTCCATGATCCGGGACTACTCGGAGGAGCCGCTGGCGAAGGCGCTGAACACCTACGTGATGCAGGATGAGGCCCGCCACGTCGCTTTCGGACGTTTGGCGCTCCGCGAGTTCTATCCGCAGCTCACCGAGGCCGAACGAGCCGAGCGTGAGGAATTCGTCGTCTACGCGTGCTACCTGATGCGAGACCGGTTCGTGGCCGAGGAGGTCTGGGAGAACGTCGGCCTCGATCGAAACGAGTGCATCAGATACGTCGAATCCTCGGAGATGATGCAGACGTTCCGCAAGATGCTGTTCTCGCGCATCGTCCCCACCATCAGGGACCTCGGACTGTGGGGACCGAAGGTGCAGGCCGCCTTCGAGGACATGGGCGTCCTCGAGTTCCAGGACCTGAGCCCGGACGACCTGTCGGCGACGGACGAGCAGATCGCCCAGGATCTCGATAGCAGCCGGGACGCAGCGAAGAACGCGGGGGAGGCCACGTCGCTCCTGGCCGGCATCGATCCCGCCCGAGCAGCGGAAGTCCAGGCCGCAATCCGGGCGGGGGCCGAAGACTGAGTAGAGCTAGGCGCTCACCACTCCTCGGGCGGAACGACCCGGATCTGCTGGGCGAATGTCCACCGATGCCCTTCTGGATCCTCCGCGATGTAGCGACGGTCCCCGTATGTCTGGTCCTCCAGCTCGGCGATGATCGTGGCTCCTTCCCCCTTGGCTCGGGCGAAATGAGCCTCCACATCGTCGACGTAGACGTGGACGAGCTGGGTGGCATTACCGAGCTGCTTCGGATTCCGATAGTCAGGACCCGGAAAGCCCAGCATGACGAGGCCGTCTCCGAGGGTAATCTCGGCGTGGCTCACCACACCGTCCGACCCGGCGAACCGGAGTCGTTCGGTGAAGCCGAAGGCTCTGGTCAGCCAGTCCAACGCTCCGGGCACGTCCTCGTACAGTAGATAGGGAACGATCGGCGGGTAATCCGCCGGGGCATCCTGCGACATGACATGCTCTCCTTCGCTCGGCCCGGGGGCGCCCAGGTGCCACTCTAATCCCCTTGGCATTCTCGCTGATTCCACCAAGAGGGCGGATCACTCGATCGGGATCTCATAGTTGTACCAACCTGAGCGCTCCGCCTCCGTTTGGTCATACAGACGCTGAGCGCGTTCGTTGTCCAGCGCGGTGAACCACTCGAGATGGCTCATCCCTCGTTCGCGCGCCGCGGCCACGGACGCCTCGATCAGGGCCAGCCCGATCCCCGCACCCCGATGGCCCTCCGCGACGAACAGGTCGTTCATGAGTGCGGCCTCGGCGGCCTTCGTCGAGCTGAACGTCCAGTACAGAGTGGCGAACCCGACGAGTTCGCCATCCTCCCAGGCAGCGAGGAGCAGCCCGTCGTCGCTGGGCGCGAGGAAGCGCCGGAAGAAGGCACGGTTCCGGTCCTCGTCCGGCTCCGCAAGGTAGAAACGTTGGTATCCGGCGATCAGTGGGAGGACCCGCTCGTAGTCCGCTTCCCTCAGGGGTACCACTCGGAGACTCATGATCGACTCACGGATCAGTGATTAGCTGCTGCGCTCGGAAAAGTCCAGGCCGGTGCGAGATCACCGCGGATGGAAGGGGGGCCGATCCTTCGATCGGCCCCCCTTCACCTGATGGGACGCGGTCGCTGTTACGGGAAGACCGCCCTCCCCGAGACGATGCCTGCGCCATAGGCCTCGGCGTCGGAGATCGCCGAACCGCCCAGGTGGCAATAGCCGGTGTTGCACGCCCCGCCGGAGAGGTCTCCTCCCGACAGGTCGTCGGGGTCCAGCCCCGGGGTCACGTTGTCAGGCCGGTAGGCGAACGACTTGAGCCTGAACACCAGTGCGCTCGGCTTCTCCCGAAGCGATGGGAACCGGCTGGCGATCAGGGCGAGCATCGCGGACGCATGCGGGGTGGCCATCGAAGTCCCCTGGATGCTCGTGTAGCACTCGTTCGGGTAGAAGCCCCCTGCGGCCGAGAGCGTGAAGCACGGGATCTGGGTCGCCCAGTTCGACGTGATGCTGAATTCCTCCCAGACGTTGGTCAGGTCCGCGTCGGTGTAGGGGAACCCGGGCGTCCCGCCACGGTCCCACACAGGCAGGTTGAACTTGCGGGCGCCGCCCGGTGCCGCCACGTCGATCCGGGGCCCGTAGTTGCTGTAGTAGGCGAGTTGGTTCCGCCTCCCCATCCCGAACGGCTGGTGGGCGTCGCTCTGAGGCTTGCACGTTGCATTGTTGTTGTCAGAGTCATCCGGCGAGCACGTCTCGGACGTCAGGTTGACGAACCTGCCCGAGGAAGCCACGTCCACGACACCAGGAACGCCACCAGGCACCTCGTACAGCCCGAACGCGTCGAAGAGCTCGCCGTCGGGCGCCGTCAACGTTCCGTGCGACAGGACCAGGCCGCCCGCCCCGATCCGGGTGTGCTCATTGCCCGCGGCTGCGACGATGAGCGTTCCCTTGCTCCTGGCGTACACGACGGACTCCGCGTACTCGTTGTAGATGAGGTCCTGCTCCGGATCCGATCTGTCGAGGTAGCCGCCGAAGGAGATGCTCACGATGTCGATGTCGTTGTCCGCGGCCGTGATGAAGGCGTCGATCAACGTCGAATCGTAGGCGAACCCGCACCACTGGGCGATCTTCAACGAGACGAGCGGAACCCTGGGAGCGATGCCATTAATGCCGATGTGGTCCCGGGCAGCACCGATGTTTCCGCCAATCCACGAACCGTGGCCGTGCCAGTCGCCGTCGACGGGGCCGCCGAACTCGTCGGCTAGGTCCTGGTCCGACATCCCGAAGAAGGACTCGCACAGCGGCGGATCCTCGAACTGTGTCAGGTCGAATACGTCGACGACTTTGGTAGCGAGCTCCGAATGCGTGTAGTCCAGGCCCGTGTCAGCCACACCAACCGAGACCGCCAGGCTGCCCCTGGTCACCCGCCAGGCTCGCTGCGCGCGGATCCGGCTGAAGTTCCACATCAGGCCCTTGTAGCCAAAAGCCGGGTCCGGCTGGAACACGGCGTTCGGCTCGACGCCTCTGGGCTGGCGGATCTTCACCTGCTTCGCGTTCAGCCTGGTCGGTCCGCCCCGCAGCGCGGAGGCGCCTTCCGGCGGTGCCACGGAGATGACGCGGTCCTTGGCGATCCCGCGGACCCTCCGGTCGGCTGAGAGATTGACCTGGCTGCCCGCCCTGGTCCTCACCACGAGGGCATTGACTGCTGGGAGCGACCGGATGATCGAGACTCCCCGCCCCTGCAAGTTCGTCCGTACGGCCTTCAGGTCCCCGGCGTTGCGAACGACGACGATGTAGCGTCCCGCCGGAGTGGCTGCGCCGGCTGAACCGATGCCGGCAAACAGTCCGGCCAGCACCGACGTGACGGCGACGACCGCCACCACGCCTCTCTTATATCGAGACCCCATATTCCCCCTCCTCCTGGGCGAAAGCGTGCGCCGGCCACCTGCCGAGAGCGCCGGCGCGCAACCGATGGGCCGGTTGCCGATGACAGCCGAGAACATTGGCGGATCGCCCTTTCGTTCGTCAATCGCCGACTTCGTGATCAGGCGTCCTTGCCAGGAGGATGCTCGCAACGCGTTAGGGATGGGCCCACGGCCTTCCCTAGGCTGACCGCCGGGAAGGCGAGACCGAAGCGCTTGACCTTCTGAATCCCGCGGCCGTAGCGTCTGCCCATGACAAGGGAACCCAGGCTCTCCTCGCGCATGGCCAGGCTCGGGACCGAGTCCTCCTTCGAGGTCCTGGCTCGGGCCAGAGCCCTCGAGTCTCAGGGCCGCAAGATCATCCACCTCGAGATCGGCGAGCCCGATTTCGATACACCCGGGCACATCACCCTCGCCGCTACGGAGGCCCTGAAGGCCGGCTACACGCACTATGGGCCCGCTCCGGGGCTCCCTGAGGTGCGCGAAGCCGTAGGGGAGTTCTTCGGACGGACCGGCCGCCCGATCTACCCGGCCGACCAGATCATCCTCACGCCCGGGGCGAAGCCGATCATGTTCTATTCGATCTTGGTGCTGTGCGACGAGGGGGACGAGGTCCTCTATCCGGACCCAGGGTTCCCCATGTACGAATCCATCTCGAGCTTCATCGGGGCGACCCCTGTCCCCGTCCCTCTACGCGAGGAGAACGAGTTCCGTATGGACCCCGACGAGGTGGCCTCGCTCGTGACGGATCGCACCCGGCTGCTCGTCCTGAACACTCCCCACAATCCGTGCGGGAGTGCATTGACCGCAGAGGACGTCGAGGCGCTGGCCCGCATCGCCCTCGAGCACGACCTGTTCGTGCTATCCGACGAGGTGTACTGGGCCATCCGGTATGCGGGCGAGCACGCATCGATCGCCTCGTTGGACGGTATGGCGGATCGGACGATCCTCCTCGACGGCTGCTCCAAGACGTTCGCCATGACCGGCTGGCGGTTGGGATTCGGGGCCTTTCCTCCTCCCCTCGTCGAGCCGGTGACCCGGCTCATCATCAACTCGGTCTCCTGCACTTCATCGTTCAGCCAGCGCGCGGTGCTCGCAGCGCTCACCGGCCCGTGGGAGCCCGTCCAGGCGATGATCGACGAGTTCCACAAGCGCCGGGACGTCATCGTGGAGGGCCTGAACCGCATCAGCGGGGTCTCCTGCCTGGAACCGGCGGGAGCCTTCTATGTCTTCCCGAACGTGAAGCAGCTCGAGGTTCCCAGCGAGCGGGTGGCAGCCTTCCTCCTGGAGGAGGCCGGGGTCGCCTGTCTCTCGGGAACCGCGTTTGGAGCAAAGGGCCAGGGGTATCTGCGGTTTTCCTACGCCAACTCCGTCGAAGCGATTCGCGAAGCGCTGGACGCGGTGGAGTCGGCGCTGCCTGCGCTGAGCGGTTGACGGGCGCCCTCTAGTCCCTCACCTCGAGATAGTCACGGAGCCTCTGCGCCCTCGAAGGATGTCGGAGCTTGGAGAGAGTCTTCGCCTCGATCTGCCTGATGCGCTCGCGAGTGATGCCGAACTCTCGCCCCACTTCCTCCAGCGTCCGCGTCTGCCCGTCCCTGAGCCCGAATCGCAGCTCCACCACCCGCCTCTCCCGTGCCGAGAGGGTCTGCAACACGGAGACGATCTCCCCCTGCATCATCCCTTGCGAGGCTGCCTCGGGAGGGTCAATCGCCTCCCGGTCTTCGATGAACTCTCCGAGCCGAGCCTCCTCGTCCTCGCCGACCGGGCTCTCCAAGGAGAGGGGATCTCGAGACATCGAGAGGATCTGGGTGACCTGCTCCGCCGGCAGGCCGACCCGCCGGCCGACCTCCTCCGGGAGCGGCTCCCTCCCCAGCTTCTGCACGAGCTCCCGCTGGGCACGACTGACCTTGTTGATGTTCTCGGTCATGTGGACCGGGATCCGGATGACGCGGGATTGGTCAGCGATCGCCCGGCTGATGGCCTGTCGGATCCACCACGTCGCGTACGTGGAGAACTTGTACCCGCGCGAGTAGTCGAACTTCTCAACCGCCCGGATCAGTCCCAGGTTCCCCTCCTGGGTGAGATCCAGGAACGTGATTCCAAGAGTGGTGTAGTGCTTGGCGATTGAGACCACCAGCCGCAGGTTGGCCTCGATCAACCTGTCCTTTGCGATGTCCGCATCGCGCTCGACGCGCCGGAGGAAGCTCAGGGTGTCGGCGCGCCCCTTCGGCGAATGACTCCGCCGGAGCGTTTCCCGACCGATCCCTTCGAAAGAGAGTCCTTTGTCGGGATCGAGCTGATGATCACGGATGCGGATCACGCAATCCATCACTCGCTGGAGCCGCTTTCGATCCACGCTGCCCGAGACCGCGATGGAGGCGAGGAGCTCGCAGGCAAGCCCACCGGCTTCGATACGCATAGCCAGATCGACTTCCTGCGCGGCGGTGAGGAGAGGAACCCGCCCGATCTCCTTGAGGTACATCCGAACGGGGTCGAACGCCGGGGTCTTGAGCAGATCCTCTCGGCGGCGACGGCGGGAACCGTCTGTCTCGACCGCCCCCTCATGGTCATCGCCGGGGACATCGATGACCTCGATGCCTTCGTCTCGGAGAAGGAGCTCGACGTGAGCGAAGAACTCCTCGATCTGCTCCGGGAGCAGCTGCATCTCCGGCAGCCCGTTGACCACGTCCTCGGAGGTGACGAATCCCCGTTCACGGCCCTTGGCGGCGAGGGCTTCTGACGCCTCGTTCCTGGCCTCAGTGAAACGGTCGGCCAACAGCGTCTCGGAGGGGATGGTGGAGGCAGACACAGCTGAGGCCGAGCCTGCGGCGGTTTTCATTGGTCCCATGAGTGTCCCAGATCAATGCCTCCCTCGGACGATCCGTCTCGCTTCGTCAACGGGCAAGGACGACCAGCAGCACCGCCGCGTAGTGGCACACGGCGGCCGCCACGGTGGCGAGATGGAAGACCTCGTGATACCCGAACACCTTTGGGCTCGGGTCGGGCCTCTTCAGGGCAAGGACGATGGCCCCTGCCGTATAGAGAGCGCCTCCAGCCACGAGGGGGAGGAGTGCCGAGACCCGGAGGCCGCGAACGATCTGTGGGGCGGCAAGGAGAATCGTCCAGCCGAGAGCGATATAGAGGACGGACGTGACGATTCGCAGACGATGAAACGCGAAGATCTGGATCAGGATCCCCGCCAACGCGCCTCCCCCGACCAGCCCAAGGATGACCGCTGACCACGGCGCGCGAAGGACAAGGAGAGCGAAAGGGGTGTACGTCCCTGCGATAAGGATGAAGATCATCGAGTGATCGAGCTGCCGCATGCGGGCGCGAGCTCGAGCCGTCCACTCGAGCCGGTGATAGGCGGCGCTCGTCCCGAACAGCGCAACTAGGCTGAGCCCGAAGATCACCGCGGCGACGCGTGCGATGGCGGGCCGAGCCACCGCCAGCAGCAGGATGGCCGCGGGGATCGCGGCGAAGAACGCGAACTGGTGGATGAACCCACGCAGCAGCGGCTTTGGCTGGGCCGGCTCCTCGAACGCGGCGCGGGAACCGTCGGGTCGCACCGCAATACCCTACAGGGTGGCGATCGAGCTGACCTCGGACAACGGCACGACTCCGCTTGACCCTTCGGACCCAGGCACCGTAGCTTCTGACCAGCATGGACTCAGGTGGTCGATCGGCATGAACGAAAAGGTGTGGCCGGTGCTCGTGACTCGCCGGCTCCCACAGCCCGCCCTCGACAGGATCGCCAGCAAGACCTCGATGACGCTGTACGAGGGCGAGTGGGCGATACCACGCGACCAGCTCCTTGCTGAGATCAAGGGCAAGATCGGGGCGGTCACGCTGCTGACGGACAAGGTGGACGACGAATTCCTGGATGCTGCCGGTGACCAGTTGATGATCGTGGCCAACTTCGCGGTGGGCTTCGACAACATCGACGTGGCCGCCTGCTCCCGCAGAGGCGTGCTGTGCTCGAACACGCCGGACGTTCTGACCGAGACCACCGCGGACACGGCGTGGGCTCTACTCATGGCGGCGGCGCGACGGGTGGCCGAGGGCGATCGGTTCCTCCGCCGCCGCGAACCCTGGATCTGGGGTCCGTTGATGATGCTCGGCCAGGACGTGAACGGCCGGGTCCTCGGGATCGTGGGATTCGGCCGGATCGGTCAGGCCATGGCTCGGCGGGCCCGGGGGTTCGGGATGAAGGTCATCTACTACGACGCCTACCGTCCGCCCCCATCGGTCGAGCGAGGACTGGGGGCCGAGTTCCGTGAGCTGGACGATCTCCTCGCCGAGGCCGACCTGGTGACCATGCACACGAACCTCAGCGAGGAGACCCACCACCTCATCAACGCCGAACGCCTGGCCAGGATGAAGCCGACCGCCGTGCTGGTGAACACGTCCCGCGGACCGGTGATCGACGAGGCGGCCCTTGCTCGCGCGTTGAAGGAGGGGCAGATCTTCGCGGCCGGACTGGACGTGTTCGAGAAGGAGCCAGAGGTCCACCCCCATCTCCTGGAACTGGAAAACGTCGTCGTCATCCCCCATCTCGGTAGCGCCACGGTGGACACCCGCATCGCCATGGGCATGCTGGCTGCTGAGAACCTGATCTCCGCCCTGGAGGGCCGGCAACCTCCCACCCTGCTGAATCCCGAAGTGTGGGATCAGAGTTCCCGGTAGCGCCGGTGGGCCGATACTTCGAGCGCATCTGAGCCGATAACCCGGGGAGCGGCGGAACCGCGGAAGTGCGGTTAGACGAACCGCGGAAAGGGTACGGGACCAGAGGCAATGGGCTTGCTGAAGTATTCCGAGCACGATCTACGCGGTTTGCTGTCGAGGGTGATCCATGTGCGGTGGCCCGCCGAAAAGCTCCTTCTCCTCACTCCCTGCCGGAAGGACCCGGACCACTCCGGTTACGTCATCCAGGTGGAGCCGGCCGAGCTGGGGATCGAGCCCGAGCCGGAGCCCAGTTCGGAGCGCGGATTCCTGGCGGCCACGCAGTCCCGCCTGATCTTCCACGAAGAGGTCACGAGCGGGCTTCTGTTGCGAGCGATCAGCATCATCATCGGGGTGCTCGCCGTGGCCGTCCTGTTCTTCGGCGATGGACTTACCTCCTTCCTTCCGATGGGCGCGATCGCGGTGGCACTCTGGGGGATCGCCAAGGTCCTCGAGCATCTGCTGGCCGCCAGGGCGGAGATCGCCTTCACCCAGATCGCGAACCTGGACGCGGTCTCGCAACTCATCGAGGGTAGGGCCAGGAACGGGACCCTCTATCGCCTCGGTGTCCCGGACCCGTCGGACTTCCTGCTCGTCGCCGCCCTGGTCCAGGGACGGGGCACGGCTGCCGCTTGATCGATCCCCTGCGGGGGAGCCTAGACTGACCGCGTGAGCAGGCCACTGGTCGGGGTCATCGCCTACGGCCTCCCACCAGGCCGGGTCGATGGCTGGGGTACCGGGGCGGCGGCCGTTCCCAGCTCGTATCTCGAGGCCCTGCGCCGGGGCGGAGCCCGCGCCCTGGTCATCAGCGCGCCCCAGGACGAGGCTCCTGAAGAGATCCTTCGCTCCTTCGACGGCCTCATGCTGATCGGAGGAGGCGACATGGACCCCTCGCGGTTCGGGCAGACACGCCACCCGGCGGTGTACGGCGTCGAGCCTGAGCGCGACGTCCTGGAACTCGATCTGCTCGGCGAGGCGGACCGACGACACCTCCCCGTGCTCGCGATCTGCCGGGGCCTCCAAGTGGTGAACGTGGCCTTCGGAGGCACGCTGCACCAGCACCTCCCCGACGTCCCGAGACTCGACGGCCACCGGGTGGCTCCAGGCCACGATCGGCTCATACACGACGTCAAGGTGGCTGAGTCGAGCCGACTCCACGACGCCTGCCGCCAGACGACGCTCGAGGCAGCATCGTCGCACCACCAGGGGATCGACAGGCTGGGAGACGGCCTGCTCCCGGTGGCCTGGACCGGCGACGGACTGGTCGAGGCGATCGAGCGGCCCGAGGGGTGGCTCGTGGCGGTGCAGTGGCACCCGGAAGAGACGGCCGCCGCGGACCCGTCACAGCAGGCGCTGTTCGACGCCTTCGCCGAAGCCGCCCGGGCGCTCCCCCCCGGCTGAGCTCGACGACTCCCCCCTACATCTGACGCGGCAGTCCGGGCTGCGGAGGGGACTCCTCGGGATCGGCCGGGACCACCCAGAAGGGAACCTGGGCGAGGCGATCTTGCCCGTGGTGGACCTCGAATAGATAGGTGCCGTAATCCGGGAGAGGGAAGCCGTAGAAACGGAGTGTCACGACGCTCGCCGTGGTGCGGGTCGGGTCGATGGGATGGGCCTCGAACGTGGCGGGCATCTCCTGGCGGAACCCTACGGTCCTTCCATCCGCGTCCACCACGGTGTACACGAGCGAGAAGTCCTGCCCGATGTCGTGCGGCTCGCCCACCACCCTGACCACGAAGGAGATCGCTCCCAATCGGAGGGGCTTGGGGAAGTCTCGAGGCAGGAAATAGATGTCGGCCCCGCCCCTCGTCACATAGAAGAGTCCGGCCTGCGAGTCCGCGGCCTCGGCAACGAAGGCGTAGTCCACCCTCACCTGGGCGGTGCCTCCCGGACTACCCGCCGATCATCGACATGGAACGGGAAGGCCTCTGGAAGTCGGCGTGGTTGATCTTGTGCCCCTCCCATTTCCTCCACACGTTCTGCCTGATCAGGCCCTCCAGCTCGTCGTCCGAGGCTCCCTCGCGCAGAGGAATGCGAAGGTCGGTCTCGTACATCGCGAACAGGCACGCCCGGAGCTGGCCGTCCGCGGTGAGGCGGAGCCGGTTGCACGTCTCACAGAACGGTTCGGTCACCGAGGCGATAACCCCGATCGCCCCGGGGGCGCCATCGGCGAACCGGAAGGCTGTGGCCGGTTCCTGGTCCGTCCCGCCCATCGCGATCAAAGGGTAGGTGCGGTCGATGGCTTCCAGGATCTCCGCAGAGGGGACGACCTTGTCCCGCTCCCACTTCTGCTCCGCGTCCAAGGGCATGTACTCGATGAACCGGATCTCGTACCCGGTGTCCCGGGCATATCGAGCGAAGTCGATGACTTCGTCCTCGTTGGTCCCCGCGATCACGACGCAATTCAGCTTGATGGGGGTCAGTCCCGCCTCTTCGGCTGCCGCCAGGCCCACGAAGACCTGGTCGAGCGCGTCGCGACGGGTCATCTCCGCGAAGCGGTGGCGCATCAGCGAGTCGCAGGACACCGTCACCCGATCCAGTCCGGCATCCGCGAGCGGACGCGCCAGCTTGTCGAGTAGGTAGCCGTTCGTGGTCATGGAGATGGCCAGGTCGGCATGCGCCTCCCGCAGCATGGCCACGAGCTTCGGGAGCTCGCGGCGGACGGTGGGCTCGCCACCCGTCAACTTCACCTCGCTCACTCCAAGACGAACGAAGATACCCACGAGACGGACGATCTCTTCGAACCGCAGCACCTCCTCCTTCGGCAGCCACGGCAGCCCCTCCGCAGGCATGCAGTAGGTGCAGCGGAAGTTGCACTTGTCCGTCACCGAGACCCGAAGGTCGTCCGCGATACGGCCGTACGTGTCCAACAGCGGCCCGGAGGCCGGCGCCGGCGTGCGGAGCGACTCCTCGGGGGGTTCAGAGCCGGGGATGCCGGAGGGCTCCGAGCTGAGGATCAGCCCCTCTCTGTTCCGCAGGTCGCTCGAGTCGGTCACGACGTGAGTCCTTTCCCCCTGTCCGGATCAGCATAGGCTCTCTTTCCCGAGTGGGCCGAGGCATCCCGTCGGGGCGCGAGAGGACGAGAAGCTAGTATCGGTTGCGCCTTTTCTGGAGGGAGTTGTGGGCGACCGTTTGGCGACTGCTGTGGTCACGGTGAGTGACGGCGTCTCTCGAGGGACACGGGACGACGCCTCCGGCCGGGCCGTGTCTTCTCTTCTGGAGGGGGCAGGATTCGCCGTGACGCGTCACCAGGTGGTTCCTGACGAACGCGAAGCCCTCGAACGCATGCTGGCCGAGCTGTGTGAGGAGGGTCTCGCCCTGGTCGTCACGACGGGAGGCACGGGGCTGGGACCCCGGGACGTCACGCCGGAGGCAACCCGCGCCGTCATCGATCGTGAAGCGCCCGGCCTCGCCGAGCAGATGCGCGCCGCGGGGCGGAGCTCGACACCGCTGGCCGCGCTGTCCCGAGGTGTGGCCGGCAGCAGGGGGTCCACGCTCATCCTGAACCTCCCGGGAAGCGCGAAGGGAGCCGTCGAGAGCCTGTCCTCGATCCTGCCGATCCTTCCCCATGCCCTCGACCTGCTGGCAGGACAGACCGCTCACGGGGGATCCGACGGAACGGTGTCCCGAGCCCATACTTCCCCCGAGGAGACCCGGGATCACGGGACCGGCGTGGACGAGGAGCTGGCCGCTCGGCGGGCGGCTCGCGAGGAAGTGGTCCTTGCAACGGCGGTGGGTCTGAAGGGGGACCCCCCGTGCCACCTGGGTCAGAAGCTCCTCCTGGGATCCACCGGCGCGCTCGCGGGGACACTGGGGTGCGCGGAGTTCGACGACGCGGCGATCCGCGACGCCCCGGAGGTGCTGAGGAGCCGCTCCCCCACCACGCGGACGTACCGGCACGACCTGGGTTCCATCGACGTCTTTCTCGAACCGGTGGTGCGGCGGCCGATCCTCCTGGTCTTCTCGGCCACACCGGTGGCCCTCTCCGTGGCCCTATGGGCTCGGGACCTCGGGTATGACCCGATTCTCGTGGAACCGAGGCCTGACCGGATCACCGAAGAACATCGAAGAGCCGCCCCGACGGTTCCCGACCTCGACCGGGTCGAGCTCGACGGGGAGGCCGTGGCTGTGCACACGGACCACGACGCTCCCATCGTCGTCGAGACCCTGGCCGCGCTCCTGCGATCGCCGGTCGGATTCATCGGGGTCATGGGAAGCGCCCGGCACGTTGGACCTCACTTGGACCGCCTTCGCGAGCTCGGGTTCCGCGAGGAAGACCTCACCCGAGTGCGAACCCCGGTCGGGTTGGACATCGGAGCTCGGAGCGCCGAGGAGATCGCCCTGTCCATCCTCGCCGGCATGGTGGCCCACCGGTACGGTGCCGCTGGCGGTTGGCTGGATCGAGCCTAGGCTGACGGCGGCGAGCCCTGGATAAACTGCCGGGCGATGGATGCGGCCTTTTTCGATCTGGACAAGACACTTCTCCCGGGATCCAGCCTGTTCCCTCTGGCCCGGGAGATGTACCGGCAGCGGTACTTTGGGCTCCGCGACATCGGCCGGCTGGCCACCGACCAGGTGCGGTTTCGGCTGGTGGGAAGCGAAGCCAGAGGGCCCATGGAACGGGCCCGTCAGGCCACCCTCGAAGTCGTCCGAGGGCGCGCCCGGGACGAGGTGATCGCCTTCGGCCTGTCCGTCGCGCGGGAGGAGATCCTTCCTCGACTCTACCCGCAGGCGGTCGAGCTGCTGGCCCGGCACAAGCGAGCCGGGCGCGCCGTCTACATCGCGTCCTCCTCGCCGGAGGACTTCCTGACGCTGCTAGCCAGAGAGCTCGACATCGACGGGGTGGTGGGAACCCGAGCGGAGGTCGTGAACGGCGTGTACACGGGTAACCTCGAAGGGCCCATCGTCCACGGGCCCGAGAAGGCCGCCAGGGTGAACGAACTCGCGAAGGATCAGGACATCGACCTGAATCGTTCCTTCGCCTATACCGACAGCATCAATGACCTCCCTCTGCTCGAGCTGGTGGGGAACCCGATCGCGTTGAATCCGGACCGGCGGCTGCGGGCGGTGGCGCGCCGCCGAGGCTGGCAGGTCCTGGACTTCCGGACCGCCAGGCGCCGAACGCTGATCGCGTCGGCGGCGGGGGCAGGGGTGGCCGCCTCCGGTGCGCTCGGCTATGCCGTGGGGTACGTGGTCGGCCGGAGCAGGGGGAAGTCAGATCGGGCAATCCTGGCCGGCAGGATCAGCGAGCTCCGGGCCTCCTAGCTGCGACCCGAACGGTCGTGCGGGTTAGGTCTCCTTCGCGAAGAACGTCCCTTTGAGATCGATGGTTTCCTCGGACTCCGGGAACGGGACCCCGAGACACTCATAGCTCCCCGACAGAGCGCTGGTATCGGCGTGCTCGATCTTGACCTCACACTCGCCCTGCACCGACCTGATGTGGATCTCCTCCGTCGCCCCCGTAGGCGTGAAGAAGAACTCCAGCACGCGCAGCCGAGGGAGCTGGCCGGTCGTGTAGTCCCCGGGGACAGGGTCATCGAAGTCGAACTTGATCCTGCTGCTCGTCCCCTTCCACTCCGCGATCATGTGGCGATTGGAGAATCCCGGCGCCGGCGGCTGGAACTTCGTCTGCTTCAGATCCTCGCTCAGGGTTGCTGCGCCGGTCACGTCGAGGTGGGTAACAGTGGGGCCCTTCACCGGCCCGCCGCCGGAGCCGCCGGGACCGGCCTCGTCGGAGCGGGTGCCGAGGAAGACCACGAGGCCGATGATCAGCGCCAGGGCGATGCCGCCGCCGATCAGGATCCCGCCGCGCCGAGGCCGAGCTTCGATCTCCTCCTGCTCCTCCCTCACCGGCATCTGCTCGGGCGGGATCTTCTGCGCGGCCGGCTCGAGCTCCAGATATCGGCGCCAGCCTTCGTGGCGACCCTGTTTGGTGGCAGGAAACTCTTCGACGGGGGCGCCTTCGTTGGCTGCGTCCCAGATGCCATAGGAATCGGGCCCGAAGCCGTAGAGGTATCGGCCTCCCGAGTGGATCACACCCAGTGGCCGGTCCCTGGGGATCCGATCCCTCACCTGCTCAGCCGTCGAACTCTGTTCCTCACCGACCACAGCGGCTCACCTCCCGTGAATTGGCGCACAGTATCGAACGCTGAGGGCGTTTCGGGCAACGGGGGGTCCAGGGGGGTAGCAGCAACGAGCGAAGCGAGGCAGTCTGCGGACCCCCTGGCTCGTCGAAGATCCGCTGGCAAGCGGAGCCTCGAGGAGGAGAGAGGGGGTCCAGGGGGGTAGCAGCAACGAGCGAGGCTGAGGAGCTAGCGGCGGCGGCGCGAGCGGGGCGGTCCCCGGCGTGTGTTCTTCTTCTTCCTCTTCACCGTCTGGGGTGCCTGGGTGGGGTCGGGGAGCCCTTCTTTGCCTTCCTCGACCGCAGAGACCACATGTCTGGCGATGGAGTCGTCGCCCGGCCCGGCTCCGAGCAGGAGTTGGAACAGCACCCGTTGCTCGAGCTGTTGGATCGTGTCGACTACGGCTCGGCGCTCGTTGCCCTTGACCGACCAGGTCGCGAAGATGCGACCCGAGGGGAGGACGTCGACCCGGAGCGGCGCCTCGCCGATCCGGCCCTGCCACACGGTCTTTCCAGCCTGCTGTTCGTCCAAGGCGTTCCTCACACAGTTCCTTCCGTTAGTGCCCACGCTCGGTCGAGTGGGGGCGAGGTGAATGGGCGCGTACGAACGTGCTCCCGGATGTCCAGGGTAGCATGCGAAGCGCGATGAACCTTCCGTTTCCACCCCCTATCGCTCCGATGGAGGCGAAGCACGTGGCTCGGCTTCCAACTGGAGAAAGTTGGCAGTACGAGCCAAAGTGGGACGGCTTCCGCGCCGTGGCCTTCCGCGATGGAAAGGAACTCTCGCTGTCCAGCAGGAAGGAGTTGCCGTTCAATCGCTACTTCCCCGAGATCGTCGACGCGGTCCAGACACTTGCCGAGAAACGGCTGGTCCTGGACGGCGAGATCGTCGTCTTCACTCCGGACGGCAAGGGTCTGGACTTCGACGCGCTGCTCCAACGGATCCATCCGGCAGAGTCCCGGGTGCGGCGGCTGGCCAAGGAGACTCCCGCCTCGTTCATCGCTTTCGACCTGCTCGCCCGAAAGGACCGCGATTACCGACCCAGGCCCCTCCGAGAGCGCCGGGCCACGCTCGAGGATGTCATGAAGGCTGCTGCTCCGCCCCTGCACCTCAGTCCGTGCACGCAAGACCTGCGTCTGGCCACGAAATGGCTCGAAGCCTTCGTCGTCCAGGGACTGGACGGGGTGGTGGCCAAGCATCTCGAATCGCCGTATCGCTCCGGCGAGCGGGAGATGCTCAAGGTGAAGCGGGAGCGCACGGCGGATTGTGTCGTCCTCGGCTTCCGATGGGCCAAGGACCTCAAGGGTGAGGCCGTGGGCTCATTGCTGCTCGGTCTGTACGGTCCCGACGGCGAGCTGTGGCAGGTCGGTTTCAGCTCTGGATTCACCCAGGCGGCTCGCCGGGAGCTCGTGAAGAAGCTCCATCCGTACAGCGAGGGAACTTCACCCGAGCCGCCGCCGGGGCAGGCCATGATGAGCAGGTGGGCCCAGGGCAAGGACCTCTCCTACGAGAGGCTCCGGCCCGAGCTCGTAGTCGAGGTGGCCTTCGATCAGGTCACCGGGCACCGCATCCGTCACGGGTCTCGGTTCGTCAGATGGAGGCCCGATAAACCACCCGAGCAATGCACGTTCGAGCAGCTTGTGCAGCCGCCGAACGTTGACCTCCGGAAACTTCTCCGCTGATCAGAGCCCGCGGCCGAAGGTCAGGAGGCTTCCCGGACGATCGAGGCCCAGATCGTCGAATGGCGGCTGGTCGCGGCTCCCTGTGAGAAAGATCGTGACCACACCACGAGCAGCGATTCGGCCGACAACGCAACACCGATGTAGTCACCGAGGAATCTGGTGCGGCCCGGGCGGACGACGGCGGCGAAGCGGAGGTCGGCCGGAGGACCGATGGTTCGCTCGCCCGCGAAGGTCACCCCACCATCGTCCGATGAGACCGACCGCAGCTGGACGAACGGGGACGGCCTGCTCGCCGGCCCGGCCCGGGTGAAGAACGCCACGTGGACCCGGCCATCGAGCGCCTCCACGTTCGGTTGGAGGTGATCGCGACCACTCCCCGATCCGTCCGGATTCACTCGCGTGGGCGGCGTCCAGGTCGAGCCACCGTCGTGGGATCGTGAGAGGACGACGTCGTTCAACCCATCGTCTCGATCCGACGCGTCCTCCCAGACGACGAACAGGGTGCCTCTGACCGGATCGACGGCGGTCTCCTCCACTCCCGCCGCCCGGAGACCACGACTGGCCCGGGCCCGCATGACCCCAACGGGGACAGGACGATCGAACGACGTTCCTCCATCGCGCGATGTGCGGGAGAACAACCTGCGCCTCTGTTGGGGTCCGAGGAGGAAGTAGACGACCGTGAGGTCTCCCTTCGGGCCCACCACGACGTTCGGAACGAAGCCCGTCCCGGGTGAAACGAACCGGCGGGGACTCCATGTGACGGCCCGGTCGTCGGACCATCGGATGGCGACCCGGTCGTGATGCACATACGTCACGTAGACGCGGCCGACATACCGACCGGCCGGTCCGGTGTCCACCGCGATCCGGGGGAAGTCGCCGCCGGCACCGGCCGGAGTCCGCTCGAGAAACACCGGAGGGTTCCAGGTTCGGCCGTGGTCATCCGACCGATGGACGGCGATCCCTCCGCCTCTGTCGGGACCTCCGATCACGATGCTCGAAGCATAGGCGGAGCCGTCCGGCCCGAAAGCTACGGTCGGATCAGAGACGCGGAGGTACACCCCGCCCGCCGCGCGCGTCAGGCCCGGAAGGACGCCCGAGGTCCACCTCACCCCTCCATCCTCCGAAGAGGCGAAGCCGATCGCGGCCGCCCCGCCGTCGGGAAACCGACCCATCTGGAACACGGCCACGACCACCGAGGGGCGATCCGGATCGACGGCGACGAACGGCTCGACGGCGGTGTCGGCCTGGGATCCGGCCGGCCCCATCACGGTGTCCCGAGCGATCTCCCGGGCCGACTCCTGATCCAGCCCCCCCGATGGTGCCGGGACCGAGGAAGGCGGGGTCGAGACCGACGGGGACGGTGGGATAGCCGTGGGCCCGGACCCCGAACAGGATGCCGTCGCGACGAGCAGCGCCGCCACGGCGACCGAAGGGATCAGGCGAGCCATCCGTCCAGTGGTCATCTCTCATAGAATCCACGAGCACCCTGAGGCCGGGCTAAGGAGGAGACCATGGCCGAACACATCCAGTTCAACCTGACGTCCGACGATCTCCCCACTGCCTGGTACAACATCCTTCCGGACCTCGCAGCATCGGGCATCCCTCCTCTGCCGCCCCTGCACCCGGGCACTCGCGAGCCGGTCACCCCGGACCTCCTGGCGCCGCTGTTCCCGATGGCGCTGATCCAACAGGAGGTGTCGACGGACAGCTCGATCGACATCCCCGGAGGCGTGCTGGACGTGTACCGGTTGTGGAGGCCGACCCCTCTATACCGGGCTCGCCGCCTGGAACGCGCGCTGCAGACTCCGGCCCACATCTACTTCAAGTACGAAGGAACGTCTCCGGCCGGTTCTCACAAGCCGAACACCGCTGTGGCGCAGGCGTATTACAACAAGGAGGCCGGGGTCAAGCGGATCAGCACCGAGACCGGCGCCGGGCAGTGGGGGTCCGCGCTGGCGATGGCCTGCGCGTTCTTCGGGCTGGAATGCCTCGTGTTCATGGTAAAGGCGTCCTACGACCAGAAGCCCTACAGGCGGATCTTCATGGAGACCTTCGGGGCGGAAGTCCGTTCCTCCCCCACCTCCACCACGGAGACCGGCAAGAAGATCCTGGAAGGGGATCCCGAGTCACCGGGCTCACTCGGCATCGCCATCAGCGAGGCGATGGAGGTGGCCGCCCAGGACGAGACCACGAACTACTCCTTGGGAAGCGTGCTGAACCACGTCCTGCTCCACCAGACGGTCGTCGGTCTGGAGGCCAAGAAACAGATGGAGATGGCCGGCGAACATCCGGACGTCGTGATCGGCTGCGTGGGCGGCGGTTCCAACTACGCGGGACTGGCCTATCCCTTCATGCGGGATCGGCTCCAGGGCAAGGCCCAGACCCGGTTCGTGGCGGCCGAGCCTGCGGCGTGCCCGACGCTAACCAAGGGAAGGTTCGCCTACGACTTCGGAGACACCGGGCAGATGACGCCGCTCCTGCCCATGTACACCATCGGGCACACCTTCGTCCCCGCTCCGGTCCACGCCGGCGGGCTGCGCTACCACGGAGACGCCCCGTCCTTGAGTCTGCTGGTGCGGTCGGGCCACATGGAAGCCAAGGCCTACACGCAGAATCCAATCTTCGAGGCAGCGATCGAGTTCGCCAAGGCCCAGGGGATCGTCCCCGGTCCGGAGCCGGCCCACGCTATCCGTTCCGTGATCGACGAGGCCGTCGAGGCCAGGGATGCCGGGGAGGAAAGGGTGATCCTGTTCAACCTGTCCGGCCACGGCCACTTCGACATGCAGGCATACGACGATTACCTGGCGGGACGTCTGCCGGAGGTCGAGTTCCGGCAAGAGGACGTGGACGCGGCGATGACCCACGTCCCGCAGGTCCCCATCCCCGGATAGTGTCCGAGGAGTACGGCCCTTCTACGTACGGCGACCGGATCGCCGATGTGTATGACGACTGGTTCGGTTTGCCCACCGACACTGAACAGGCGGTGGAGTTCCTGGCCGGGGTGGCCGGCACCGGGCCGGCGCTGGAGCTGGGGATCGGAACCGGGCGGATCGCCCTGCCTCTGGCGGCTCGGGGGATCGAGGTCCGCGGGGTCGATGCGTCCGAAGCCATGGTCGCGCAGCTTCGGGAGAAACCGGGCGGCGAGAGCCTGGAGGTCGCGATGGGCGACTTCGCGGACGTCGGCGAGCTGGTCGAGGGGGGATTCTCGCTCGTCTACGTCGTCTTCAACACGTTCTTCGGTCTGCTCACCCAGGACGACCAGGTTCGGTGCTTCCAGGGCGTAGCGCGGCACCTCACCGCCGGCGGCGTGTTCGTGATGCAGGCCTTCGTGCCGGACGTGAC
>JBKPAF010000043.1:0-14113 GCA_046726275.1 Actinomycetota bacterium
CATCAGAGCCCGCGGCGATCGTGCAGTGGGCCACGACCCACAAGCAACGGGCGGTCATCTCCAACCTGGCGGACCTCCCCGACCGGGCCCGCCAGGCCGGGGTCAAGGCCCCCGCGACGCTTGTCGTCGGTGGGGTAGTGAACCTTTCCGCGTTGCTCGACTGGTTCGAGGGTGACGGCAGGGGTGAGCCGTCCAGGGAGGGGTACCCTCGAGCCTCGCACGCGGAGGCGCCGGCGCTACCCGGAGCGCCGGCGCGCGTCTTTTCGCGCGCTCGCTGACCGCCCGTCCCGCCTGTCAGTGACGCCGGTTGGCCTTACCCTTCCGATCACGCCTCTTGGCCTGCCTCGCCACGCTTGAATAGTGTTGGGCTTGCATGTCGGGTGGTTCCACGGAAGTGAGTCAGACGGCAGGAAGAGGCCGGGCGATCGTCGTCGCGATACTGTTCCTCCTCCCTTTGGCCGGCCTGGTACTACTTCTCGCCCGTCCCAAGCTCGACATCAAGTGGGAGCATCACCCGGCGCACTTCTGGCTCGTCCTCAGCGTGGCCCTCATCAACGTCGTCCTCGGCCTGCTGACCAGCGAGGCCGCGAGCCGCCGGGCGGACGCCAGGCTGTTCCTCGTCTCGCTCGCGCTGCTAACCAGCGCCGGGTTCCTCGCCCTCCATGCCCTGGCCACGCCGGGGGTGCTGCTCTCCGGTCCCAACACGGGGTTCTTCATCGCCACTCCCGTGGGCCTGCTCCTGGCGGCGTGCTTCGCGGGAATCTCGGCTCTGGAGCTGGACGACACCCGAACGGTGGTGCTCAGGCGCCGCCAGGCGGCACTCCTGCTCGGCCTGGTCGCCCTGTTCCTGGCCTGGGCCGCCGCTTCCCTGTTCCGTCTCCCCCTGTTGAACCGCCCCGCCCCCGAGGAGGCGCCCGTGGTACTGCGGGTGCTCACACCCATCGGCCTGGCTCTGTACGCGTTCGCGGCCTTTCGCTACGCCGGCCTGTACAGACAACGCCGACGAGCCCTTCCCCTCGCGGTGGCCGTCGCGTTCGTCCTCCTCGCGGAGGCGATGATCGCGGTGGCGTTCAGCCGAAGCTGGCATGCGACGTGGTGGGAGTGGCACGTCCTGATGGCCATCGCCTTTGGGGCGATCACCGTCGGGGCGCGGGCCGAATACCGTCGTGAACGGTCGCTGACCGCTGCGTTCGGCGGGCTGTACCTCGAAGGCACGCTCGAGCGGATCGACAGACGTTCCTCCGATGCGCTCGCCGAGGTGGTCGACGCCCTTCGTCGTGAAGAGCCTGTTGTTCGCGTCCTCGATCGACTCCGCCGAGAGGGCTTCTCGGCAGAGGAAGTGGAGCTCCTGGAGAGATCGGCCCGCGAGCTCCGGCGCGTGGACGAGCTCTTCCGGCCATACGTGGGGCCCCACCTCGCCCAGAGGCTGGAGGCGCAACCGGAGCTGGCCGGGCTCGGGGGAATGGAGGCCGAGGTCAGCGTGCTGTTCGCCGACCTGGAGGGCTTCACGTCGTTCTCCGAGAGCCGCCCCGCCGGAGACGTGATCGAGATGCTGAACGCGTACTGGGCGGCGGCCGTTCCGCTGGTCGCACAACGGGAGGGGGGCTTCATCGAGCGCTTCGCCGGGGACGCAATCATGGTGGTGTTCAATCCCCTGGGCGATCAACCCGATCATGCGGTTCGCGCCGCACGAGCGGGGTTGGGGCTTCGGGACCAGGCGGATCGAGTGGCCGCTGGGCATCCCGACTGGCCACGCTTCCGGATCGGGATCAACAGCGGACCCGTGGTGGTCGGCAACGTCGGCGCCGGGCCCCAGCGCAGCTTTTCGGCCATCGGCGACACCACCAATGTCGCCGCCCGGGTCCAGGCCGCCGCCATGTCTGGGCAGGTCCTCCTGGGGCCCGCGACCTACGAGCAGATCAAGGGCGTGGCCGTTGTGCGATCCCTCGGCCCCGTCGAGCTCAAAGGGAAACGAGAGCCGGTCGAGCTCTACGTCCTCGACGAGATCAAGGGCTGAGCCCCTACTCGTACGAGATCGCGGAGAGGACGTTGAGCTTGGCCGCCCGCCTGGCGGGCAGGAGGCCCGCCAGCACGCCAGCGAGCCCGGCCAGGATGATGTACGTCACGAGCTGGCCGCCCGGGATGGACAGGACCGAGATGCCCTCATCCTTGAGTGCCTGGACCATCGCCCATCCGAAGAACACCCCCACCGCCGTTCCCAGCAGCGCCCCGAAGACCGCGATGAGCACCGACTCCCACCGGATCATCGACTTGACCTGCCCGCGTACCATGCCGACCGCACGGAGGAGCCCGATCTCCCGGGTTCGCTCGTAGATCGACAGCGCCAGCGTGTTCACGATGCCCACGAGGGCGATGAGGATGGCCAGCCCGAGCAGGGCGGTGATCAGGCCGAAGAGCTGGTTGATCTGATCGGCCTGACTCTGACGGAACTGAGCCTGGTCCTCCAGCTTGACATTGGGGAACACCTTCGCCACCCGATCGGCTGCGGCTCGAGCTTCGGCTGTGGGCACTCCCGGTGCCGTCTTGAGCAGAACAACGTCGTCCAGCTGCTCGACGAAGTTCTTCTGGAAGGTGGAAAGGGAGACCACGTACGGCCCGAGGATCCTGTCATCGGTGTAGATCCCGACGATCCTCAGACTCTGCTCCCCGGTCCGGGTGAACTCGGCTTCGATCCTGTCGCCGACGTTCCACCCGTGAGACGTGGCCACGGCCTCGAACACCAGAGCGTCGTCCTCGCCGAGTTCGGAGAGGCTGCCGGCCTTCATGTTCACCTGCACGACGTCATCGACGTTCGTCGGATCGACGCCCTGGATCTGCTGGCTCCGGCCGCGGAGGCCGAACACGCCCTGGCGGAACTCGGAAACGGTGGAGAAGGCAGGCTCCGATCGGAGCCGCGTGGCGACGTCCAGGCTGAACCCGGTGAACTGGGAGGAGGTGACCAGATAGTCGGCCTTCAGGGTCTCCTTCAGGATCTTGTCCGAGGACGCCTTCAATGACTGAGTGAAGATCGCGACGAAGGCCACCAAACCGAGTCCGATCATCAGAGCCGCAGCCGTGGAGGCCGTCCGCTTCGGATTGCGCAGCGCGTTCTCGCGGCCGAGCTTCCCGGGAATCCCCCGGAGGCGTGGGAGTGGGGCGCCCAGGAATCGGGCAACGGGCCGCACGATCAGCGGGCTCAGGACGGCAACCCCGAAGAACATAGTTGCGGCACCCAATCCGACCAGGGCCAGCGCGTTGGACGGCCCGCCGAGCAGCCCGTACATCAGGAAGCCGATCCCGAGCGCCGTGATGATCAGCCCGGTCGCGGTGCGTCGGACCGATCCGCGGTATTCCGCCGGCTGGGTTTCCCGGAGAGCCGCCACGGGCGGAACTCGAGCGGCCCGGATGGCAGGCATGACGGAGGAGATCAAGGTGGTTCCCACGCCGACGGCGAAGGCCGCGATGATCGTTCTCGGCAGAAGTTGCAGGGTAGTGCTGGGCAGATCGATGCCGAAGGCCTTCAGCAGGGCCTGGAGTCCGACGGCGAGCAGGAACCCGGCGGCAAGACCGGCGATCGAGGCAATGACTCCCACGATGAGGGCCTCGGCGATTACGGACCGGCGGACCTGGGCGGGACTCGCCCCGAGCGCGCGGAGAAGAGCCAGCTCCCGGGTCCGTTGGGTCACCAGGATCTGGAAGGTGTTGAAGATGATGAAAGCTCCCACGAACAGCGCGATGGCCGCGAAGACCAGCAGGGCGATGTTGAAGAACGACAGCGCCTGCTTGATGTCGTTCGCGTTCTTCGCAGCCGCCTCCTCTCCCGTCTTGGCCTGGAAGTTCGCGGGAAGAACCTGCTGGACGCGATCCCGAAGCTCCTCTGGACTCACCCCCGACTCGGCCGTGACGTCGATCTCGTCGAACTTCCCCTGCCCGTTCAGGGCGATCTGCGCCGTCTGAGGATCGAACGCCACGAGCGTCGCTCCCCCCAGGTTGTCGGCCTCGCCGAACCCGGCGATCCCCACGATGGTGGCCTTCATCGAGGGCCCCTGAAGGAGCACAGTCACTTGATCCCCGACCCGAAAGCCGTGCTTCTCGGCTGTGCCCGCGTCTACAACGATCTCGCCGGAGGCGCGGGGCGCTCGTCCTTCCCGGAGCACGAGCGGATTGATGGCCGGGTCCTCTGGCCAGGCCACACCGAGGGTCGGCGCACCTCCGGTTGCGATTGCCTTCCCCTGCTTGTCCACGAGCTGGGCATATCCGGTCAGGCCTCCCTCGGCGGAGCGAACCCCATCGACCGCTCGGATGGTGCCGAGCAGCTCCGCGGGCACGCGCTCGGCGGTGCCGGCGGCTTCTGCGTCTGGCCCGCTGGACTCGAACCTGGGCACTCCACTGACCTGCACGGCGATGCCTTTGTTGACCGTGGCGAAGAGATCGTCGAACGCCTGCCCCATTGTGTCGGTGAGGATGAACGTCCCGGAGACGAAGGCCACCCCCAGAACGATGGCCAGGGCGGTCAGGCCGAGACGAACCTTGTGCGCCAGCAACCCGCGGATGGTCGCCCGCCACATGGCGCTACTCGCCCCCCAGGGACTTCATCCGGTCCAGGACCTTCTCTGCCGTGGGCTCCGTCATCTCGTCGACCACGCGTCCATCGGCCAGGAAGACCACCCTGTCCGCGTAGCCGGCTGCGTTCGCGTCGTGGGTGACCATCACGATGGTCTGTCCGAATTCGCCGACGGCCTTACGCATGAACTCGAGAAGCTCTGCACTGGAACGGGAATCGAGGTTGCCCGTGGGTTCGTCGGCGAACACGATCTCCGGACGGCTGACCAGAGCGCGAGCAGCCGCGACCCGCTGCTGCTGCCCACCGGAGAGCTCCGCCGGACGATGGGTCAGTCGGTCCCGCAAACCCACGGTGTCGACCACGGTGTCGTACCAGGTCCGATCGGCCTTGCGCCCCGCTATGTCGATCGGCAGGGTGATGTTCTCGGAGGCGGTCAGTGTCGGGACCAGGTTGTACGCCTGGAAAACGAACCCCACCTTGTCGCGTCTGAGGGTGGTGAGCCGCTTCTCGTCGAGCTCGGAGAGGTCCACGTCTCCGATGAAGACCTTTCCTTCGGTGACCCGGTCCAGCCCGGCCATGCAGTGAAGCAGCGTGGACTTGCCGGAACCGGACGGCCCCATGATCGCCGTGTACTCCGCTTCGGCGAACTCGGCGGTGATTCCGTCGAGGGCCCGGACGGCGGCGTCGCCGTGACCGTAGATCTTGACGGCATCGACAGCTCGGGCCGCGGCCACTCCCCCGCGGGCGTTGATGAGATCAGTGGATTCCTTCATCTTCTCCCCCATGGCCGGATGGTTCGGCGCGTCTCTGATTCCTCGAACCCATGGTATTTGTGGATCACCTGGGTGGCACCCCTGGGTCCACCGAGTGAGAGCGACTCCACCACTTCTTCAACCGCCGTTCACCGGGCGTTCACGTTCAGCCCCGGCGAAGCAGGTAGTTGACCCCTCTCATCAGGCGGGGCATCCTGCCGCCCGGACACCACCCGGCCACACTCTGCGCACCCGGGCGAGGAGGGATCGATCGTGCCGTTCGATGAGGGTTGGGATGTCGTGGTCAAGGAGATCGACGAGAAGAACTGGGAGTTGATCCTCCCCCTGGCCTATCGAGGCAAGGACGAATTCTTCGTCGTGCCTTCGGGCATGCGGACCGACTTCGCCTCCGTGCCCCGCATGTTCGTTTGGTTCCTTCCCCAGTACGGCCGTTACACCAAGGCGGCGATCCTGCACGACTATCTGTGGCGGGAGAGGGCGGCCAAGGGAACGCTCCGGTGGCTCGACGCCGACGCTATGTTCCGCCGGGCGATGCGAGAGCTCGACGTCGCCTTCCTGCGCCGTTGGATCATGTGGGCAGCCGTCCGGTGGGCCGCGTTGACGAAGAGGGGTGGCTGGGCGGGCTGGTGGAAGGAGAGTTGGAGAGTCCTCCTCGTAACGCTGGTGGCCCTTCCGATCGTCCTGCCGCCGGCGGTGTTGATCCTGCTCTCGCTCCTGCTCTTCTTCCTGCTGGAGCTGATCGTGTGGGTGCCGATCAAGATGAGCTTCGAAGTGAGGAAGGCGATCGAGAAACGACGGCCCCCCAAGGAGGTCAAGGCGCCTCGGCTGGATTGGAAGCTCTCGTAGGTGGACCGACTGGCGGCTGTCGTGAGGACGCTTTTCGCACGCCCGGTCACAATCCGTGGCCCCGGCTGACCCGTACTCCACTCGAGGCTGGGCATGCCCTGAGTCGTCCGGCCGCGACGGAGGAGGTGGGGGGGACGTGCTCCGACGGAGACGCTCACTCGTCTGGATGGCCATCGTGGCCCTGACACTCTTGGTCGGTCTGCTCGGGCAAGCGGCGAATGCCCAGGTCCAGGCCGCGTCGATCACCCTCACCCCGTCCTCAGGTCCGCCGGGATCCATGACTACCGTAGCCGGGCAAGGGTTCGGGCCGAACGAGAACGTCATCATCGGGTTCGATGTGATCGGCGTCGGATCGGCCATGACCGACGGAAGCGGATCATTCAGCAAGTCGATCCAGGTCCCGAAAGGAGCACGACCGGGAGCGCATCAAGTCGTCGCTCGGGGACAGATCAGCAATTTGTTCGCCTCTGCCACCTTCACCGTGACGCTGGTCGAGTGGCCGACGTTCCGGTTCGAGCCCGCCCACAGCGGCTACAACCCGTTCGAGACCATCGTCAATGCGAGCAACGTGTCCAACCTGAGCCTCAACTGGATCGGCAACGGCTTCGGGCCAGGGCTGGTGTTCCATTCCTCGCCTGCCGTAGTGAAGGGCCTGGCCTACATCGGTTCGGACGATGGGAGCCTCTACGTGTTCCGAGCCGACGGGTGCGGCCAGCCGAGCTGCAGCCCGGTCTGGACCGGTCGGCTGGGCCAGAGCATCTATTCGGCCCCTGCCGTTGACGGCGGGCTGGTCTTCGTGGCGTCGGCGAGCGTCGAAGGAAAGCTTGCCGCATTCAAGGCAGATGGATGCGGCCAGCAATTCTGTCAGCCGGTATGGTCGGCCACGCTGTCCGGGACCCAGTCCTCCCCGGTCGTGGTGAACGGCATCCTGTACCTAGGCGCGTTCGACGGAAATCTGTACGCGTTCAAGGCGGCTGGCTGTGGCCAGCCGACATGTCCGCCGCTGTGGAAGGGCCGAACTGGCGGATACATCGAGTCCTCTCCCGCCGTCTCGAACGGAGTGGTATACGTCGGCTCCTCCGACCATCTCCTCTATGCGTTCAACGCCGGAGGCTGCCTGTTCCCGACGTGCACCCCGAAATGGAAGGGGCAGGCGGGCGGCAGCATCTTCTCCTCGCCGACCATCGTTGGCGGCGTCGCCTACGTCGGTTCCCACGAGGATGGGCAGTTGAACGCCTTCAACGCGAACGGGTGCGGTCAGCCCACCTGTCAGCCGCTGTGGAAAGGGAATGCCGCACAGTTCATCGAGTCGTCTCCCGCCGTGGCGAACGGACTCGCGTACATAGGGGCGGGTGACGGAGTGATGTATGTCTTCAATGCGAACGGCTGCGGTCAGTCGATCTGTCAGCCGGTCTGGCGTGCCATGGCGAGCGGTCCGGTCGCGGCGATGAACTCGTCCCCCACCGTGGCGAACGGCGTCGTGTACGTGGGAGAGAACCAGGGGCGGATCTACGCGTTCAATGCCAATGGGTGCGGACAGCCGATGTGCCAGCAGCTTTGGGAGTTCATCACGCAGGACCCGATCGTCAACTCCTCGCCAACAATGGTGAACGGCACGCTTTATGTGGGGGGATCGAACTTCGGCCAGGTTCCCGAGCTGTACGTGTTCAAGCTCGCCGGCCGCTGATGAGACTTCTGAGCGAATAACGGCGCGGGTAAACTGGCACGTGAGCGCCGGTAGCTCAGTGGATAGAGCGGCTGCCTTCTAAGCAGCGGGTCGCAGGTTCGAATCCTGCCCGGCGCGCCGGTTGATGGACTTGTCCGCCGTGAGCCCGGGAGGGGAGTGACCGGCCACGACACCGGTCCCCGGGCCAATCGTCAACTAGTGCCCGGGTTGCGGGTAGAGGCGACCGAGAAGAACCTCAAGGCGTTCCTGAGCTCGCTCCTCGCCTCGTTTGTGTTTCGGATACCTGGCCAGGACTTCCCTCAGGTCTTGCAGGACCTGGCCGGACGGGCGAGCGGCGAGCAACAGCCGCGCCAAGACTGTGTCCAGGCATGTAGGACTCCCCGCCGCGATGGGCACTAGCTGCTGGATCAGGGAGCGGCGCTCCGCAGCGGGGAGCGTCTGCGAGGAGAGGGCTTCTGCGGCCAGCCTCGCCGCTAACAAGGGGGCGAACCACGGATCGGGGACGAGCACCTTCGATCCCGGCGGGAGCGTCTGGTTCGGATTCCATCGGCCTTCGTTCAGGCGGAGAAACTCGGAGAGCGGATACTCGTACACACGGTTGGCAAGCTCAGCAAGCGTCGCCGCATTGCGAATGTACTCCGGCATGGGAACCGACGCAGGATCGGCGCTACGCGCCTCGTATGTCTCGCCGACAACATGGAACGGTGAGAACTCCGGGGCACCGGGCCGCGCCGTAAACCGGTTGACGACATCCGCGATGTCCAAGGGAGTAAGTCGCCCACCCTCCTGCTGCCACCAGGCAAGCGCCATGGCGTTCCACCGGCTGGTCGTCCGAGCGCAGAAAACGGGGTCCTGGACATTATGGGCGGAGCTCCGAGCAAGGTGGAGGGCTCTGGTGACGGCACGAGACGCGTCATCGAGACAGATCACGGCCGACTCCGCCAGAGTGAGGCAGGCGGGCGCTGAGTAGCCGGCGAACCCGTACGGCACGTCGAATGCCAGTTCCACCATCGCGGCTCCAGCCATGCGGTCCCGGAGGGCGACCGAGAAGGCCTCGCCGAGTGCACCCAGCCTGCGTTTGTGCTCGCCCCAGGAGTCGAATCCTGGGGCAAGGGCTCGGCCGCTCAACCCCCGCGCAGCGTATTCCTCTGCAAGCTTGATGTTGCCCAGGAGTCCGCTGCTCTCGGCATCTCCGGCCTCGGCGCACAGAGCGAGCCAGGCCAGACCGAGGCATTCGTCGAATTCGAGCGTGTCCCCAGCTAGAGCTCCAACCGCTACTTCGACCACCATGGCTTTGACCCATGCCTGGCTGGGGTGTTGAACGATGCTCCTCAGCAGAGCCCAAAGGGACCGGTTCCTATAGCTGACGTAGGTGTTGGCAGCATGCAGCCTGATGTATTCACGAACTAGTTGGTCCCCGGACTCGGGGCTTGCCACGGCGAATGAAACGAGAAGCGGTCCCTCGACCTCAGCGGCGAAGATCGGCTCATAGTCGCCTACCTGCTCGATCCCGCGGCCCACGGGCCCCTCCAAGAGCCCTCTGCCAGCGGGGAGAAGCTGCTCCCCTGGCGGAAGGTCGTACTCCCAGAGCATGCTCGGGTGAGTTCGCGGATCGATACCACCCATTCGGGCGACGATCTGCTGGGCTGTTTCCAGCGGGGGCGGTGGCGGCAATCCACTTGGAATGACAGACTCCTGCAGCACATCAGCCGCCACCCTTTGCGCCAGCCGAGAGAGCGGATCGTATCCGAGCAATGAAGATCGGAGTCGTCTGAGTGCGGCTGCGGCAGCAGGCCTGTTCACGTCGGCACTCAGCCACACGCTGGTCAGGAACACGGCCTGCCGCCACGCCTGGTCAATGGGAAAGGACTCCAAACGGCGTTCCACTGCTTCCAGATCGCCCGCTCTCGCGAACTCGATCACTTGCTCAGGCTGGAGGTAGTGGCGTCGCAGGGCAGTCAAGCTCAGCGCGCTGTCGATGACGGGCAGCACCATCGGCGGCGCTTTGTCATTGGCAAGGGCGACCAGCCCTTGCTCGAGGTCGCTCACAGGAGTCGGCGCCGTTCCTCCTTGGTCGAGAGCTTTCAAGAAGCCCGAGTCCCGCAGAAGGGACATCAACCCCGAAGCCAGCCGCGCCCGTTTGACGCTGTCGTCCACCAGCCGGATCGCCTCAGCGAGATGGGTTGTGGTGAAGGTGAGCACGTAATCGTCCTGGCATGTCTCCCAGGCACCCTCGCATCTCGCGAGGAGGTAGGTGGCGATCCGTTCGTTCGCCACAGCTGGGAAGACCCTGTAGACGGGGTCCCCCAAGAGGAACTCCCGGAACGACTGGTGGTAGATGCGATATCGGCTCAGGGAATCGGGCCCGGTGAGGTATTGGGCGCAAGCCTGGAGAGCGTCGTGGGCGCGGTCCTCGGAGAGCTCGATGATCTGGGCGGCCTGCGAGGCGGTGAGCCCGGCACCACGGGCTACCGCCAAGGCACCCAATAGCGGGCGATACCGATCTTCCCACCGCTCGCGGTTCCGGGTCAGCTCACGGGAGAGGAAGTCGCGATAGTGCCCCTCGAGCCCCTTCGGAAGGCTCAAGGTCAATGGATCAATCGCTGCCACCTTCGGCCCGGCGAGCAGGCTGTCCACGACATAGCGGGCGTAGAGGAAGTTTCCTTGTCCGGAGTCCGCCACTCTGGCGGCTACCTCGGTCCGAGCAGGCTCGGGAACGGGGGTAAGCCTGCGAAAAGCGTAATCCCTGACATCGTCCACGTCTGTCGGTGCGTCGGCGTCCAGGTCAATAGACGCCTGGCCTACAGCGGCCAGAACCCGAGGATCGGGGCGAGTACAGATGATGAACCGGACCCGCCCGGGGAGCTCGGCGTCGTGATCGAGGACGTCGCCAAGGAGGCTTACAAGATTGTCTTCAGGCGTGTACGTGAGTGCCTCATCCAAGCCGTCCACGAGCACGAGGAGCTGATGGTCGAAACCACTCGCGTACAGCCCCTCAAGCGGCTTTCGGACCGTTCGATCGAACGCGATTCGCGGAGAGATATTGCCGACGTGCAGTGACTTGACAAGGACATTCGTCACCCTCGCGCCGCTTTCCGCCTTGGTGACCTGCTGGGATGCCTCGATCCTGACGTCCGGCCCGGTTGCCTCGAGTAGGGCCTCCGCGAACGCCGGGTGAGTAGCCAGGCTGGCGGAAAGGCCCTCCACGAATCGGACCGGATCCTGCGAGACGTCCAGCGCCCGACAGAAGTGCGCATAGGCGAGTGCCCCATGTCCCAGGTTCGGAAAGACATCCGAGGAAAAACTTCCCGAGCTCATCTGGGCCAGTCTGGCTGCGATCGCGGACTTGCCAGTCCCCGGCCCTCCTGTGAGGACGAATGCCCGGCCATCGTCCGCCTCCATCCACAGACTCAATTCCTCGAAGACCCATGCACGGCCTGTGAAGAACTGGGTTCGTTCCGCGAGCTCGGACGAGCTCAGTTGCCCTGACGCTAGTTGGGATCCTGCCGATTCATCCATGCTGTTCTTCCGGGCCATGGTGACAGCCGCTAGGTGACGGCGAGGGCCGTTTGGACGGTTTCCCTCACACCCTCCACCCGGTCGGGAACGAAGGAGAGGCGGCCGGAGTCGACGTGGTCATACCCCGTGTAGACCGTGTAGCCCAGGAGCCCGATGGTTACGCCGGCCACCAGGATCTGGGCAGGAGGCGCCATCAGGAACGGGATTCGCTTGGCCAGGGCGATCGCCTTGAGCATGGTCTCCACCTTCTCAGTCTTGGCCTTGAACCTGTCGGCCAGGTCGGCTACGGCCTCAGTGGCAGCGGTGACGACTGCGGTGTCGGCCGCGGTGGCCTCGAGCCGCGTTTCGAGTTCCGCCACAATCGCATCCGACCCATACAGGCCAGTCACGAGGCGACCGAGGACGGTGTCTCCCGCTTCCCCCTGCTGCTTCGCCTTCCCGATCTCGTCCACCCATTGTTCGATCCGTTGACGAGTCTCATCTCCCACCTCCTTGCCCAGGAGGGCCATGACCCACTGGTAGGCCCGAAATAGCAACCGGACGGCCGCCTTGGCGAGACGCACCAAGAGTCCCTTGACCTGCCCGATGAGACGGTCGACCAACTCGTCCACCTTCTTCCCGAGCAGCGACGCGCCCTCTCTGACGATCGCCAGGTCAAGCAGCATCAGGTCGCCCGCGGCCCGACCTCCCACCTTGCTCGCCTGCTTGCTGATATACCGGAGCGTGCTCCGAGCCTCCTCGAGCAGCTGGGTCTTGGCGGTCTGGAGGTCGGCAGGTGCGCGCACGCCTCGGCGGGCTCCTCTCTTGACGAGGGCCCGCATCTCCAGGGGGGCCTCCAGGACTCCTGCCAGCTCGTCCAGCGAGAGTTGCAAACCGGGGGCGCCCAACCCGCGGGTCACGGCTCCGCCACGTCCTTCCTCGGGCTCCTGGGCGGCCTCCAGCAGGGTGCGAGCCACCTCGACCTCGGCGGTGGCCTGGGCCAGCATCTTCATCTCCGCCGCTTCCCTCATGTCCAAGCGGTCGGCCTCCAGGAAGCCCGCCGTCAGCTCACCGAGCCGCCCGGATGTGGCCTCGAGCTCCTCAGCCCGCTCTGCAAGCGTCTCCGGGGGCACAGCGGGACCCCCTCGGGTGATTCGTTCGGGTGGTCCTTCTCCTGGGGTGGTCGCGAATAGGCCGCGCAGCCTGGTCGCGTACTCGCCTGCCGCCTCCCGATACTCAGCCTCGGTTGGCATCGGTTTCGTCCTCTTCTTCCTCCCGCGGCCGCGGCCGTGGAGTGGGTTTGCCGAGCACTACGCCGGTCATCGAACCATCGACATCCCCCGCGGTCTGTTCCACGCTGATGGAGGCGCCTCGGAGCGCCTCGGCGCCTTCATCGGACCGGATCCCGACCACCTCGCCGGTCCGTCCGATCCTGTCGACCCTCTGCCGGATGCTGGTCCGGGCCTGAGCGATCGCGTCGGTCTCGCGTTGAGCGAGCCTCGGAAAGAGGACTCCGTCGGTCGAGCGCAGGTAAAGGACCGGCACGCCCCACTCGTATTCGCCCGTGTCCGCGCTGGCCTTCATCTCGATCCGTCCGGCCGAGACCGCCTCATCGACCGACAGCCCCACGGCCAGGGCGGAATAGAACCGCTTCATGAACGCCGAGGCCTGGTTATCGAGAACCTCATACTGCATGGCCACGACAGCGGCCACGCCCTGCTCGATCAGGGCGGGGGCGATGCCCGTCCAGGCGGAAGCTGCGTCCCGGCCGCCGGACCTGCAAGCCCCCAGAACTGCCAGCCTCACTCCGGCCTGATGCAGCCGAAGGGCCAGGTCAGGCGAGGGGAGCAATCGAGGCGCTCCCCCCGCCACGGGACCCTCCAGCGCGATCACTCCTTCCCCCACCACCTCACCGGTCTTCTCGTCGATATCCACGTCTCTGAAGTCGCCATGGCCGGCGAAATGGAACGCGTCGGCTCCGTTCACCAGCGCCTTGATCAGGTCGTCCTCGGTGGCGTCCTCGACGACGGGTTCCCAATCCAGGGATACCCCCTCGACCTCGAAGTCCCGGAGGGCGTCCTCGATGACCTGCCGTTCCTTCTCCAGCTTGAGCTTGCGATAAGGGGCGGGGCTGGCCATCGCGATAACCATCCGCAGACGATCCGACGCGGCATCGGCCAGTTCCGGATACCGCTCTTCGAGCGGCTCGTGCCGGACCAGGGAGACGTCCGGGTTCAGGACGAGGAAGTGGATCAGGTCCCTGTCGCCCTTGTGGATCGGCAAGTACGCATACTCCCATGGAAGCTGGGCCAACTTCGGCTGACGAATAATGAGGCGGAGCCTGATTCCGTCCTTGGAGTCCTGAATGGCCCGAGTCAGAGCGTCCCGGATGTGGCCAGGGAACAACCGCGCGGCCAGCAGCTCGCCCAGTTTGAGGAGGTCGTCCCTGTCGATCTTCTTGCGATCGAGATCCTCCAATGCGTACTGAAGGTCCTGCATCGCGAAGGGGACGCGCTCGGGCTGAAGGTCCCCCACCGCCGGCGCGGGCAACAACGCGACCTCGAAGGTATCGGTTTGGGCATCGAGATCTCGAAGTTCCAGCGAGAGATCCACGTATGTGCGTGCCTCGCTCATCGTCATCAATCCTCGTCTATCTCGTGGCCGGTGGCCCTTCAGTGACTCCGATCGCTCCGGCGGAGACACCGGTCACCTGGCCGCCAACCGTTCCGATGTTCTGATACACGT
>JBKPAF010000044.1:0-15326 GCA_046726275.1 Actinomycetota bacterium
GAACTTCAGGCCCGGCAACCGGTGGGCAGCCTTCGTGTCGTTCCAGTCTTTGATGTACTGGTTCTCCCCCTCGATCGTGTCCCTCTCGAGCAGTTGGTCGCTGAAGTAGTTGACGACCGCGCTGATACCGTACACGCCGCCGAGACGTTCATAGAGGGTGGGCTCCGGCATGCGTCCTTCCTCCTCCCGCTTGGGCGAGATGAGCGTGGCACGGCCTCCCGCACTACAAGGGCTTACGAGTGACCGGCATCACCGGATTGGCTACCACAACCTCCTCGTGGAACTCCGAGTGTCCAACGCCTCCTCCCGGGTCAGGGTTCGTTCTTCGGATCCGTGTCGAGATCGTCGTCCTTGCCGTGCAGCGAGAGATGCAACCGCCAGGCTTCTCCGTCATCTTCGGGCGGGTCGTCGATGCCGTGCCCGTATCGCAGGTGGTCCACGAACGTCGACCAGCCTTCTAAGACTTCCCAATCATGGATGTGCTCAGGGGCGTCCGGGGGTTCCATGAAGTTTGCATCCCCGAAATCGCGGTGGCCCCGTCGCGACTTTAGTCGCGTTGGGGGACGGACTATTGGTTGGGTAGCTATGGGATCAGCTTGGATCGACGCCAGAAAGGGACGTGTCTGAATCCCCTCGGCTACGATGCGGGCGGGGCGTTGGAATGCTGCTCAAACTCGAGGACATCGAGCGAGCAAGGGCTCGGATCTATGGCCGGGTGCACCTCACGCCTGTGATGTCGTCGACGACCGTGGGCGATGACCTGGGTATGCATTTGCATCTCAAGGCCGAGCTCTTCCAGAAAACTGGCTCGTTCAAGCCCCGCGGGGTGTTCAACATGCTTCGATCGATGGATCCGGCCGACCTATCCCGCGGGCTGGTGTCGCTTTCGGCCGGGAACCATGGAGCCGCCCTCGCCTACGGAGCCACTTCCCTTGGGGCCACGGCCACGATCGTAATGCCTTCGACCGCAGTGTCTTCCAAGGTCGAGGCGACCAAGCGGTACGGGGCCGAGATCATCCAGACTGAGGGCAACCTGCTCGACACCTGCCTGGCCCTCCAACGTGAACGGGATCTCACGCTGGTCCATCCCTTCGACGACCTGGCCATCATGGCCGGCCAGGGGACTGTGGGGCTCGAGCTCGTGCAGCAGGTGCCCACCGTGGACGTGGTGGTCGTTCCCGTGGGCGGAGGCGGCCTCATCTCCGGCATCGCCGCGGCGGTGAAGCTCCAGCACTCATCGGTCCGCGTGGTGGGGGTCGAGCCGGAAGGGGCCGACGCCATGACTCGAAGCCTGGAGCAAGGGACCCAGGTCCATCTCGAGAGGGTCGACACGATCGCCGACGGCCTTGCCCCTCCATTTGCCGGCGAGCACACATTGCGCCACGTCCAGCATTTCGTGGACGACATGGTGAGGGTGTCGGACGGGGAGATCCTCGATGCGCTTGGGGTGCTGATCCAGCGGTGCAAGCTCGTCCCGGAGCCCTCCGGCGCCGCCTCCCTGGCCGCCCTGCTGTCGAGCAAAGTAAGACCGACTTCGGGCTCCACCGTGGTGTGCGTGATAAGCGGGGGAAACATCGGGGCGGACCTCCTGAAGCAGCTTTTGTAAACCTGTAGTCCGGCCCAGTTGTGGCCGGTGCTGCTCACCCCGTACCTCCTCCTGGCCGCCGAGGAAGGACGGAAGGCGGGGTCCGGATCCGGCTCCGGGGAAGCTGTCTACCCGGCGCTTAGAGGGAGGAGCCTAGGGCCAGGATGTTCCCCTCCGAGTCCTTGAACCAGGAGGTCCTTTCACCGTCGGGCGAGGTCAACACCCCGTCCACAGTGCGGAAGTCCGGGCCGAGGTCGTATTCCTCGAACACGACTCCCTTGGAGAGCAATTCGGCACGCGCCACGTCAAAGTCGTCGACGACCAGCCGCACCGCCGTCGCCTTGTTGGTCCCGGCGTTCTCTGACGGGTAGATGCCGAACACAGTTCCTTCGACCCGATAGACGAGTTGCTCCCCATCGGGGTCGACCGGCTCCAGACCGAGCACGTCCGAGTACCAGGCGGTGGCTCGGGCCAGATCCGCTGCGGCCAATTCGAACTTGAGAGTGAACCTCATCACGCCTCCAACCGGGGAACGTACATCGAACGTGGCAAACTACGCTCGGAACTAGGCTGGGCCCGTCGCTCAATCCGGTCAGAGCAGCGAACTCATTATTACGCGACGTGCTTCGGCTCTTCTATCACATCCCTGCGACACTCGAGCGCTCGGGCGAGGATGTGCAGATCCCGGAACCCGTTGACCCGGCGGAACTGGCGCGATGGCCACACGGGTGACGGATCGGAACGCCGCGAAACCAGGATACGCTAGCCCCTCCCGCTTATGCACCCGGGCCCTGGCGGAAGACGTTCGTGACAACGCCCGCGAGCGTCGTCAACATCACTGCGGCGACGGGGGCAAAGAAGGCTCCGAACGGAATCTGGGTCGGATCGCTACCGGTCTCGAGCACGGGGGCCGCGATGCCGATGGCCGTGGCCGCGGCCCACGCGACGAGAGTGACGATTGACAGCCCGATCCAGATCGGCCGCCATGTTGCGTTGCCGCGGAGCTTGCCCATCGCCCACAGGAAGATCGCTGTGCCGACCCCGCCCCAGAACCACGTCGTGAACGCGGCCATCGGCAGATGCTCCTGCTGCGAGCCCGAAACGAAGTCGGGCGCGAACAGGCTTATTAGAACAACGGCGGTCCAGATCCCAACGATGCCGAACGCAGTCCACAGCATCCAGGAGCCGTCGGCCGTTGCGGCTCGGCGGTCGTCGGAACGCGGCGCGCTCTCTGGCGACGGGAGCGTCATCACCCAACCCTAACCCTGGACGCCGCCCCTCGGCTAGGCGGGTGAACCACAGCAGCACTGCCGAGACTCCTACGAAGAACTCGGTAGCGATCTCGGTGTTGATGGCCGCGCGCCGACAACGCTCTTCCCAGGGCCCTCCTCAAAAACGAAGCCGTCCGCCCTCTCGATCGGCGGACAACGCACCTAAACCGAAGACGAGCCAAGGTCTAGGAAAGCCGGCCTCCCTGCCGTATCCGATGGGGGGTGCAATCGGGGACTCTGGCCTCCTCAGGACAGATCCCGGTCCTCCATCTCCCACGCGTGGTCGAGCATGTGCCAGGCGCAGCGGCGGATCAGGAATTGGACCGTCCACCACCACGACCCCGCCGCGGCCCCGACGGCGTTGATCTCGCGAATCGCGGCAGAGAACGCGTCGCGATGGGCGCGCAGCTCGTCGGGGTCCCGCCAGGCGTCGGGCGACCATCGCACGCCGACCTTCTTCCCATACTCGACGAGCTCGGTGCCGTTGACGTGGCGGATGATTTCGTCGCGATCGCGTCCCCCGCCGCGCTGAACTCATCGGAGAGTCCGGCAAGCGCCGCCACCTTCGCGTAACGGGGTTAGGACTCCAGCACCCGGAGGGCGTCTTCCTCGGTCTTGCCGCTCCGGTCCCAGCCGGACCAGTCGAACGCGCACGCCACCGTCCGCTTCTTCTTGCCCCGCTCGATCATCACGCGAATCGAATTGTCCATTGGGACCATCCTAGGCCCGCTGCCCGGGGGCGACTTCGAGCCTCCAGCGCCGGCCGCGCTGGCATTCTCCCTTCTACGAGCGCCGGAAAAGGGAACGGACTCCGCTCTGTGACGGGTCGGCCCTCGGGTCTCCCTCCACACACCCCGGCGTGAGAGACTAGTGAAGACACAGCAGCGGATTACCGGCTGATCCCGGCTGGATCGAGTTCTCAACTCATCCCTCTGGCCCGAGCCTCCCGGCGATCCTCTCCAAGAGAGGGGCCAGAAGTGGATTTTGCCGTAGCCAAGATCGACACCGTGCAAGCTCTCCAGATGAGCGGGGAACTGGACGTCGCCACGGTCGATCTCCTGACCTCGCTCTTGGATGAGGCAGCTCAGCCGAGTGGTCCCTTCGTGGTGGACATGACTTCGTTGCGGTTCATCGACAGCTCAGGGATCCGCGCCTTGCTGAATGTAGCGGCGGCTCTCGAACGACACGGCTGGTGTCTCTACCTCCACGTCGACGACGGAGAAGTCGGGAGGGCGTTGGACCTCGTCGGACTGAGCAAGGCACCGAACATCCACATCATTGACCACCGCGGAGCCCACACCCCGGTGGTGGCGGGAACCAAAGTCGCACCGTAAGTCGCGCTGATGCGGATCGGCCCTCCATCCGCCTAGACCGCGGTCGAAGCCGCGTTCGAGTACGTCAGGCGCCCGCTGACGACGGGTTGGTTGCTCTTTCGGGCCCTCCCCTATCTGGGGGATACTTCTGGTGTGGAGTTGCTTCGGATCGTACCGACCGAAGTCCCCGGCACTCTGCGCCTCGTGGGGGAACTGGACATCTCCAACGTGGAGGCCGTACAAGCCCGGCTGGAGGAAGAGTTGGTGGCCTGTGGGTACCTCACCCTTGACGCCTCCGACCTCGCCTTCATGGATAGCCAGGGCATTCGCATGCTGATCGTGCTCGGGGAGCAGGCGGGTACTAGGGGCTCGGGCATCGTCGTCCTGAACTGCTCCAAGGCTGTGCAGCGGAGTCTGGATGTCGCCGTTCCCCAAGGGGTTCCAGGAGTGGAACTCCTCAGGACGGATACATAGATAGAGAACGTTCTATTGGGCTCCCAAGGGGGGATGTTCGCTGGAGATTCGTGAAGAACTCCCCAACGGACCGGAGGCCGCCGCCCAGGCGAGACGGCTTCTCGATCGGCTGGAGTCTCGCGTTTCCGAGGATGTGCTGATCGACGCTCGTATCGTCCTCTCCGAGGTGGTTTCGAACAGCTACAAGCACGCGGGGAACCCGCCCGGCGCGCCCATTGAAGTCACAGTGACGGACTCACAAGACCACCTCCGTCTCGAGATTCTGGATCGCAGCATCTTCGACCCCACACCGGAAACCACAAAGGAGCTGCGCTCGGCGAAGTGGGGCCTGCACGTCGTCGATCAGATAGCGGATAGGTGGGGCCGGATAACGGAGGGCGGCATCTGGGCCGAATTCGATACCGCAAGAGAACGGAGTAAGGCCGTCGACGTTTCCCAGGACAGCGCCTGACCTAGTCTTGGTGTCCGATCAGAGGGAGCACATGATGGCAACGATCCGAGAAATCATGACCGTTGATCTCATCACCGTAGCTCCCTCGGTCACGGTCATGCGGGCTGCCTCGGCTATGCTGGCCGGGAAGGCCGGGTCCGTTCTCGTGGTCGACGGTTCAGACCTGGTCGGAATCTTCACCGAGCGTGACATCTTGCGAGCTCTCGTACACCACTCGGATGCAGGCCGCGCCTCCCCGGTAAGGAACTGGATGACGCAGGATCCCCTCACGGTGTCGCCGGAAGCTCGAGCCGAGGAAGGACTCGAGCTCATGCTCACTTGTGGCTTCCGCCATCTCCCGGTGAAGGAGGGCGATCGCGTGGTGGGGATCGTTTCGATGCGTGACCTCTCACGAATCCTGACCGGTTCTGACCAGGGAACAGGATGACGCTCTAGGTCGCTGACCTGCCCTTTCTTTGAGGCGGGGAGCGGAATTGAACCGCTGTGCGAGGTTTTGCAGACCTCTGCCTAACCACTCGGCCACCCCGCCGTAGGGGTTTCCAACGAGGGAACCCGTCATGAGTCTACGCGAGGGTCCGCACGCCGCCATCCTTGCAGATCATGTCGGACAAACCTACGGCGAGTTCTCCCCCACGATGACGGCGGCCTAGGATCGGCGGGGAGGACCCATGCAGATCTTGGTGGTCAACGCCGGCTCGAGCAGCATGAAGCTGCGCGTCCTAGACGACCGGGATAAGGCGGCGACGGCACGCGATCTCGACGCGCCATCCGGCCAGGCCGACCCCGCCGACCTCGAGGCTTTCCTGAGAGAGGCCCCGGACGTCGAGGCCGTGGGGCACCGTGTGGTCCACGGCGGCCCCGATTTCCGCCAGAGCGTGCTGGTGTCCGACGACGTGCTGGCGCGACTCCGGCCGCTGGCCGATCTGGCGCCTCTGCACAATCCGCCCGCCCTCGCGGGCCTGGACCTGGTAAAGGAAGCGCTCCCCCGCATCCCCAACGTGGCCTGTTTCGACACCGCTTTCCACGCCACCCTCCCCGACGCAACGGCCGAGTACGCGATTCCCGCCGAGTGGAGGGAGCGCTGGGGCATTCGGCGGTACGGCTTTCATGGGCTCAATCACTCCTACGCGAGCAGGCGCGCCGCGGAACTCCTCGAGCGTCCCGTCGAGGATCTGCGGCTGGTGACTTGCCACTTGGGAGCGGGCGCCTCGCTGGCGGCAGTGGACGCGGGAAGGTCGGTCGATACCACCATGGGGTTCACGCCGCTGGAGGGCCTGGTGATGGCCACGCGTTCGGGTTCGGTCGACCCGGGAGCACTGCTATGGATGCAACGTCACGCGGGTATCTCCCCGGAACAGGCGGAGCGAGCTCTGGAGCACGAATCGGGGGTGCTCGGCCTGTCCGGCCTGTCGGCCGACATGCGGAACGTCCTGGCTGCGGCGGACAGCGGCGATCCGCGGGCGGCCCTGGCCATCGACGTCTATGTCCATCGGCTCTGCGCGAGCGTCGCGGCGATGGCCGCGTCGATGGGCGGACTGGACGGACTGGTCTTCACCGGGGGTGTCGGCGAAGGTTCGGCACTGGTCCGAGCCCGGGCCTGCGACAAGCTGCGCTTCCTGGGAGTCGAGTTGGACGCCGGTCGGAACGAGTCTGCTTCAGAGGAGGACGCTGAGCTCTCCCCCGCACGCGCGTCGGTTCGGGTGCTCCTGGTGCACGCGCGCGAGGACCTGGAGATCGCGCGAGAGGTGCGCCGGGTCGTCGGCCGAGTCCCGAGCAGTTCGTCTCCGCCTACGGCCCTCGGTCGATGAACTCCTTCAGGGCCTCTTCGAGGAGAGGCTTGTCGGGTGAGTTGCGGGCGAGGTTGCCCATGGTGGAGAGGACTTCATGGCAATTACTGCACACGGGGTCGGGCGTGAGGTCTCCGCAGTACCGGCAGCGGATCAGCTTTTCCATGGGCGAACCGCACGCCGAGCACACGGCATCGAGTGGCGTCAGCGCGCCACACCACGAGCACGTGACCTCGGCCCTCATGTCCTCCGCCACCTGTCTCCTGATCTCCGCTGGTTCGGGGATGAGCGAGAGCTCTCTCACCTAGAACGATCGGGCGTTTCGAGAGGCAGTGTAAATACCCAAATCCGGGCAGCTCGATACGCTTCCATCCATGCCTCCGAGCGTCACATGGCAGCAGGCGCTCGCCTTCCGCATGCGAAGGCACATGCTCGATCCGATCGGAAAGCCGTCAGTGGCAGAGGTCGTTCGCCGCCTGTGCGGGGTTCAGGCACAGGTGGCATCGTCGGCTGAGCTGGCGGTCCGGGTCCGACGGGAGGCGTCGCGCCCCGGCGAGGTCGCCCGAGCCCTCTCCGAGGGACGCCTCGTCAAGACCTGGGCAATGCGGGGGACGCTTCACCTCCTCACCCCCGAGGAAGGCGGAGCCTTCCTGTCGCTGATCGCGGCCGGACGATCGTGGGAGCGGCCGAGCTGGCAACACTACTTCGGTGTGACCCCGCAGAAGATGGAGGCTCTCCGAGGCGTCGTCCGCGAAGTACTCGACGGAACGACCCTCACCCGGGACGAACTGGTGGCCGCGGTCACCGCACGGCACGGGCTGGGCCGCATCGGCACCGCGCTTCGATCGGGCTGGGGCACGCTCCTGAAGCCTCTCGCCTGGCAGGGGGATCTGTGCTTCGGGCCGAGCCGAGGAAACAGGGTGACCTTCATGCTCCCCGAGGCGGCAAGCTCGCGGTGGGCCGGCGTCCCCGATCCCACCGAGGCGGCGCCGGCAGCCATCCTCTCCTATTTCGGTGCGTACGGGCCGACGAGCATCGATGCCTTCGGGAACTGGCTCTCCGGCGGCTGGTTCGGCAAACGACAGCTTCGAACGTGGTTCGATGCGATCAGCGACCGGATGGTGGCGGTCGACGTCGACGGCGAACGCGCGCATGTCCTCGCTGAAGACGTGGACGAGCTGGCCTCGGTGAAGCCCACCAAGGCCGTGCGGTTACTGCCGGGCTTCGACCAGTATGTGATGGGTCCGGGTACTGGGGACGGGCACGTCGTGTCGACGGCTCGCCGGGCCGCGGTGAGCAAGCAGAGCGGTTGGATCGCGCCGGTCGTCGTGGCGCGGGGCGCGGTGTGCGGCACGTGGGAGCTGGATGGCGGCGAGGTCCGCGTCGCCTGGTTCCCCGAGGCCGGCAGGCCGCCGCTGCGGGCAGTGAAGACCGAGGTGGCTCGACTCTCCTCGATCCTCAACCAGGACCTCCGCACTGAGGTCAGCCTCACTTAGAGCAGGCAGGCTCCCCAGTTCGTCAGCGAGCCGTGGAGTCGAGACTGGTCAGTGACTGGCCGCTCGCTTGTACTGACGCACCGACAGCGGAATGAACACAGCCAGGATGATCGCGACCCAGATGAGCGTGTAGAGAACCGGATTTGCCAACGGCCAGACGGTGGGCTCCGGCAGGCTGCCCGTGTTCCCGAACGCCTCCCGAACCGCCTGGGCAACAGCCGAAACGGGATTCCACTCCGCGAATGTTTGGAGTACGCCGGGCAGGGAGTCGGCCACCACGAACGTGTTCGCGATGAAGGTCAATGGAAAGATGACCATGAATGAGGCGTTGTTCACCACCTCGACCTTTCCCACCTTCAACCCCACGAAGGCCATGATCCAGGACATGGCATACGCGAACAGCAGCAACAGGAGGTAGCCCCCCATCGCCTCCACGGGGGACGTCGTGATCCGCCACCCGACGATCAGGCCGGTGATGGACATCACGAAGATCGAGGCCGAGTTGAACACGATGTCACTGGTGGTTCGACCCACCAGGACCGCAGAGCGCGCCATCGGCAACGACCGGAACCGATCGATGATGCCCTTGGTCATGTCCTCGGCGATGCCGACTCCGGTGAACGTCGACCCGAAGACCACCGTTTGAACGAAGATGCCTGCGATCAGGTACTGCGTGTAGGAGACGCCGGGGATCTGGATCGAGCTCCCGAACACGTACGCGAAGAGCACCACGAACATGATCGGGGACATCAGAGTCCAGACGAAGATGTCCGGCACTCGCTTGATCTTGATCAGGTTGCGCTTCGCGACGATGCCGCCATCTGCGAAGGTGAGTGCGAGCTTGCTCATCTCACGGCCTCCTTCTCTCGGGCACGCTCTCGCTCGGCCGGCTTCCCATCTGGCGATTCCTCGACCTCCTCCGCCGCGTGGCCGGTGAGCGACAGGAACACGTCGTCGAGGGTGGGGCGTCTGAGGCCGACGTCATCCACGGGAATCGCTCGGTCCTTCAGCTGCTGAAGGACGAGCCGAAGGTCGTCCACGCCGCCCACGACAGAGGCGGTGACCGTGCACGTCTGCTCGTCGACCCGGATCTCCCCCGCCGACAGTTCCGCGAGGAGCCCTCGGGCCGCCTGGATGTTTCCGGAGTCCGCCAGAACGACCTCGATCCGCTCGCCCCCGATCTTAGTCTTCAGCTGATCGGGCGGGCCGTGGGCGATCATCTTCCCCCGGTCGATGACGACGACTTCGTCCGCCAGCCGGTCGGCTTCCTCCATGTACTGCGTGGTCAGGAGAACGGTCGATCCACCTCGCACGAGCTCCTGGATCGTCTCCCACATCTGGGCCCGGCTGCGCGGGTCGAGGCCGGTGGTCGGCTCATCCAGGAAGCACACCTGGGGCGCGGCCACGAGGGCGGCGGCCAGGTCGAGGCGGCGGCGCATCCCGCCCGAGTAGGTCTTGGCCGGTCGGTCGGCCGCCTCGTCCAGCTCGAACCGGTCCAAGAGCTCGCGGGCGCGTTCGCGCGACTTTCGCGCCCCCAGGTGGTACAGGCGGCCCACCATCTCCAGGTTCTCGTAACCCGTCAGGTACTCGTCGACGGCGGCCGTCTGCCCGGACAGGCCGATCCGTTCCCGCACCTTGTCCGGCTCCGCGCAGACGTCCAGGCCCGCCACCATGACCGTGCCCTCGTCGGGCTCGAGAAGCGTCGTCAGGATGCGGACAGCTGTGGTCTTCCCGGCCCCGTTGGGCCCCAGCAACCCGAGGATGGTTCCTCGAGGAACCGCCAGGTCGAGCCCGTCCAGCGCGGTCACCTTCCCGAACCGCTTGACCAGCCCCGATGTTCGGATCATCTCGGTCATAAGGGCCCCCTCTCCGTCAGGCTCCTGTTGTCGAGAACGGAGTTTCGCTGCGAACCACGTTACCGGGCATTCCGGTCGAGCATACCTGTGCCCCCGGACACCCCGAACCGCCCGTCGAACCAATCCCGACCAAGCGGTTCCACCCTGAGCGAGTTGCGAGTCGGCGATGGCCTGACCGTCACGCGCTCGTTTCTCGTCACAGCATTTGGGAAAGCTCAACATTGTAGGAGGTGCCACGGATGGAGATGTGCGCACACGAGGGTTGCGGATGCCAGGCGGAAGCAGGGCAGTATTGCAGCGATTTCTGCAAGGAGCACGTCGCGTCAGGACCGACCGGCGAGCCGTGCGGATGCGGACACCCGGCCTGTCAGGCGGGCCAGGGGATCTGAGGCGCTAGCCTCCCCTCACCACCGCCGGCTGGCCTTTCCTCAGGATTCGAGGTGAAAGTCCTGAACGGTCGTCTGGCCCGCGACGACCGTCACTTTCGCCGAGTCGGCCTGGCTTCGTGAGACCTCTTCAGGGGTGCGGCGCGGCCACCCGGCGGACCTGGTCCACTGCCTCCTGGACCCCACTCGTCCACGCCTCGCCGTGCCCCGGCAGCACGAGGTCGGCGGAGATCGCTTCGAGGCGGGCCAGGGACGCAACCGCCTGCGCGGGGTCCGCGGTGAACGGCGCCACTTGCGGGCCTCGGGCGCCCGTCGTGACCGCGTAGGTCGCAAACGCGTCCCCGACGAACAGCGCATTGTGGGACGGAACGTGGAGCGCAGCGCTCCCGGGTGTGTGCCCCGGAGTAAGGATGACGCGCGGGCTGCCCGGCACGTCCAGCGTCGCCCCATCGCCGAACGTGGCCACCTCCTGGAGCTTGGGGGTTCGAAGCCCACCCCGCAGCAGAGTGAACCACAGGAATGCGAGAAGGGGTCCGATCTTGATCGGGCCGTAACCCTTTGCCGGGTTGGGTACCTCGCCCCTGGCCAGCGCGGCGTCCATCTCGTGGACCGATACGGGGAGCCCGCGCTCACGTCGGAGTCGTTCCGCGAAGCCGATGTGGTCGCTGTGGCCGTGGGTGAGAACCAGCGCACGAACATCGTCCGGGGTCCGACCCATCGCCGCCAGCTCGCCGGTGAGGTCTCGGTAGAGACCGGGGACTCCGGCATCGATGATCGTGACCTCTCCCGCCTCCTCCAGGAGGTACGAGTTGATGATGCTGTCGCCACCGAGTCGACGGATTCCGTGCGCGATCTTCATAGCAGTCCCTCCGAGCCCTGGAGAGGACGGGGCCTCGGCCGTGGAACATGCTAGCGACCAGCCGACACCTCAGGCCAATAGGTCGGCGGCCGTCCTCGGGCGTGACGGGGATTGGACCCGGATGGTTGTCGTTCGAGCTCAAGGGGGGCATCGTTACCCGAACTACGGCTCGCCGATGCCACCGGCATCTCAGGACGGGTCCATGATCCACTAGGCGGGGAAGAATCGCCTCGATGCACGGCCTGCGGCAGGATAGAAGGGGAACATGCCGGATTGGCGACCGCTCGAGCGGGTGATCGACGGCGACGTCATCCTTCCGGGCTCGCCCGCCTACGACGCTCGGCACCGGCCGTTTAACGCTCGGTTCCAAGACGTGGAGCCAGAGGCCATCGTGTCGTGCGGGTCTGCGCAGGACGTCTCAGAGGTGATCTCGTTCGCTGGCCGAAATGGTTTCGACGTCGCGATGCGCAGCGGTGGCCATAGCTTCGCGGGACACTCCTCGACCCCAGGGGTCCTAATCGACGTGGGTCCTTTGCACTCGATTTCGGTGGCGGGCGACGTGGCGACGGTTGGGGCGGGCGCGCGGCTCGGCGAGGTGTACGAAGCCTTGCGGGAACACGATCTCGCCATCCCAGCCGGTACCTGCCCCGATGTCGGAGTCGCCGGCCTGACGCTCGGCGGCGGGCTGGGGATCCTTGGCCGAGCCTACGGAGTGACCTCCGATTCGCTCGTTGGAGTGGAGATCGTCCTGGCCGACGGGAGGATCGTCACGTGCGACTCGCACCACCAGGAGGAGCTGTTCTGGGCCCTCCGAGGCGCCGGCGCCGGCAACTTCGGCGTCGTAACCTCACTCACGTTCCGGACCGTCCCAGCCCCGAACGCGACGAACGTTCACCTGGCATGGCCCTTTTCCCGGGCGCCCGACGTCATCGCGGCCTGGCAGTCATGGGCCCCGCACGGGCCCTACGGTCTCGCCGCGAGCCTGAAGGTGACCGCCACCGGGGAAGTCGACCGGCCCCCCTCCGTCGACGTGTACGGCGCTGTGCTCGGGACCGGATCCGACCCGGAGGACCTGTTCGACGAGCTGATCGCCCGCGTCGGCTGTGATCCGGTCTCCTCATCGCTCGAGCACCTTTCCTTCCCTGAGACGCGGCAGTTCTGGGCGCGGCTCGGCGAAGCCGAACAGGAAGGCGGCGGCGGGGGCCCCTCGGAACCGGTTTATCTGTTCTCGAAGTCGGAGTTCTTCCGTCGGCCGCTGCCGGCCGATGCCATCGCGGCGCTGGTAGAGATCTTCGCGCGAGACCGCGTCCCCGGAGAGTCTCGCGAGCTGGACTTCATGCCCTGGGGTGGCGCCTACAACCGAGTGCCGCCCGACAGCACCGCGTTCGTCCACCGTACGGAGCTGTTCCAGCTCAAGCACGCTGTCGTCGTCCCGCCTGAAGCCTCCATCAGCGACAAGGAGGCCGCGCACCAGCAGGCGGCCCGATCGTGGGCATCGGTGCACCCGTGGGCCTCCGGCCGAGTGTTCCAGAACTTCGCCGACCCGGATCTGGATGACTGGGCGGTCGCCTACTACGGACCGAATCTCGACCGTCTCGTTCGGGTGAAGGCACGATACGACCCAGGGGAAGTCTTCCGTTTCGGGCAGTCGCTCCGGCCTCGCTGAGGGACGCACGGCACCACCGCTCTTCCGGACGACCTCCCGAGGGGCCCCGAAGTCATCGTCGCGAGAGCCACCGCAGCGGGTCGCGGATCCGGACGCGGCCTCAGGGGCGGTCGATGACGGATCTGCGGCCTACGATGCGGCAATGCAGAGGGGGGCTGCGATTGTCAGCACCGCGATCTTCTTGGTCCTCGTTCCCGGGACGGCGGCCGGTCTGATCCCGTGGCTGCTCACCGGCTGGCGCGTACAAGAGCCGCCCTGGCACCCAGCGATCCGGCTTGTGGGGCTGGCGCTACTGGCGGCAGGGGCAGTGATCCTGATCAGCGCCTTCGTTCGTTTCGTCACCGAAGGTCGGGGGACCCCGGCGCCCGTCGCGCCGACGGAGCGGCTCGTAGTGGGCGGTCTCTACCGATACGTTCGTAACCCGATGTACCTGTCGGTGGCTGCGACGATCGTCGGGCAGGCACTGCTCCTCGGCCGGCTCGCGCTGCTCGCGTACGCTGCCCTCTTCCTGGCCACAACGGTGGCGTTCGTTCATGTGTACGAGGAACCGACGCTGCTTCGCCGGTACGGATCCGAGTACGAGGCCTATCGGCGCGCCGTGCCGGGATGGTGGCCGCGTTGGCATGCTTGGGAGCCCGGTAGGGACAATCGCGAAGCCTGACTGCGGCGTAGACGATCGCTCTGCAGATGTGCGGGTCGAAGGCGATCGGCGTCACGGGAGGGATGTTGACCCTTCGCAGAATGGTGCTTCTGCGAAACCCGCACAGATGCGGCAACGGCCCTTCTCCAAAGCCCTTACGTTCCCGGTCAGGCCGCGGGCCCGGCCACACCTGGAAGACATAGCCGACTCTGACCTCGGCACGTTGAAAGATGAGCACAACCCCTGTACACGGGAGAATGTGGAGCGATGCATCACGACAGGCTCTCCCGGCAAAAACAGCTAGCACCCCGTCCGGCCGAGGCGGGTATGCCCACCCTCGACAACACACCGGCAGCCCGTTGAAACGAGCATGGCCCGCATACGCGGCGGCGGTCCTGGCGTTCGGCTCTGCCGCGGTGAGCCTCTATTGGACCCTCGGCGGCACCTTCCTGCTCGACACCCTTGGAGGCACCCTCGAGGACCTCGCTCGGGAGCGCTCCGGGGCAGCCCTCGCGCTGGGCATCCTGGTCGTCCTGGTGAAGATCGCTGGAGGGTTCCTGGCGCTGGCACTCGTCCGGCCGTGGGGCGCTCGCTTCGTGCCACGCTTGCTGCTCTTCTTGGGCACTGTCGGGAGCACGCTCCTCACACTCTATGGAGGTGTGTACGTCCTCGTCGGTGGACTCGTCCTCGCCGACGTGATCACCCCATCCGAACCGGTCAACCACCACACCATGCGTTGGCACGTGTTCGTGTGGGACCTCTGGTTTCTGGTCTGGGGATTGGCTCTGGGGCTCGCGACCTGGCGGTACCGCATTGACCACTCGTCATCGAGGTGATCGTTCTTTCAGACGGACCCGAGTCTCAGTCTGGCGGTGGGGCACCGGACCGGCCCATCCAGTCGGGCTTGATGACCGCATATAGGGCACCATCGGGCCGGGTTCCATCGCTGAGAGCACCGAACGCACGCAAGATTCCCTCCCGCCGATACCCCAGATGTTCGAGCACGGTGCGCATAGGGGTGTTGCCAGCATCCGTTGTCGCCTGGACGCGGGCGGCTCCGCCAGCTTGGAACAGCCACGTGGTCAGCAGCTCGACGGCTTCCCGGCCGTATCCCTTTCCCCGGTCTCGTTCCTGGTAGAGACCGACGCCTATCTCGAATACTCCGGGTGGCAAGGTCTGCTTCGGTCGAGTACGAGCTTGGATTTGTCCGATTAGCCGTCCGTTGCGTTCGATCGCCAGGTCGAGGCACCCTCGCCACAGCTTCCCGGATCGCTCGAGTCTCCGCCGGAACTTCTCGGAGGGCTGCGAACGACGATCCTCCCGTGTCCAGCGCGGGTGCGCGGATTCATCTGCGAGCGCCAGTCCTTGCCACACCTCATCGGCTTCTTCCGGCGCGAAGGCGCGCAGCTTGATCAGCCGTCCTCGAAGTTGGCCAATCACTCGCGTTTGGGGGCGGGGCATCGGTTGGCCAATCTAGCACTGTCGCCGACCACCAAGGATGGCAACTAAGACACTGGCCCGGCTGGGAGCCTTTATGACTGT
>JBKPAF010000045.1:0-32822 GCA_046726275.1 Actinomycetota bacterium
GTCTATGTCTCGTACGCGTTGCAGAACTCCCGCATGGGCAGGGCATGGACGGCCATCCGGGAAGACGAGAGCGTGGCAGAGGCCACGGGCGTCAACGTCGTCGCCGCCAAGCTGTGGGCGTTCATCATCGGGGCCATGCTGGCGAGCTTCGGGGGCGCGCTGTTCGCGGTGAAGATCGGGTCCGTGTTCCCGAGCAGTTTCAGCATCATCGTATCCATCACGATCCTGGTCATCGTGATCGTGGGGGGCATCGCCAGCGTGCCTGGGGTGGCCCTGGCCGCGCTGCTGCTCGTGGGCCTGCCCGAGCTGTTGCAGGAATTCCAGCAGTTCCGATTCCTCATCTACGGCGTCCTGCTCATCGTCATGATGCTGAAGCGGCCGGAGGGGCTCATCCCCAGCCGTCGCCGGGCTCGCGAGCTGCGGGAGGACGAGGTCCTCCAGGATGCCTGGCTGAAAGCCCAGCAACAGGAGACCCAGCGAGAAACGGTCCCGGGGAGCTGAGGGGCCGTCATGGCGCTGCTCGAGATCACCGACCTGACCAAGGACTTCGGCGGGGTCAGGGCTATCGATCAGCTGGAGATGCACGTCGATTCGGGAGAGATCGTGAGCGTGATCGGCCCGAACGGCGCGGGCAAGACCACGCTGTTCAACCTGATCACTGGGATGATTCCTCCGGACAAGGGCCACATCACCTTCGAGGGCCACAGCCTCGAGGGTTCTCGCCCGAGCCAGATCCTCTCGCTCGGGGTCGCCCGGACCTTCCAGAACGTCCGGCTGTTTCCCGAGATGAGCGTCCGGGAGAACGTCATGGTCTCCCGCCACTGCCGAACCAAGTCGGGGGTCTTCTCCGCCATCTTCCGGACGCCTCGCTTCCGCCGAGAGGAACGGGAGACCCGACAGCGGGCCGAGGATGCCCTCGGCTTCTTCGGCACGCGGCTGATCTCCTGGCGATTCGACATGCCCGCCCTGTCGCTCTCCTACGCGAACCGACGCAGGCTCGAGATCGCCCGCGCGATGGGGTCGGACCCGAAGCTCCTTCTCCTGGACGAGCCCACGGCCGGGATGAACCCCCGGGAGACCGGGGAGCTCACCGACCTCGTCCGGAAGATGCGCGACGAGAAGGGCCTGACGATCCTGTTCATCGAGCACGACATGCGGGTGGTGAAGGGGATCTCGGACAAGGTGATCGTGCTCGACTACGGACGGAAGATCGCCGAAGGTCCGTACGAGGACGTCGCCCACAACGACCAGGTGATCGAGGCCTACCTCGGGAGAAAGGCGGCTGCGTCGACGTGAGCCAGCAAGAGTTGTTGGGATCCACCCCCGAACCGGCCAGCAGGAACGGACGGCCGATCCTGGAGCTGCAGGACGTCAGCACGCACTACGGACCGGTCCGGGTCCTCCGCGAGGTCAACCTGGAGATCTACCCGGGGGAGATCGTGTGCCTCCTGGGAGGCAACGCGAGCGGCAAGACCACCACGCTCAAGACGATCCTCGGGTACGTCATCCCGACCACCGGTTCTCTCTTCCTTGACGGGGAGAGGATCAACGGGGTCCCCACGCAGCGGCTCGTGGAGAAGGGCGTGTCGATGGTCCCGGAGAACCGCCGCCTGTTCAAGCGGATGACGGTTCGGGAGAACATCGAGCTGGGCCACTACCTCAGGCGGGACAAGGACGGGATCAAGGCCGACCTGGAACGCATCCTCACGCTGTTCCCGAGGGTGAAGGACCGGATGGGGCAACGCGCAGGCACGCTCTCGGGTGGCGAGCAGCAGATGGTGGCCATGGCCCGGGCGCTCATGGCCAGGCCGAAGGTTCTCCTGATGGACGAGCCCTCGATGGGCCTGGCCCCAGTTCTAGTTGAGCAGAACTTCGACATCATCAGGGACATCAATCGGCTCGGCACGACCATCTTCGTCGTGGAGCAGAACGCCAACATGGCGCTGTCCATCGCCCACCGGGGGTACGTCCTGCAGACTGGGCAGATCGTGCTGGCCGACACGGCCGAGAACCTCCTCAACAACCCCCTGATGCGGGAGGCATATCTGGGGGAGCTCTAGCCCCGTGAAGGAGACCGCCGACGTCGTCGTGGTGGGCGGTGGCGTTGTCGGGGCGAGCGCCGCCTATCATCTGGCCGCAGCGGGAGCCGGTCATGTGCTGCTCCTGGAGCGCGCCGAACAGCTGGGTACCGGCTCCACGGGCGCGTGCGCGGGAGGGTTCCGCCACCAATTCTCGAGCAGGATCAACATCCAGCTCTCCCTGGCTAGCATCCCCATGATCACCGGCTTTCAGGAAGAGCACGGCATTCCGCTCGACGTGTCCCAGGACGGGTACCTGTTCATGGTTCGGAGCGAAGAGTCCTGGGGCGAGTTCCTGGAAGCTGTCGAACTCCAGCGATCCCTGGGTGTGGAGGTGGACGTGCTCAAACCGGCCGACGTGCCCTCGCTGATCCCTGGTGTCGACCTGGACGGGATGCTCGGCGCCACGTTCGGGCCGAACGACGGGATCGCCGATCCCTCCGGACTGACGCTGGGCTATGCCACAGCCGCCCGCCGGGCCGGGGCCGAGATCACGACCGGGGTCGAGGTGCTGACCATCGAGGTGGCCGGCGACCGCGTGGGTGGGGTCTCCACGTCGGGTGGGCACGTGTCCGCACCCGCGGTGGTGAATGCGGCAGGCCCCTGGGCGGGCAGGCTCGCCGCCACCGCGGGGATCGAGCTCCCCCTCGAGCCGATCCCGCGCCAGGTCGTGGTGACCGGTCCGTTCCCGGAGGTGCCCGCGCGCCGCACGCTGGTGATCGACGCGGACACGACCTTCTACTTCCACCGCGAGGGCGAGGGGGTCCTCATGGGCATGGGCGGGCTGGACGAGAAGCCCTCCTTCGACACATCGGTCGACGAGTCCTTCATCGCTGACGACCTCCTTCCCACCGCCGTCCGGGTGTTCCCTCCGCTGGAACACGCGGATCTCCGACACCGATGGGCGGGCCTGTACGAGATGACGCCGGACAGACACCCCGTTCTCGGGGAGGCCCCCGGTGTCGACGGCCTGTACCTCGCCAACGGCTTCAGCGGGCACGGGTTCCAGCACGCCCCGGTGGTCGGCAAACTCCTGGCCGAGATGGTCGTGGATGGAGCCGCGCACACCGTGGACGTGTCCACCCTGGGCTTGGACCGCTTCGCCCGGGGGCCGGTGGTCGCCGAGCACCACGTGGTCTGAAGGATCTCGATGCGCAGGGTCGACGTGGTTGTGGTGGGCTCGGGTGTCATGGGGGCGGCCACGGCCTGGCGCCTCGCCGGCCGAGGCGTCCACGTGGTGCTCCTCGAGCAGTTCGAGGTAGGTCACGAGCGCGGATCGAGCCACGGTGCCGTTCGGGTGTTCCGCTTCTCCTACCAGGAACCGACCTACGTCGAGATGGCCATGCAGGCGCTCCCGCTCTGGCGCGGGCTCGAGGAAGAATCGGGACGGTCGATCCTGACCACGATCGGGGGTTACGACTTCGGCCCACCTGATTCCCTGGCAGCAAACGCAAGGGCCCTTGCGTCCCGAGCGGCCGCCGTCGAGATGATCGACGGGCAGGAGGTGATGCGGCGCTTTCCGGCGGTGCTCCTCCAGCCCGACATCGCGGTCCTGCATCAGCCAGATGCCGGAGTGGTCGCGGCAGAGGTCGCGGTGGCGGCGTTCGTCGAGCGGGCCGTCGACCTGGGGGCCGAGCTCCACGAGCGCAGCCCGGTGCTCGGAATCCGAGCTTCCCAGGACCATGTCGAGGTCCTGACCGCGCAGGAGACTTACCGGGCCCGCGTGGTCGTGGTCACTGCGGGCTCGTGGGCCCGCGACCTCCTGTCGGGCACCGGGTTCGATCTCCCGGTCGTCCCCAGCCGGGAGACCGTTGCCTTCTTCGAGCTGGCGGACCAACCGCAGGTGCCCGTCCTGGTCGAGTGGAGCTCGCCGCCCAGCTACGCCCTTCCCAGTCCGGGCCAGGGGATCAAGGTCGGCTGGCATCGATCTGGACCCGAGGCCCACCCTGACTCTGCGGGTGCCGCGGACGAGCGGGTGCTGGCCCACCTGTCCGCGTGGGCAGGGGAACACTACCGATCAGTTGATCGTGAACCTCATCGCGTCGAGACGTGCATGTACACGAACACGGTCGACGAGAGCTTCATCCTGGAACGCCACGGGGCAGTCGTCGTGGGCTCGGCGTGCAGCGGTCACGGATTCAAGTTCGCCCCCCTGATCGGCGAACGGCTGGCCCGGCTGGCAACCTCCTAGATCGCCGCAAGAGAGCTCATTCGGCCTCGTCCGTCAGCCTGACGCTCCAGACAAGCGGTTCCGCCCGGCTCCGGCGAGCATCCACCGTCACCGTGTCTCTGGTTCGGATCCGCTCGTAGTCACCCTGCGAGACCACCACGATGGGGAGGGACCGTCCGTACAGCTCCCGGGCCACCGCCGCGCCCAGGGCGAGGATCGGATCGGGCTCCAGCAGGACAATGGCGGAAGGAGCGGTCCCCAGCCGGATGGTCTCCGCCAGGACGGTCGAGCTGGAGCTTGACCCCCGGCCGAACGGCATCACGAGCACCCGCCCGGCCACACTCGCTCCCGCTTGGGGATGGCGTCGATCGATGACGGCTCCTGTCTCGGGCTGGATCCCTCCCCAGAAGGAGAGTGGCTCATCGAGGACGATGGCCTCTCCTCGCCCCAATCCTTCGGTCAGCACGAGCGTGCCACTCATGTCCCTCCCCACAGCTCGGGGTCACGCCACACCGTCCCCCTCTCCGCAGAGCGGAGGCACTCCAGAGTGCTGCCGAAGACGACCTCGGCCCCGATGTTCCCCGGCGCGTAGTAGGCCCACTTAGCGGAGTTGGTCATGACGACGTGAGCCCCGGGATCGAGGATCGGCGTGATGTAGGTGCACGTGTCCATCACCAGAGTGACGCCGCGTGACTCCAGCTCGGCGAGCCATCCTCGGGCCTCGAGCGTCGCCAGGGCGTCTCGTCCGGTGGAGACATAGAGGCGGACATCGGGGGACACCCGCACCTCACGAAGGAGAGGCATCAGGCGTTCGAACTCGGCCATGGAGAGATGGGGCGTGCCCAGACTGACCGCCGTGATCGCTCCCTCGCCCACTGTGCACAGGTCATTCCTGGCCTCTCGGAGGAGATCGAGAGTGACGTCGACTACCAATCGGGGCTGCGACCCTCCGAACGCGTCGACGACGCCAGGTGCCTCCGGCGTGATGCCGACGGCATGGAACAGCGCGACGGCCCCCGAGGAAGCGGCCGCGGCGCCCAGGGCCTTCAATTGGTCCTCCATCGTGGTCGGGGCCAGTCCCTCGATCACCGGGATCATCGTCCCCGCCCGCACGCCCACGATGTGCCCGAGTACCGGATAGAGGACGTCCTCGTGCAGGAGCCGGTCGGAGACGCCTGAGAGCCTGAACAGGACCTGTCCCAGCCGGTTCTCAGGCCGGTGGAGGCCTGCGTCGGGCACTCGCCCGGTGATCGCCGCGCAGATGTCGATGAAGTCGCCGTAGCGATCGGTCCGGGCCCCCAACACTGAGTTGGCGAAGACGATCGCGTTCGACTCAGCCCAGGCGATGTGCTCGCCGACCGCTGGGCGGTCGGCGAGCTGATAGGGCGCGCAGGTCCACGTGGGCCGGCACCCCATCTGGACGTACAGGTCCATGAGCCGCCGGGCCTTGCCCGCCGTGGAGGGATCGCCCCGGTAGAGGTCGGGATGGATGAGATCGACGGCACCCACGTTGAGGGTGCTGGGGATGCGAACCCGCGCTTCCCCGCCCACCAGTCGCTCCGCGAAATCCAGGCTGACCTGCCCGTGATACAGGCATCCGTCGATGTGGGCGGACGTGACGTCGATGAGCCGGTCGGCTCCCACTGCCCGGGCCTGGCCGAGGACGATCCCCATCGCGAACCGCGCAGCCTGGCCGTGATCGCCGTCCAGCATCGCCCGATCGTCAGCACTGAGCGCGACCCCGGTCATGCCGGCCATTGAATCACGGGTGGCGACGGACTCCGGAAGAGGAATGTCGGTGGCCACCCTGATACTTGGTCTCGCAGAGATGCGTTCCATAGAGGAGTTCGAACTGGTTGCGGCCTTGATTGGACAAGGTTGGGCGTGCGATGCGTACGGAGTCCCATGGCGACGGATGAATCGATGGGTGATCGCTGTCGCCCGCGCGCGCGATGTGGCAAAGCTTGACCAGGTCATTGGGCCGAAGTCGTAAACGGCGTGGCTCAGACAAGGTGCCGGGAGTGGGATTCGAACCCACATGTCCTTTCGGACAACGGCTTTTGAGGCCGCCGCGTAAACCGTTCCGCCATCCCGGCAAACCCGCGGATTGAGCCCGCGAACCCAGTATATCGACCGACTTCCGCAGACCCTGCGCCTACAAATACCGGGAGTCAGGTCCTTCCTGCTCACCCTCACCCTGCTCCTCCCCGCGGGAAGGCAACGGCCGGCGGACCCGCTCCAGCGCCTGGGCCGCCTGTACCTGCAAGGCGAGCTGCGTTCCCTGGAACAGGCCTTCCAACCAGCCCAGGATCTCCGCGTGAGCGAGGGCCAGTTCCTCCAGGGAGCCGTCCCGGACGTCGGGGGTGAGGTCGTCCAGCTCCTCATACAGCTCCGGAGGGAGGGCGTCCTTCAGCTCGTTGTAGATCTGGCCATGCACCCTTCGGAGGTGATCGACGGCGCTGGCCTCGGGCCGGATGCGTCGGGCCTCGTCCAGCACCTCCCGGGTCACTCCGGCGATACGAAGGAGCCTCTGCGGATCGAGGGTATGCCCCGGTGTGGAGACTGCATCGACCGGCTGCGCCGCCGAACCTGGAGGATCGTTTCTCTGTTCGCTCATCGCGCGAACGAGATTACCCGTCCCGACCGGGTACGGAAACCGAGAGCGGGCCCGAGTGGCCTTTGGAGCCGCTCACGCCTTCCCCATACGCGAGCGTTATCTACTCGGCCACTCAGACCCGCTCAAAAGGTGGCCCCAAGCAACCCGGCGACCATCGGGTGAGTCGAGCCTCCGCAGTTCGCTGGCGGAAGATCACTCCGGCTTGGACCGGACCGATCCTTCGTTGCGCGCTGCCGAAGTCCGTATCGGTAACCATCGGGCTCGCGCCCTCCGGTCCGCTACGTTCCTCGGGAGGCCCCGGCTCTCCCTTCGGCCCTCGGCCGCTTGGGACCGGCGCGACCGTAGCAAGGTCGATCACCGAGTGTCAAACGAGAGAAAAGGATTGCAGGGCAATTCTTTCGGATCGATTCTCGCAGGTCGTGGGTCGCCTCGCACGTCTCGAAAAAAAACTCAGAGTGACAAAGAAAACGAGAGTGCGATCCGCCTCCCGTCGAATTGCGGGAGATGAGGTCGGTCAGGTGGGGGACGCGTCTCGGATGGCAAGGGTCAGACGGCTCACCGCGACAAGTCGACCTTCGTCGTCATGGACCTTCATGTCCCACACGGCGGTGGTCCTCCCTAGATGCAGCGGGATCCCGGTCGCCGTGACGTATCCATGGCGCACGGATCGGATGTGGTTGACGTTCAGCTCGATCCCCACGACCAACTTTTCCGACCCCGCCGCCAACCCCGTCCCGAACGACGCCACGGTCTCGCAGAGGGCTGCGGTGGCGCCTCCGTGAAGCACGCCGAACGGCTGCGTGTTCCCCTGCACCGGGATACGGGCCACCACTCGCTCGGGGCGTGCCTCCAGGAACTCCAAGCCGAGGTTTTCGATCAAGGTCCCCGGAAACGCAATCGGTTCGGCATCCACTGGCCGGGGATAGTAGCGCCAGCCAGATTCGTGACGACGCGGCTCCCCTCGGCCCTACTCGCTCCGCGCGGTCGCCGGCTGTGGGAGGGGCTGCCGGGCGGGCCGCACCGGTCGAAGGAAGAAGAAGCCCGCGACCACGAGGTAGCCCAGCCATGCAACCACCTCCAGGACGCTTGGGGCGTCCTGATAGCCCACGAGGGCCCGAAGCACCCCGCCCAGCCCATGCTCGTCGGAGAGGATGCCGGAGATGTCGAACGCCGTGGCTGTTCCGAAGGCGAGAAAGCCGGCCTCCTGGAGCTCGTGGATGGAGAAGGCGAAGAGCCCGGCGGCGACCACCAGGATCAGGGCTCCGGTCACTCGGAAGAAGGTCCGAAGGTTGAGACGGATCCCCCCGTGGTAGAGGAGGTACCCGATGACCAATGCCGTGGCCAGTCCCAGGGTGGCGCCGACGACCTGGCCCCACGCGCCGCCCGCTCCCTGAGCCGTGGCCTTGGCCGTGGCGAACATGAACAGCGCGGTCTCGATCCCTTCGCGGAGCACCACCACGAAGGCGAGTGCCGCCAGGGCGATCCCCCCGCTGACCAAGGCCGACTCCACGCGTTCCTGCAGGTCTGTCTTGATCCGGCTCGCCTGCCGACGCATCCAAAAGATCATCCAGGTGAGCACCGCCACCGCGAACAGGCTGACCAGGCCCTCGAAGACTTCCTCTGCCCGCCCCTCGAACTCACCGGCCACCGCGAAGATGACGGCGCCGACGCCGAGGCTGATGACGAATGCCGCGGCCGCGCCCCACCAGACGATAGATGCCCGATCACTGCGACCCACCTGGCGGAGATAGGCCAGGATGATCGAGATGATGAGGGCAGCTTCGATCCCCTCGCGCAGCGTGATCAGAAACGCGGCACCCACGTACACCCTCCGGAACGGGAATTAGGCCTACCTAACGAATCTGGTAAGGCTACCTAAAACTCTATCGATAAGGTCGGAATTCCGTCAACTCGCCCGAACCCATAGGTTGTCCGTGAGCTCGGCGCCCAGCCCCGCCTGCTTTCCGTCTACCCGCACTGTCATGGTTCCGTCGGGCGCCACTTTGGAGACGACGATGGAGGCGCCCGGCATGAGACCGTTCTCCTCGAAGTACCTCATGACGTCGAGGTGGAGTTCGAGGTCCTCAGTGAGGCGCTCCAGTACCACACGGTCTCCGGGCCCGAAGGCTTTGAGCGGCTTGAGCCCGGAGTGATCGACGCGGCGCCGCGAGCCCGGGATGGGGTTGCCGTGCGGACACGTGGCGGGGTCGTGGAGGATGTCGACGATCCTTCCCTCTACCAGGTCGGAGATCGCCCGCTCCCAGTCGCCGGCCTCTTCATGAGCAAGGTGCCAGGGCAGTCCGATCACCTCGATCAGGAATCGCTCCGCGAGCCGGTGCCGGCGGACGAGCTTCTCCGCGAGCTTTCGGCCGGCCGTGGTGAAGGTAAGCTCGCGCCCGGTCCGCTCGATGAGCCCGTCTCGCCGGAGCCTTTGGGTTGCCTCTGACACCGATGCCGGGCTGACTCCGGTCCACCGGGCCACGTTCGCCTGGAGCGTCGGGATGTTCTCCTCCGCCATCTCATAGATAGCGGCCACGTAGTCCCTGGCCGACAGGCCGGCCGATGCCGTCATGGCCCGAGTCTACAATCGAGGTCGTGGCAGGCGATCCCGCGACCAACGGCGACGTCGAGCACCCCAAGCGGATCTTCCTCCTCGACGGACACAGCCTTTCGTTCCGCGCGTTCTTCGCCCTGCCCACGTCGCTCGCCACGACCAGCGGCCAGATCACCAACGCCGTGTACGGCTTCACATCCATGCTCATCAAGCTCTTGGCGGAGGAGAAACCCGACCTCATCGCTGTAGCGTTCGACAAGGGAAGACCGACGGTCCGTCTCGAGCAATACGCGGACTACAAGGCGGGGCGGGCGGAGGCGCCGGATGAGTTCCGCCAGCAGCTGGGACTGATCCGCGAGGTCCTGGAGACATTGCGGATCCCCATCGTGGAGGTGGAGGGGCACGAGGCCGACGACGCCATCGCAACCCTGGCCTGCCGGGCGGCGGAGGAAGGGATGGAGGCGGTCATCGTCACCGCCGACCGGGACTTCTTTCAGCTAGTCCGGCCCGGGATCCAGGTGATGTTCAACCGTCGGGGCATCTCCGACATCGTGACCTATGACGTGAAGGCCGTGACCGACCGGTTCGGGCTCCCGCCCGAGAAGTATCTGGACTACGTCGCCCTGAAGGGCGACACGAGCGACAACATCCCCGGGATCCCAGGTGTGGGAGAGAAGACGGCATCGAGGCTCGTCCAGGACTTCGGAAGCGTGGAGGCGCTCCTGGATCGAACCGACCAGGTCAAGGGGAAGCTGCGCCAGACGATCGAGGACGCGGGGCAGGATCTGATACGGAACAAGGGACTGGCCCGGCTGGTCTGTGACCTGGAACTGGACGTCTCGCCCGAGGACTGCGTCATGGGGGAGTGGGACCAGGACGCGGTCCGCCGGCTGTTCAACTCCCTGGAGTTCCGGACACTCCTGGAGCGGCTGGAGGATGTCGAGCGAGCCGCCAAGCCGAAGGTCGACCCGGCCTCGCTCGAGATCCGGACTGGTTCGGAGCGAGATCTTGGGCGCCTGGTCGGACAACCCGGTCCCAAGGCTCTGTCCCTGCACGTCGCGGAGGGAGAGGTCGATGGCCTGGCGGTCTCCCCGGGGGGCGGAGAAGCCACCTTCGTTCCCCTCGAGTCGAGCCACCTCCACTCGGAGGCGGAAACGTGGCTGGAGGACGCCGGCGCACCCAAGTGGGTCCACGATGCGAAGGACACCCAGACCGCCCTGCTCTCGAGCGGCCTCGAGCTGAGGGGGGTCGCCTTCGACACCCTGTTGGCCGCGTACCTCCTCGACCCGGCCGAGGCGTCGTACCCACTGGAGGAGCTCGGGCGCAAGTACCTCGGCCTGGACGTCCTGGGGGAGATCGAGGGAGACCAGGAGGGGCAGCTCTTCTCGGACCCCTCCAAGCGCGTAGGCGGTTCGGCCGCCGCGGTCGGCCTCCTGGCCCCCGTGCTGGAGGAGCGGATCGATCGGGCCGGGCTCCGACGCTTGCTCGAAGAGGTCGAGATGCCGCTCTCCGCGGTGCTCGCCCGCGTGCAGGCGGCGGGCGTCAAGCTCGACGTCGAGTACTTGCGGGAGATGTCGGAGAGCCTCGGGGACCGCATGGCCACCCTGGAGAAAGACGTCTACCGCCACGCGGGCCAGGAGTTCAACATCGGCTCGCCCCCCCAGCTCTCGGAGATCCTGTACGGGAAGCTGCACCTCCCTGTGTTGAAGCGCACCGTCAAAGGGCGAGCACCGTCGACGGACGCGGACGTCCTCGAGAAGCTCCGAGACCAACACCCCATCGTCGACGCGCTCCTCCAATACCGGGAGCTGTCGAAGTTGAAGTCGACCTACCTGGACGCCCTGCCGCCGCTGGTGGACCCAGACGATGCTCGCCTACACACGACCTACAACCAGGTCGGGGCGGCGACGGGGCGGCTCTCCAGCGTCAACCCCAACCTTCAGAACATCCCCGTTCGTGGCGAGCTGGGCCGCCAGATCCGGCGGGCATTCATCCCCGGCTCGGACGACCGGATTCTGCTGGTGGCCGACTACTCACAGATCGAGCTCCGGGTGATCGCCCACCTCTCCGGCGACGAAGCGATGGCCGAGGCATTCGCCGCGGGCAAGGACTTCCACGCGGCCACGGCCGCGAAAGTGTTCGGGGTCCCAGAGGGCGAGGTGGACGGAGCCATGCGCGGTCGGGTCAAACAGATCAACTACGGTCTCCCGTACGGGATGAGCGCGTTCGGCCTGGCCAGCCGCATCGGGATCGCCGCGGATGAAGCTGCGGAATTCATCGAGGCCTACTTCGCCCAGTTCCCGAAGATCCGGGACTTCCTTGACCGGCAGGTGGCGAAGGCCTCGGCGGAGGGCTTCACCGAGACCATCCTGGGCCGCCGTCGGTACCTGCCGGAACTTCAGGCCGCCAATCCACGGGTGCGCGACATGGGGCGCCGCATGGCGCTGAACGCCCCGATTCAGGGCGGGGCTGCGGACATCATGAAGCTGGCCATGATCAAGGTGGCCGCCGACCTGACGGAATCCGACCTCGACTGCGTCATGGTCCTCACCGTCCACGACGAGCTCGTGTTCGACGTGGTCGAGCGACAGCGAGAGGATGCCGCCCGCCTGGTCCAGCAGGCCATGGAGGGGGCCTATCCCCTCACGGTGCCCCTCAAGGTCGATCTCGGCTGGGGCAAGGACTGGTCGCAAGCGGCCCCGGCCGGACACTGAGGCACCCGCATTGACGTGCAGCTATGGCCGCCACTAGACTGACTCCGCGCCCGGGCGCACTCGTTCCGCAACGTCCAATGCCCTTTTTTCCAAACGGCTTCTTGGTGGGAACTGGTGTGCCGGGCCGGAGAGGAGTGGAGCGAGCATCGAGAACACGGACCGGTCGGTGGCTCAGGACGACCTGACTCCTGAGGAGCTGGTCAAGGCCATCGAGGAGAGCCTGAAGGACTTCAAGGACGGCGACCTTGTCGAGGGAACGGTCGTCAAGGTGGACCGGGACGAGGTCCTCCTGGACATCGGGTACAAGTCCGAAGGGGTCATCCCGGCCAAGGAACTGTCCATCCGGCAGGACGTCGACCCCTCCGAGATCGTCAAGGTGGGCGATCACGTCGAGGCCCTCGTGCTCCAGAAGGAGGACAAGGAGGGCCGGCTCATCCTTTCCAAGAAGCGGGCCCAGTACGAACGCGCGTGGAGCCGGATCGAGGACATCATGCGCCGCGGCGAGACCATCAAGGGCCCAGTGATCGAGGTCGTCAAAGGCGGGCTGATCCTGGACATCGGCCTTCGTGGGTTCCTTCCCGCCTCGCTCGTCGAACTCCGCCGGGTCCGCGACCTGCACCCCTATGTGGGGCAGGAGCTCGAGTGCAAGATCATCGAGCTCGACCGCAATCGCAACAACGTCGTCCTGTCCCGCCGGGCCTTCCTCGAGGAGTCCCAGAGCGAGGGGCGCAAGAAGTTCCTGGAGAGCCTGCGCAAGGGCGAACGGCGCCGCGGCGTCGTGTCTTCCATCGTCAACTTCGGCGCCTTCGTCGACATCGGTGGTGGCGTGGACGGCCTGGTCCACGTATCCGAGCTGTCGTGGAAGCACGTCGACCATCCCAGCGAGGTGGTCGCGGTCGGTCAGGAGGTGGACGTCGAGGTGCTCGACGTGGACCTCGACCGGGAGAGGGTCTCCCTGTCCTTGAAGGCGACCCAGGAAGATCCCTGGCGCGAGTTCGAGCGCAAGCACCAGATGGGGGAGATCATCCCTGGGACCGTCACGAAGCTCGTGCCGTTCGGCGCCTTCGTGCGGGTCGGCGAGGGCATCGAGGGCCTGGTCCACATCTCCGAGCTTTCGGATCAGCACGTCGAGTCGCCGGAGCAGGTCGTCCAAGTCGGTGAGCAGGTCCGGGTGAAGGTCGTCGACGTCGATGTGTCGCGTCGCAGGATCAGCCTATCGACCCGGCGCGTGGCCGAGGAGCCCGAGGTCCTTCCGGAGCCTGAGGTGGAGGCCGAGCCCACCAGAGAGATCGCGGCCGAGGTTGCGCCCGAACCCACGGCCGAGACGCGCCAAGCCCTGGCCGACGCCGAGTCCCGAGGCGACGAATCCACTCCCGAAGCCCTTGAGGCCACGATCGAGCCGGAGCAGCAGGCTCCTGAGGAGACCGCCGTGCATCCCGTCCCCGAGGGCGAGGCGCCCGGGGAACCTGAAGAAGCCACCCCCGAAGACGAGGACATCTCGCTCGAGGCGATCGTCGAAGAGCTCAAGCGTCGAGAGGGACGAGGGTAGGGCGCTAAGCTCGGCTCGTGTTGCTTGTCGGGCTCACGGGAGGCATCGGATCGGGCAAATCCACGGTGGCCGCGATGCTCGAGCGCCGAGGGGCCGCCATCATCGACGCCGACGAGCTGGCACGGCGCGCCGTCGACCCCGGGACGGCGGGGTACGAGATGCTGGTGGAGGCGTTCGGCCAAGACGTGATCACCCCCAGCGGGGAGGTCGATCGAGAGCAGCTGGCGCAGATCGTGTTCGCCGATCCGGACGCCCGTCGCAGGCTGGAGTCGATCGTCCATCCCGAGGTGGCCCGGCTCTTCTCCGATGCCGCCGCGGCCTACCGGGACACCGATCGGATCGTCGTGTACGTCGTGCCACTGCTCGTGGAACGGTCGCTGGAGGCGGTGTTCGACGTGGTCGTGACGATCTCGGCGTCGCCGGAGATCAGGGCTGCTCGCCTGAGCGCGAGCCGTGGGATGAGCTCTGAGGAAGCTCGCGGCCGGATGAGCGCGCAACTGTCCGATGAGGAGCGCGCGAGCGTGGCTCACGTGGTGATCGACAACGAAGGGACATTGGAGCAGCTCGAGCACGCCGTCGACGTCCTCTGGAAAGACCTCCGCGAGCGCGCGCGAGCTGGCAAGGGCGGATAAGTATCATCGCCTCAGTGAGGTACCGAGCCGTGTTCTTCGATGCCGGCGAGACCCTCGTGTATCCCCATCCCTCGTTCCCCGAGCTGCTGGCACAGATCCTCGCTCAGCATGGGCACACCGTGGATCCTGCCGAGATCAGAGACAAGGTGCACGTCGTTTCCTCGATCCTCACCGATGCCAGCCGCCGTGGCGAGCTGTGGTCGACGTCCAGGGAGCGCTCCGAACGTTTCTGGGCCAGGGTCTACACCACCCTCCTCGCGGAGCTCGGTCTCCCGCCGGCCGACGGGCTGAAGCGGGCCGTGTACGAGACATTCAGCGACCTGGCGAACTACCGCCTGTTTCCCGACGTCCTCTCCACGCTCGAACGGCTCGAAGCTGCCGGCCTCGCCCTGGGGGTCGTCTCGAACTTCGAGGAGTGGCTGGAAGGCCTCCTTGAGGCCTTGGGCGTCACCCGGTTCTTTGACGTCAGGATCATCTCCGGCGTCGAGGGCGTGGAGAAACCCGACCAGCGCATCTTCCGCCTGGCCCTTGATCGAACCGGTGTGCTCCCCGAGGAATCCGTCTACGTCGGGGACAGCCCCTCCTTCGACATCGACCCGGCCCGATCGGTTGGGATGTTCCCCGTCCTCATCGACCGGCGGGGACGGCATCCGGACCACTCCGGCATTCGGATCACGTCTCTCGACCAGCTCCCCGGCACGATCGGACTGGCGGCGTGAGCACGGAACACGAGTACACGCCGGAAGAGGCGAACCGACTCCTGCCGTCTCTGTCGGAGTCCCTGCGGGACATCAAGCGGGCGAGAGAGACCATCCTGGCCGGGGCGGAGCTCATCCACCGGTCAGCGTCGCTGGACGGCGGCGGACAGGTCAGCCAGGAGTACTGGGACGCCCTTCAGGCCATGCGCAAGCGTCTGGAAGGTCTGGCCGAGCAGGGCATCGTCCTCCGTGACGCCGATTCGGGCCTGATCGACTTCCCCGCGCGCCGGGAGGGTCGCGACGTGTTCCTGTGTTGGCGGCTCGGCGAGGAACGAGTCGAGTACTGGCATCCACCCGAGACGGGATTCTCGGGCCGGCGCCCCCTGTGACAGACTGAGGCCAATGGGAGGGGAGGCCATCGTCCTCCGTGGCTTGCGGAAGTCCTACGGGGACGTGCAGGCGGTGCGGGGGATCGGCCTGACCGTGGGGGAAGGCCAGGTATTCGCTCTCCTCGGCCCGAACGGGGCCGGAAAGACGACCACGGTGGAGATCCTCGAGGGCTACCGGCGCCGAGACGCCGGGGAGGTCGCCGTCCTGGGTCTGGACCCGAGCCGAGGGGGGCGGGCACTCAAGTCCCAGATCGGCATCGTTTTGCAGTCGACCGGCGTCGACCCCTACCTCACCGTGGACGAGACCATCGACCTGTACCGGGCGGCGTATCCGAGGCCCCGCCCCCTGGACGAGATCGTCGAGCTGGTCGGGCTCAAGGAGAAACGGGGCGTCCGGGTAAGCAAGCTCTCCGGAGGTCAGCAACGACGATTGGACGTGGCGGTGGCGCTGGCGGGCGATCCCAGGCTGCTGTTCCTGGACGAACCGACTACCGGGTTCGACCCGTCAGCTCGCCGGAACGCCTGGCAGGTCGTGAAGAACCTGGCCGACCTGGGAAAGACGGTGTTCCTCACCACGCACTACATGGACGAGGCTCAGTACCTCGCCGACGAGGTGGCGATCATCTCGGGAGGCCTCATCGTGGCCCAGGGGCCCCCGAGCACCCTGGCCGGGAGAGATACCGCAGCAACCCGGATCCGGTTCCGCCTTCCCTCAGGCGAGAGCCTTCCCGAGCACCTTCGCGCCCTGTCCAAGGCGGCTCAAGGAACGGTGGAGCTCACGACGGACGATCCGACCCGGACCTTGTACGAGCTCACCGGATGGGCAGTGGCACATCACATCACCCTGGAGGGTCTGGAAGTCACCCGTCCCACCCTCGAAGACGTCTACCTCGAGATCACCGCATCGGACGGTGGAGAGGCGCTTCCCGGTGAGTGACCTCGGCCTCGCTCTGAAGCAGGTTCGCTACACGAACAAGGCGTTCTGGCGGAACCCGGCGTCGGCGTTCTTCACGTTCGCCTTCCCCCTCATGTTCCTGGTGATCTTCACCGTCCTGTTCGGGACGTCCGAGACCTGCATCGGAGAGGTGGTCCCCGGACGTGGATGCGTGGGCCAGACGGTGTCGACGTCGACGTTCTACGTGGCGAGCATCTCGGCCTTCTCCGTCATCACCGCCTGTTACACGAACATCGCCATCAGCATCTCGTTCTCCCGAGATTCGGGCGTCCTCAAACGGATCAGAGGGACCCCGCTTCCCGGATGGGCATACCTGTTCGGCCGGATCGTCCACGCGATCTTCGTGGCCATCCTGCTTGTAGCGATCTGTGCCCTCTTCGGATGGGCCTTCTACGACGCCAAGCTTCCGACGACCTCGCTCGGCCCGTTCCTGCTCACCCTGGTCGTGGGCTCGGCGAGCTTCGCCGCGCTGGGTCTGGCCATCACGGCGGTGATCCCCAACGCGGACGCTTCCCCGGCGATCGTGAATGCGTCTATCCTCCCGCTCCTGTTCATCTCCGACGTTTTCATTCCCCTGGAGAACCCCCCGGCGTGGCTCGACATCATCGCCAGGATCTTCCCGGTGAAACACTTCGTGGAAGGGATGCTCGCGTCCTACTTCCCCGTCCCCGGTCAATCCTCGATACGGACCGGCGACCTATTGATCGTCGGCCTGTGGGGGCTCGCCGGAGTGCTGCTGGCGATCCGGTACTTCTCGTGGGAGCCACGTCGGTAGCCTCGACCGAGGGCAAGTGATACGCTCCGCGATCGTCCGGCCTGGTACTGCCCGGGGGACAGAGGAGGAGCAGAATGAAGAAGATCTCGAGGGTTCTCGTCCTGGTCGCCCTGGGCGCGCTCGTGCTCGCGGCCTGCGGGGAGGACACCACAGTCAGCCCACCAGCTCAGACCACTGGGGGTGGCACTTGCGACAGCCCTCCCGTGAAGCAGGCTGGAACACTCACGGTCGCAGCTGAGCACCCCTACTACCCGCCATTCCTCATCGGCGAGCAGGCCAGTCCGACAGGATTCGAGGCGGACGTGATCAATGGCATCGCCCAGCGGCTGGGCGGGCTCCAGGTCAAGTGGGTCAATATCGCCTTCGACCAGCTCTATGCGCCCGGAGTGAAGAACTGGGACGTCGGTGTGAGCGAGATCACCATCACGCCAGAGCGGGACCAGGCCGTCGACTTCAGCGCTCCGTACTTCGACGCGAACCAGGGGATCCTGGTCAAGTCGGACAGCAAGTACGCCAGCGCTACGAGCACCGATCAGCTATTGGACGCGAAGTTCGGGGCGGAAGCCGGCACGACCGGGCTCGACTACATTAATCAGCACGTCAAGCCACAGAAGGACGTCAGTCAGTTCGACACCACCGACGCCGCCGCTCAGGCCTTGAAGGTCGGGACCATCGACATCCAAGTGATCGACGTTCCCATCGCTATCGGCATCATCCAGGGATCCGACGTCCCGCTGAAGGTGATCGGGGAATTCATCACCAACGAGCAGTACGGGCTCGCTATGGAGGAGGGCAGTGCGCTCAAGCAGTGTGTCGACCAGGCCATCAACGACCTGAAGACATCCGGGGAGCTGGAGAAGGCTCAGCTCGAGTTCTTCCCGGGGAGCACTCCTCTCCCTGAGTTCAAGGCCACAGCCTAGGATCGAAGGTGTGAAGGAAGGAGTCACGGAGGGCTGCTCGGATTGATGCAGCCCTCGTCGGCACCGGCTCCTCTTCCGGTGCCGCCGGCCCGTCGTTCACGGATGCTCCGTGGAGAGAAGCGAGGTATCTGGGTCGCGACGATCAGCTCGATTGCGATCATCGGACTCCTCGTCCTCGTAGTCGTCCTGGCGCCGGGATCCGACCAGGTCGGCAAGTTCCTGTTCTCCCGTAGACACCTGAAGGGCGCGATCCTCGGCACCGACCTGACGGAACCCGTGCCGGTGGCGTTCTTCAAGGTCACCGTGCGTATGTTCCTGTTGGCCGAAGCGCTCGTTCTCGTGCTCGCGCTCTTTCTCGCCATAATTCGAAGCCTGCCGGGACCTGCCTTCCTGCCGTTCCGGATCCTAGCCATTGCCTACATCGACCTGTTCCGTGGCATCCCCCTCCTCCTGGTGATGGCAATCATCGGGTTCGGGCTGCCCGGGATGAACCTGGGCTTCATCTCCCGCCAGTCGCAGTTCGTCTATGGCGTTGCGGCGTTGACCCTCGTGTATTCGGCCTATGTGGCCGAGGTGTACCGGGCGGGGATCGAGTCGGTCCATCAGAGCCAGACCGCGGCGGCACGATCCCTGGGGCTTTCCCGCGGCCAGGCTCTGCGGTACGTGATCCTCCCTCAGGCCATCCGGAGGGTGATCCCGCCGCTGCTGAACGACTTCATCGGCCTCCAGAAGGACACAGCGCTCGTGGCTTTCATCGGGCTGGTAGAGGTGGTTCGGACCGCCCAGGGGTACTCGACGACCTACTTCAACTTCGCCGGATACACGGTCGCGTCCGCCCTGTTCATCCTGATCACGATCCCGCTGGCGCGGCTGACGGACTGGCTGATCGCTCGAGACCAGCGCAAGATGAGGGCCACGGGGGGCGTTCGGTGACCGACGACGGCGAGGCCCTTCGCCTCGAAGGAGTCCACAAGTCCTACGAGGACCTTCAGGTGCTCAAGGGGATCGATCTCGCCGTGGCGGATCACGAGGTGATCTGTCTCATCGGCGCCTCCGGCTCGGGGAAGTCCACCATGCTCAAGTGCGTCAATCTCCTCGAGCCCATCGACCACGGGCGGATCTTCGTGGAGGGGGAGGAGATCACCGCAGATGGCGTGGACGTCAACCGGATCCGGCGGCACATCGGCATCGTGTTCCAGGCGTTCAATCTGTTCCCGCACATGACGGTGATGCGCAACGTCACGCTTGCTCCCATGAAGGTCCTAGGGCTTTCCCGAGAGAAGGCTGAGACAGAGGCGGCCGAGCTCCTCAGGAGGTTCGGACTGCTGGACAAGAAGGACGAGTATCCTGACCGGCTCTCCGGTGGCCAGCAGCAACGGGCGGCCATCGCCCGTGCCCTGGCCATGAATCCCGACATCATGCTGCTGGACGAGATCACCAGCGCCCTCGACCCCGAGCTCGTAGCCGAGGTGCTGAACGTGATCAGGGGCCTGGCTCAGGTAGGCATGACGATGCTCATCGCCACCCACGAGATGGGGTTCGCCAGGGACATCGCCAGTCGCGTGTGCTTCTTGGACGCAGGGGTCCTCCTGGAAGAAGGACCGCCCGACCAGATCTTCAGCGAACCACAGAACCCGCGAACCAGGTCCTTCCTCCAGCGGATCATCGAAGCCGGCCGTCTGTAGGCGGCTACGGGGGAGCTCGATCCTCTGGCGGTGAGCCGTCGGATCGTCGAAAGACGGGGCGGCCGTGAACCATCTCCAGACAGAAGCCGCCAGGATCGTGGATCAACCGGTGGTGGCGCCGGCACAACAGCACGAGGTTGTCCAGGGCCGTGCGTCCGCCGTCGGCCCAATGCACCACGTGGTGGGCGTCGCACCACGGGTGAGGATGGTCACAGCTGGGGAAGCGGCAGGTCCGATCCCGAACCACAACCGCTCGCCGCATCGGCGCCGGCACGACGGGTGTCCTTCGCCCGACGTCCAGAGGCTCTGACTCGGGGCCGAGCACGACTCGGGCCACGGAGGCGTCGCAAGCCAACAGCTTCGCGATCCACGGCAAGACCGGCCCGGTGTGATCGAATTCGCTCGTTCCTTCCAGTCCTTTGAGAGCGTGGAGGTCCACGGTCACCGTCACATGGGGACGCTCTCCAGCCACAGCTGGTCGATCCAGTCGATCGAGCCACTGACGGCACACCTCACCCAGTGCGTCTGCTCGTCGCTGAGCTGGCGTCCTCGCGTCTTCGGAGTCACGCCTTCGCGCGTCGGCGTCCTGAACGGCCCGCAGAGCCGTCATCAGCGTCTCGCCGGTCTCGCGATCGAGGTCGCCGTCGACCCGGACCATTCCGTCCAAAAGCGGAGAGACATGGAGCCTTCGTTGCAACCATTGTCGCTCTGCCTCGTCTTTCGCCGAATCGAGACCCTGCTTCCAATACGCCACCACGCGGTGGAGTTCAGTGGCGCTGTGCCGAGACGCCGCCTCCAGCAGAACCGGCTCGTGATCGGCAAAGACCTCAGGGTCAGCCTCATGCGCCGAGGCGAGAACCCGGACGACATCGCGGGACAGGTCGCCGGAGGCGAACGCCTCTTGCGTACGAGGCATCTGACTCAGTGCCCGCGCGGTCCGTACCTGCTCTCTTGCCGACCCCCCACCGTCCCCGAAGCGATGCCTGAGCCATGACGCCGTCGAAAGATATCCTTCGGATTGGAAGTTCGCCCGACGATCGATCTCCGCCAGATACCGAAGGTGCTGGGCCTCGAGGACCCGCCTGGCGTGCTGGATCTCGGCGAACTCCTCTTCGAGCCGCGCATCGGGAAGCTCAACGCAATCCAGCGCCGCCAGCTCGTCCAGAGCCGACCGCAGCTCGCTCACGGCCTATCCTCGAACATGTGTTCGAGCCTAGGAGTCTCGAATCAGCATGTCTATGAACAACCTCACAAATGAGGAAAGAACTCGAGAAATCAGGCGGGAAGCGGACCGGGCTCAACGCCATAGAGCATCACCATGGGCTGATCCCCCGTAGGTCTGCATCGCGCCGGAATCCGCGTGCCCGTGAACTCCTCGGCCCATCGCCAGCCCGACATGTAGCCCCCGACCCCGGGCAAGGCCTCGCCGACCTCACGATCGGCTGGCCGGATGGGTCGAGGACCCTGCCCTCGGCGAAGGAATATCCCTCCTGCCACAGGACCAGCCGGTCGGCGCCCATGCTTTGAGTGAACAGGCATTCATCCCGTTCCACGAGGATGCCGGACACGCCGGTCTTGGGAACGAGATCGGTCGACCACGTGGGGAAGAAGACCTCTCCCGCCGAAGAGCTGCTCTGCGCGACTCGAACAGCCGCCTCGTCCCCCCTCGCGCATGCCGTGGCGATCCAGGCCGCCACGAGCAACCCCAGCGGGACGACAGCCACCTTTCTCATCCACGAAGGTATACCGAAGCGGACCCCCGGCCTGTCATCACCCCCGCCTACAATCGATGGACATGCCTGAGTTCAAGGTGGAATCCGAGTTCGCGCCGTCGGGGGATCAGCCCAAGGCCATCGAACAACTCGCCGAGGGAGTCGTCCGCGGGGACGACTACCAGACGCTGCTCGGCGTCACCGGGACCGGGAAGACGTTCACCATGGCCGGGGTGATCGAACGGGTCCAGAAGCCGACACTGGTCATCGCCCCGAACAAGTCCCTGGCCGCCCAGCTGGCCAACGAGTTCAAGGAGTTCTTCCCCCACAACTCGGTCGAGTACTTCGTGTCCTATTACGACTACTACCAGCCCGAGGCCTACGTCCCTCAGACCGACACCTACATCGAGAAGGATTCGTCGATCAACGACGAGATCGAGAGACTGCGCCACTCGGCTACGTCGTCGCTGTACACCCGTCGGGACGTGATCATCGTCGCTTCCGTGTCCTGCATCTACGGCCTGGGGTCCCCCGAGCAATACGCCGGCACCATCCTCCGGGTCATCCAGGGGGTCCCGCTCGATCGAGACTGGGCCATGCAGCGGCTGGTGAATATCCAGTACCACCGGACCAACTCCGACGTGGCCCGAGGGAGGTTCCGGGTCCGGGGCGACACGCTGGAGGTCCATCCGGCGTACGAGGAGACCATCGTGCGGGTCGAACTGTGGGGCGACTCCGTCGATCGCATCCTGAGGATGGACCCGGTCACGGGGGAGATCCTCGGCGAGCTCCCCGAGGTGACGATCTACCCGGCCACGCACTACGTGGCCACCGACGATCGGCTCCATGCAGCCGTCGAAGGCATCGAGAGCGAGCTCCAGGTTCAGCTGGCCAAGCTCGAAGCCGGCAACAAGCTCCTGGAGGCGCAGCGCCTGCGGATGCGGACCAACTACGACCTCGAGATGCTGCGCGAGGTGGGGTTCTGCAGCGGGATCGAGAACTACAGTCGCCACCTCGACGGCAGGTCTCCCGGCGAGGCGCCGTACACGCTGCTGGACTACTTCCCGAACGACTGGCTCTGCGTGATCGACGAGAGCCACGTCACCGTCCCGCAGCTCCATGGAATGTACGAGGGAGACATGTCCCGCAAACGGACCCTGGTCGAGTTCGGGTTCCGGCTCCCGTCAGCCTTGGACAATCGCCCGCTCCGGTTCGACGAGTTCACGGAGAAGGTGAACCAGGTGGTGTTCATGTCCGCGACGCCGGGACCGTACGAGCTCCGGGAGAGCAGGCAGGTCGTCGAGCAGATCGTCCGCCCAACCGGGCTCATCGATCCTGAGGTCGAGATCCGCCCGACCAAGGGCCAGGTGGACGACCTGATCGAGGAGATCCGCAAGCGGACTGAGCAGGGCGACCGGATCCTCGTGACCACCCTGACCAAGAAGATGGCCGAGGACCTCACCGACTACCTGATCGAGATGGGCCTGCGGGTCCGCTACCTCCACTCGGAGATCGACACGATCCAGCGGATCGAGATCCTCCGCGACCTCCGCCTGGGCGAGTTCGACGTCCTGGTGGGGATCAACCTTCTCCGGGAGGGGCTCGACCTTCCCGAGGTCTCGCTGGTGGCGATCCTGGACGCGGACAAGGAGGGATTCCTCCGGAGCGAGACGTCACTGATCCAGACCATCGGCCGGGCGGCCCGCAACGTCGAGGGCAAAGTGTTGATGTACGCCGACACGGTGACGGACTCCATGAGGCACGCGATCTCCGAGACGAATCGCCGGCGCAAGATCCAGATGGAATACAACCAGGAGCACGGCATCGATCCGCAGACGATTCGGAAAAAGGTCTCGGATATCCTCCTGGCCCTGCAGGGCGATCCCAGTCGCCGGCCCCTGACACCGGAGCGGTCAAGGCGGAGGCGGCGGGTCGACCTTCCCGAGATGCCCAGGGAGGAACTGGAGCGGCTCATCCAGAGCCTGGAGGAAGAGATGCACGAGGCCGCCCGGGACCTTCGGTTCGAGTACGCGGCCAGGCTTCGCGACGAGGTCCAGGAGTACCGGAGGGAGCTCTCCGCGATGAAGGAAGCCGGCGTTCGGTGACGAGTACTCCGCCTGCATGACCGTCCTCGCCGTCAGGGCGCCTCTGGCGTGGCTCGGCCCTGGTCGCCTCATCGAAGACGCACTGGTCATCCTGGACGGGGGACGCATCGCCTTCGCGGGGTCGGCCCTCGAGCTGGGGGTGGCCGTCGCAGGTGAGCGGGGACGGGAGACGCTTTCCGGCCAGCCGGCTCCACCCGACCCGGATCAGGAGCTCCACGTCGACGGGTTCGTCATGCCCGGGGTCGTGGACCGGCACGTTCACATCGGGTTGTCCGACCCGGGCTCGGTCGTGCGGGGCGGGGTGACCGCCGTTCGCGATCTGGGGTGGCCGCTGGAGGCGGTGCTCCCGCTGGCGGACGCCTCCGAGAGCCCCTCGTTCAACGGCCCTTTGATCCGGGCCGTCGGCCCCATGATCACGTGCCGTGGTGGGTACCCCACTCGGTCGGGCTGGGCTCCCGCCGGGACCGGCATGGAGGTGGACGGTCCCCATGAGGCCGCAGTCGCCACCGGGGAGTGTCTGGACCGGAGCGGAGTCCCGGTGGTCAAGGTGGCCCTGAATTCGGACGCGGGCCCCACGCTCTCTGACGAGGAGCTCCTGACCGTGTGCGACACGGCGCACGGACGGGAGGCCATCGTGACCGCGCACTGTCAGGGGAAGGGTCAGGTGGAGCGGGCACTGGGGGCGGGCGTCGACGAGCTCGCGCATGCGCCGTGGACCGAACGACTCTCTGAAGACACGATCTCCGCGCTGGCCGGAAAGGTGCGCATCGTCTCGACCCTCGACATCCACTCGTTCGGGCGCGATACCCCTGAGCTCCGCACCGCCACCGAGAACCTGAGCCGGTTCCTCCAGGGCGGTGGGCGGGTCGTCTACGGGACCGACCTGGGCAACGGCCCGATCCCCGCCGGGATCCACCCCGGGGAGGCAGAGCATCTCCACCGAGCCGGAATGTCGGCCGAGCAGGTCCTGGAAGCGCTCACGTTCCGACCCCTTGCCGACGGGGAGCCGGCGGATCTGATCGCCCTGGAGGCGAATCCTCTGGAGGACCTCTCCGCCCTGGATCAGGTCCGTCTGGTCATCCGCGCCGGCCGCCCGGTTCGCTGATTGGCAAGGGCCGCTCCCGCTCGAAACGCTTATGCGTATGGCATCCTGTAGGTGAGAGGCGGGTTCGGGTGAAACGTCGTCACAGACACTCGATGATGGTGTTCGGCGCGGGGGTCATGGCCGTGCTCGCGGCCTGCACGTCCAACTCCTCGCCGCCCAGGCCGGTATCGACGTACACGCCGCTGGGGGGGTCCACCAGCGGGGGAGACGCGGTCGCTCCCGCACCGGGAGTGCAGGGCGGGAAATCCTACCTGTTCCGAGTGGATCGTCCGCCGGTGTCGGTTCGGCCGGCGAGCATCAAGTTGGCGGACCTCGTCGGCAACATCGACGGGCTGGGGACGGCGGGGCTTCCCTCGACTCAAGGAGCCGCGGCGGTGATCCTGGTCGAGGACTCACGAGGGACTCCGTGGGGGACCCTCCTCAGCGAGGCGCAGAGCAAGATCTTTCCGGCGTTCGCTGCGGATCAGTCGATGGGAGGATGGCTGATCCTCGTCTCCGATGTGGTCGTTCGCGACCAGAAGGATCCCATCCCCCCGACCGGCTACCGGTGGGAGCGCGGGGACGTTCGGGCCTATGTCGCGTGTGGGATCCCGACGTCCGGGGCGAACGAATGCAAGAGCGATTTCTTCAGGAAGGCGCAATCGGTCGTGCTGGCTGCCCAGGGCTACGTTCCGCGCGGCCGGTAGCTCCCGTTACAGGATGTCCCGCAGCTCGACGAACAGTCGATCGATGTCGGCTTCGGTGTTGAAGAAGTGCGGGGAGACTCGGATGCCGTCCCCCCGGCTGTCGGTACAGACGTCCCTGTCCAGCAGGGAGTGGCAGACCTTCGCCGCCTCCTGCCCCACGCCGATGTTGACCATTCCCCCCCGACGGTTCCGGTCACGGGGAGTTCTGACGGGAAGGCCCGCGTCATCGGCCCCCGCCATGAGGTAGTCGATCAGGTCCTGCTGGCGCTCCCTGATCGCGCCCGGGCCGACCTCCGTGATGATGTCCAGGCCTCCCTGGGCGATGAAGGCGATGGGGGCGGCCGGGGTCCCGTGTTCCAGCCGCCTGGCGCTCGGGTGATAGTCCAGGTGCTCCAGGTCGAACGAGAACGGCTCGCGGGTGGCGAACCATCCGGTGACCAGTGGATCGAGGCTCGGGAGGAGCTCTCTCCGGGCGTACAGGAACGTGAGGCCGGGTCCTCCGCACAACCACTTCAAGACCCCGGTCGTGTAGAAATCGCAGCCCAGGTCGTGCACGTCGACGGGCACGATGCCGGCGCCGTGGAAGTCGTCGACCATGGACCACGCCCCGGCTTCCCTGGCCATCGCGCAGATCTCCCTGGCGTCGAGCAACGAGCTCGTTCGATAGAGGACGCGGTTCACGATGACCAGCGCGGTGTCTTCGTCGATCGCCTCGCGATAGGCCTCCAGGGGGATCGTCAGCCCGTCCGGGGACTTCAGGAACACAACCTCGGCCCCTCGTCGTCGGTGGGCGAGCGAGACGTGGCCGTCGGTGGGGAAATCCAGCTCCGACAGGACGATCTTCCGCCGTTTGGAGAAATCGATGCAGGACATGACAGCCGCTAGTGCGAGGGAGACGTTCACCGTGATGGCGAGCTCGTCCCGATCGGCGCCGACCATCCCGCCGAAGGTGTCCTTGAGCCGGCCCATCTGCGGAAAGATGTGATCCATCCACACCGGGTCAGGCGCGCCCTCCGCTGCCCAGATGTCGACGTAGTCCTCCAGGTACCGGCGGGCTCGCTTGGACACCGGCCCCAGGGACGCGCTGATCAGGTAGGCCTTCCGTTCCAGGACGGGGAACTCGGCCCGATAGCTCTCGACGTCGATAGCCACTTCCTCGCTCTCCCGCGAGCCGACCTCTTTCACCCTCTGTGCTTGCTCAGGTAGTCCAGGTACATGGGCCGGAGCGCGTCGGCCAGCTCTCCCTCGTCGGAATGCATGAAGTCGTCGATCAGCGGGACCAGGTCGCCGACGGCCACGTCCGCTTCCGCTTCTCGGAGGTTGCCCGCCACTGCCTCGGCTACGGGGATCGCCTTAAGGAGCCTCCATAGGAACCCGACGTCGAACCGGCGCTCTGCCAGCCGGACGGCCCGGTCGTGCAACTCCTTGGACGAGAGCCGATCCAGCTCTTCGAGGGTTGCCACGGCCACGAGACTACGGGCGCCGGCCGAGCCCGGCAAGCGACGAGGAGCCGCGGCAGTGTCTCCCCGGGAGTGTTGGAGGCCCCCGCTAGAATGGCCGCGTGGGCACTGACAGGCTTGTAATTCATGGTGCCCGTGAACACAACCTCAAGAACATCACCCTCGATCTTCCCCGGGGACGGCTCATCGTGTTCACGGGTCTCTCGGGCTCCGGGAAGAGCTCGCTGGCCTTCGACACGATCTACGCGGAGGGCCAGCGCCGCTACGTGGAGTCGCTGTCCTCCTACGCCCGCCAGTTCCTGGGACAGATGGAGAAGCCGGACGTCGACTTCATCGAGGGCCTCTCCCCGGCCATCTCCATCGATCAGAAGTCAACGTCCAGGAACCCGCGCTCGACCGTCGGGACGATCACCGAGATCTACGACTATCTGAGGGTCCTATATGCCAGGGTGGGCCAGCCCCACTGTCACAAGTGCGGCCGGCCCATCGGGCGGCAGACCCCGGATCAGATCGTGGATCAGGTCATGCAGCTCCCCGAGGGGACCAGGTTCCAGGTGCTGGCGCCGATCGTCCGAGGTCGCAAGGGGGAATACGAGCGGTTGCTGGCCGATCTGGGTAGGAAGGGATTTTCCAGGGCCCGCATCGACGGTGAGCTCCATGACCTGTCCGAGAAGATCCGTCTCGACCGCTACTACAAGCACACCATCGAGGTTGTGGTCGACCGGTTGATTGCCCGGCCCGACATCCGACGGCGCGTGGCCGACTCCATCGAGACCGCCCTCGAGCTCGGCGAGGGGCTCGCGGCCGTGGCCGTGCAGACGGACGGCCGGGAGGAGGTCGTCAACTTCAGCCAGAAGCTGGCCTGCACGTACGACGGGATCTCCTTCGACGAGCTCGCCCCGAGGAACTTCTCGTTCAACTCCCCGTATGGCTGCTGCCCGACCTGCAACGGGCTGGGGGTGCGGTTGGAGGTCGACCCGGAGCTGGTCGTGACCGACCCCGACCTCTCGATCGAAGAGGGGGTGATCGCCCCGTGGTCAGGCAACCGGCTCGGCTACTGGCAACGACTCCTGGAAGCGGTGGCCCGGGCCCACAGGGCTTCGACCTCCACCCCTTGGCGGCGCCTTTCCAAGACCGCGCGTGAATCCATCCTGTACGGCACCGACGAGCAGGTCGAGGTGAGCTACCGCAACCGGTTCGGGCGCCTCCGCTCGTACAGGACGACGTTCGAGGGAGTCATCCCGAACCTCGAGCGTCGTTACTCGGAAGCCGAGTCGGACTCGGCCCGGGAACGTCTCGAGCAGTACATGCGAGAGGTGCCGTGCCGAGCCTGCAAGGGAGCTCGCCTGCGGCCGGAGAGCCTCGCGGTAACCGTCGGGGGGATCAACATCTGGGAGCTCACCAGGCGATCGATCAGGGACGAGGTCGTCTTCCTGGACCAACTCCAGCTCACCGAGCGCGAACACATGATCGCGGAGCGCATCCTGAGGGAGATCCGGTCCCGCCTTCAGTTCCTGCTCGACGTCGGACTGGACTATCTGACCCTGGACCGGGCCTCGGCGACGCTGGCCGGAGGAGAGGCCCAACGGATCCGGCTGGCCACTCAGATCGGGTCGGGGTTGACCGGGGTGCTGTACGTGCTGGACGAGCCCTCCATCGGGCTACACCAGCGGGACAACCGCCGATTGATCAACACGTTGCTCAGGCTTCGGGATCTCGGGAACACCCTGATCGTGGTTGAGCACGACCAGGCGACCATCGACGCCTCGGACCACGTCGTGGACATCGGCCCCGGAGCGGGGGAGCTGGGAGGCGAGATCGTCTATTCCGGAGCTCTGGACGGGCTGCTTCGAGAGGATCGCTCCCTGACCGGCGCCTACCTGGCAGGCCGGCGTTCCATCCCGACTCCTCAGGTTCGACGGAAGCCGTCCCACCGGGCGCTTCGGGTCGAAGGCGCCCGCCAGCACAACCTGAAGAACATCGACGTGACCGTCCCACTGGGGACGTTCGTCTGCGTCACCGGCGTGAGCGGGTCGGGCAAGTCCACGCTTGTGGAAGAGGTGCTCCACCGAGCCCTCCAGGCCAAGGTGTATCGATCGCGAGTCGTGCCCGGGAAGCACAAGCGGCTGGTGGGATGGGAGGAAGTCGACAAGGTCATCAACATCGATCAGTCGCCGATCGGGCGGACGCCTCGGTCCAACCCGGCCACCTATATCGGCGTGTTCGACCACATCCGCACCCTCTACTCCCAGGTTCCGGAAGCCCGCATCCGCGGCTACACGCCCGGACGGTTCTCCTTCAACGTTCCGCCGCCTCGGGGAGGGCGGTGCGAAGGCTGCGCCGGGGATGGGCAGATCAAGATCGAGATGCACTTCCTCCCCGACGTGTACGTCACGTGCGAGGTCTGCAAGGGGAAGAGATATAACCGGGAGACGCTCGAAGTGAAGTACAAGGGCCGATCGATCGCGGACGTGCTGGCCATGAGCGTCGACGAGGCGCTCGAGTTCTTCCAGAACCTTCCGGTCATCGCCCGTCACCTTCAGACTGTCTCCGACGTGGGGCTGGGCTATATCCGAATGGGCCAACCGGCTCCAACGCTGTCAGGCGGCGAAGCGCAGCGTGTGAAGCTGGCCTCGGAGCTGTCGAAGCGGGCGACCGGCCGGACCTTCTACATCCTGGACGAGCCCACCACCGGGCTGCACTTCGAGGACATCCGGAAGCTCCTGGCGGTGCTCGAGCGGCTGGTCGGGGCGGGGAACTCGGTTCTGGTCATCGAGCACAACCTGGATGTGATCAAGACCGCTGACTGGATCATCGACCTCGGGCCCGAAGGTGGCGACGCGGGAGGGCAGGTGGTCGTGGCCGGCCCGCCCGAGGAGGTCGCCAGGGACCCGGATTCCTATACGGGGATGTCGCTCGCCGGGGTGCTGGGGGTTGAGCGCGAATCGCGTGAACCGGTCGGTGCCCGGGCCTGATACTGCGCCGGTCGCGCTCCCGCCTCTGTATAGAATGAGCGCCGCCTTGCCAGGAACCCTCAAGCGACGAACCCGCCGGCTCGGGATCGCCCTCTGCGTCGCGGCATTCGCGGCTGCCGCTTGTGCACCGGCCGAGGAGCCGCCGGACATCCCCGTCAACGCGCAGGGAGATCTCCTGATCCAGGTCGTGGACCAGCTCTACGACGCGGGACGGGGTGCCTCGGTTGCCCTGAGCACGAACGGCTCGCCCGCGGTGTCCTACCTGCTGTACAAGCCCGTCCTGGAGGCGGGAGACATTCCCCCGCCCGTGCTGCCAGGACAGCCTCAGCCGCCGGCGGTCATCCTGGCGACCCTGTCGGAAGGCGTGTGGAACCGAGCCGCTGTCACGCCGCAGATCAACAATCCGGCCCAGGGCGATGCTCCAGAGCTCGCCAACGACAAGGGGCAGGCCATCCCCGGAACCGTCACGGGCATCGCCGTCGACGCTCAGGACAAGCACCACCTCGTATGGAGCACGCCTAAGGGGGGACTTTTCTATTCCGCCGACACCGCGGGGAACTTCGGCGAGGCCGAGGAGATCACCAAAAGTCCCGCGTACGGCGCGTCCATCGCCCTGACCCAGAGCGGGAGCCCCTGGATCTCGTTCTATGCGGGCGGCAGCGTGCGGGTGGCGCAGCGGACGGCGCCCGGGAAATGGACCACGGAAGTCGTCCAGGGCAACGCCGGCCCCGCCTCGGCACCGGCCACGGTCACCGCGATCCGGGTGACCTCGAACGGCGAGCCGGTCGTGGCTTACGGCGACCAGGGCAGGACGGCCGTCGCTCGAAGGTCCGGAGGGAGCTGGACGACCGAGCAGGTGCCGGGCGATGGGGGGTACGGCGTTTCCCTGGCACTGGACAAGAACGGAAACCCGTCGGTGGCGTTCTATGACACCGCCGGGAACGTTCGCCTGGCGAGGTCCTCGGGTGGTGGGCCCTGGGACGTCGCGGACCTGGGGGCGACCGCGCCGCCGAAAGACCCACCAAGCGACGCTCGGTGGGGAACCGGGGTCGGAATCGACGACAAAGGGACCACGTACGCGACCTGGGCGGACACGAAGGCGAACCAGATCATGCTGGCTGCCAACCGAGGTGACACACCCACCTCACAAGCCGTCGCCGGAAGCGGCAACGGGACGAACCCGAGCCTGGCCGTGTCCGCCGATGGCAAGTCGCTCGCCATGGCCTGGTTCGACACCTCGAACGCGAACCTCGAGGTGGCCCAGGGACCGCCCCCCAGCGAGCTGACCCTGGCCCATCCCCTCACCCCGGCCCCGACCCCGACGGGCGGGGGGCAGCCCACGACGCCCCCGGCCGAATGCGAGCCCGAGGGCACGACCCTCCAGATCTCGGCCCAGAACATCGCGTTCGACAAGAACTGCCTGGCCGCGCCGGCCGGTGAGCCCTTCACCATCGAGTTCAACAATCAGGAGCCGGTTCCCCACAACCTCGAGGTCTTCACCGACTCATCCGCGACCACCCGGCTCGGAGGGGCCACGGGCCCTGCCGACATCGTCACCGGCCCTACCACGGCCACATACGAAGTCGATGCACTGGAGCCGGGGACTTACTACTTCCAGTGCGATATCCACCCGACGACGATGAACGGCACCTTCGTCGTGAAGTAGCGTTCCTTCAGATTTCACCTTCTCTCCAAGTGTTTTCGTAGCGGAACCGTCATTCACCGGGCCTAGAATGGGCGAGAGCACATGAGCGTTCCTCGTCCGGAAGCGGCCACCGTCCCCGACGCTCCGGGGGCCTATCTCTTCCGGGACGCGGACGGTCGCGTCGTCTACGTGGGCAAGGCTATGTCCCTGCGCAAGCGGGTGGCTTCCTATTGGGGCCGTCCGCTCCATCCGCGTACGGAAGCCATGGTGGCGGCGGCTGCCTCGGTCGAGTGGATCGTGGCCAAGACCGAGGTCGACGCGCTGATGCTCGAGTACAACCTGATCAAGTCCCACCGCCCGCGCTTCAACGTCCGGTACCGCGACGACAAGTCCTATCCGTACCTGGCTCTGACCGTCTCGGAGAAATGGCCCCGGGCCCGGGTCCTGCGGGGCCCGAAGCGCAAGGGCGTCCGGTACTTCGGGCCGTACGGCCATGCGTACGCGATCCGGGAAACGCTCGACGCGCTGACCCGGGTCTTTCCCGTCCGGACCTGCTCGAACGCGTTCTTCGATCAGCGGGCTCGAGCCGGGCGCCCGTGCCTGTACTACGACATCGGCCGGTGCGCCGGCCCGTGCGTGCCCGGGACCACCGGGGTGACGGAGGAGGGCTACCGAGAGATTGTCGAACGGCTCGCTGAATTCCTGGCCGGGAATCACCGGCCGGTTCTGGCCGGACTGGAGGCCGAGATGCGTCTGGCCGCAGACGTCCTGGAGTTCGAGAGGGCCGCGAAGCTCCGAGATCAGCTCGCAGCCGCCCGCAAGGCGATCGAGAGCCAGGAGATGGTGCTCGGCCGAAGGGACGATCTCGACGTGGTCGGGATCGAGGAAGACGATCTCGAAGCCGCGTTCCAGGTGTTCTACGTGCGGGGCGGCCGGGTGATGGGGCGGCGGGGCTGGGTCGTGGACAAGGTCGAGGACATCGACTCGGCTCGCCTGGTGTCGTCCTTCCTTCGTGAGCTGTACATGGATCGGGACGAGGACGTCCCGCCGCGCGTCCTGGTGCCCGCCTGGCCCAGCGATCGGGAGGTACTGGAGCAGTGGCTCTCCGGCCTCCGGCGAACCCGAGTTCGCATCTCCGTGCCGGCTCGAGGCGACGGACGACGTCTCCTCCAGATGGTGACCCAGAACGCCAAGGAGTCCTTCGTCCGCCACAAGCTCAAGCGGGCCCAGGACTTCGCCGCCCGCTCCCGGGCCCTCAGCGAACTGGGCGAAGTCCTCGGGCTTCCCCTGGCCCCGCTGCGGATCGAGGCATACGACATCTCGAACCTGGGACCGACCGACAAGGTCGGCTCGATGGTCGTGTTCGAGGATGGGCTGCCCAAGCGGACCGACTACCGG